>JABDCU010000005.1:33847-81348 GCA_013287965.1 Candidatus Omnitrophota bacterium | reverse complement strand
TTAACTTGTCCCGGGCGGCCCAATTGATCAATAAAAGCAACCAGTTCCACCTGACCACGACAAGATACAACGCGAATGAAATAAAAGCGTTCCAGGAACAAAAGGATAAATTCCTGCGGTGCTTTACGTTGACGGACCGCTTCGGCAATAACGGCCTTATTTCCGTTGTTATCCTTGAAAAACAGAAGGACAAAAGTTTGTCCATTGACACCTGGGTCATGAGCTGCCGGGTGCTGTCCCGGGGAGTGGAAGATTTTATTATGCGGGAGATCGTCACCTTGGGCAAGGACCTCGGTGTCAAACACATCGAAGGTAAATATATACCAACGAAGAAAAACCAATTGGTGGAGGGCTTGTACGGCAGATTGGGTTTTACTTTAAAGAAGGAAGACCAGGCGGCTGTTTTCTGGGAATTACCTTTAAGCGGCGAAAAACCGGCATACAAGTCATTTATTAAAAAAAGGAAGGGGCCCAATGATGGAAGCTAAGCGAAACGAGATCAAAAAAAGATTGAACCGCGTTTTTGGGGAAGTGTTTGACGATGAGAAGATCGAGATCTTTGATGAGATGACCGCGAAAGATATCGGAGAATGGGATTCGCTGATGCACATTGTCCTCGTTGTTGCCACCGAGAAAGAGTTCAAGGTCACTTTGAACGCCGCTGAAGTCGGTGAGCTTAAAAATGTGGGTGAAATGCTCGACCTCCTCTGTGAACGCGTGATAGGATAAGCCATATGCTGTTTAATTCCCTGGAATTTGCCATATTTTTTGCCATTGTCTATGGCCTGTACCTCGTCCTTCCCCATCAATGGCAGAACAAGCTGCTCCTTGCGGCTGGTTTTATTTTTTACAGTTCCTGGGACTGGCGTTTTTTTTCGCTCATCATTCTGCTCATCTGCATCGGTTATTTCTGCGGCATGAAGATCGACGGGTCCAAAGAAGCCAAAACAAAAAAACTGTTCTTGTCTTTAAGCGTCGTTTCCAGTTTGGCCATCCTTGGATTTTTTAAATATTTTAATTTTTTTGTTTCTAACCTGGCCGGGCTATTGAAAGCTTTCGGGGCCCCGGTTGAATACCACGCCTTGAATATCATCCTGCCGATGGGCATATCTTTTTATATCTTTAAGACTTTAACTTACCCCATCGACATATACCGGGGAAAAATGAAGCCGACGAAGAATATCCTTGATTTCGCCCTTTATGTGAGCTTTTTCCTGCAGCTCATTGCCGGGCCTATCCAAAGGGCCAAGGACCTGCTTCCCCAGATCACGGCTCCCAGAAGGATCGGTTTAAATGATTTCTATGAGGGGTGCTCGCTTATTTTCTGGGGACTTTTCCTTAAGATCTTTGTCGCGGACAATCTGTCGAAAGTCGTGGCACCCGTGTTTGCCCTGAATTCTTCCTGCAGCGGGGCCGAGATCTTATTGGCTTCCTATGCCTTTACATTCCAACTGTTCTGTGATTTTGAGGGGTATAGTTCTATGGCAAGGGGCCTGGGAAGGGTCATGGGTTTTGACATCATGCTCAATTTTAACCTGCCTTTCTTTGCGGTGAATATCCAGGATTTTTGGAACAGGTGGCATATCAGCTTAAGCACCTGGATCAGGGACTATCTCTACACGCCTCTTTTTGACGCGTTAAGTTTTATTAGGGGAAATCCAAGGATATATATCACCTTGCTCGTTTCCATGTCGCTCATGGGCCTTTGGCACGGGGCGGAATGGACATTTTTGTTCTTCGGGCTCTATCACGGGGCTCTTCTTGTGATCTATATCATATTGCGGTCAAGATTTCACATTAAACGTTACATTCAACCTAAAAGCGTGTTCGGCCAGCAACTTTGGGTTTGGGTGAGGATTTTTTTCATGTTCCAATTGATAGCCTTTGGGATGATGATCTTCAGGGCCCAATCCGCGAGCCATTTATTTTTTCTTCTCCACAGGCTTATTTTTCAATTTAACGGGGGGGCGCCCAAGGCCTTGCTATTTCAATTCCTCGCGTTTGCCTGCCCTGTTTTTATCATCCAGTTCGGCCAATATAAAACGGGTGATCTAATGTTCATCTATCACAGGCATTGGCTGGTCAAGACGGTGATCTATGCGATAATGCTGCATCTTATCCTTGGCTGGGGTGTCATGAGCACGGAAGAATTTATCTATTTTCAGTTTTAAAGTTGTTTGAGAATGATCAATAAGGAAAGAATGATGAGAGTTGTTTTTCGGTTATTCCTTGGGCTGCTGCTTATAGAGGTATTCCTAAGGTGCGGCGGTTTTATTTTTTTATTGGTCCAGGCCTATCAAAATGATATCCGGGCCAAGGCCAAGGGGGAGTATCAGATCATCTGCCTCGGTTCATCGGATACGGCTTACGGCGGAGAGAATTCGTATCCGAAACAACTGGAGCGGGTCCTCAATGAAGGGAAAATGGGTGTGCATTTTAAGGTCATTAATAAAGGCATTCCCGCGGCTTCAACAACGGAGATATTAAGGCAAGCCAAAGACAGCCTGGACCAATACCAGCCGGACATGGTCATCGTCATGATGGGCGGATATAATGAGGAATCAATTACCCATGTGGTTTCTGACACGTTTGCGGCAAAATTAAAATTTTTATTTTTAGACCGGCTAAAGACGTACCGTCTTTTTAAGAAAGTATGCGGTGATCTGGCCGGGAAAATAAAGGGCCTTCATTTTTTTACAAGAGAACAGGCTGATCTGACCAAAAGGTCCGTGAGCAGCCCCATTTCCTCTCCAGAGGCCGGGGGAGGGGAAAAAACCCAGGAGGGCATATCAGAGCAGCAAAATATTGAAGCCTGCAAGGCCATCCCCACGTTTTCCGTCGATGATCTGTATGTGCGCAAAGTGTTCCACCCTTTGACTGTGCGCAATGCCAATGATATTGTTGAAACAGTCCTGAGCCATGGGGCAAAGCTCATAGTCATGCAATCGCCCCTGCGCGATATAAAATCATTAAAGGAGATCCTCTATTTTCGTAAGGGGACCATCTTTGTGAGTAATGAGACGAATTTCAGGGAAGCGATCAATAAGACGTGCCTTCAGGCGTATATCTCGGACCATTGGGGGCATACCACCACCGCGGGTAACATACTCATGGCAGAAAATCTGGCGCGCGTTATCAAAGAAGAGCTTTTAAACTCACATCAATGATGGCGGGATGATGGCGGGAGATTCACGTCATCAAGCTCAGGGATGTGGGAATACGCGAAGAATTTCTTGGAAGGGTAACGCATCTGGCCGGATAGTCCGTTGGCAAATTCCTCAACAGGGATAAATCCCCACACACCATCTTGATCCATCGCGATCACCCAATCAATATGCTGGTCATGAAAATCCCGGACGATCTTTTTTGGATCCCCGTAGGAGTCCCAATGGGCCAGGTTGGAACACCACAGTGACGCCACCGGCCTTCGGGGCAGCCAGAATTGAGGGGTATTGAAGCCAAATGAACCATCCATGTCCAAAGCCCCACGGCTGAATTTATCGGGGTCTTTTTGGGCCAGCTGCAGCACTTTTTCAACTGCCGGGTAACTCTCTTCAATGGCTTGCCGGGTGAATAATTGCCCTTTTAATATGGCCATATTTTCTTTGATCGTAGGGTAGTGTTCGTTTCCCCCTTGGGCGAAGGCGATATGGTAACCTTCATTGCCCGTGTTTAGGGCAGCGAAGGCCAGCAGGAGCACGGCTGCTAATAGCGTCGGCAACCGGCATAACTTGACCAGGAAGAAGTACCAGCCAAAAACAGCGGTAAAACTAAAGATCGCAATGGGGTACCGGTAAAACCGTGAGTCCTGATGGCTCATCATGCAAATACCTAACAATACCAGCATCGAGGTCCCCAGCCAAAAACCTATTTCTTTGATCTTGTCCTTTTCATGGTCCCAAACCTTGTCATTAAGAAAAAATAAAGCCATCGGGAAAACATACACCAGGATCAGCACGAGTTTGGCAGCTTTAATACCCGGCCAAATAAATAAAAAACTCATGTATTTTAAGAAAACATTGACGCTGATGCCGCCCATTACCTGCATGAACACGGCTTGTTTTTCCTGTGTCCAGCCAAAAGCGTGTAATTGCCCGGCATAACCGGGATAAATAGGGTCCCCGGTCATTAAATAATTCCTTAAAAACCACATGGATAAGATCCCAACGGAAATGGCCAGACTCAAGACCTTGATCTTGTCGCCCCATACGGCTTTCAAGAGTAGTTTTTTGTTTTTCTGGATAAGGACGCCTGCAATGGCCACAAAAACCGTCACATACATCATCTGGTATTTATTGGCCAGAAGCTGGCTTAAAAAGATAAAAGCCAAAACAAGCCTGGTATGGTCCTGCCGTCTTTGGGCTTCCCAAAAATTATAGATCGAGGCGAACAACAAGGCGAGTAAAGCGCCATTAAGCAGTACGGAATGGCCTACCCCTGAATAGAAAAAGTGTTCATTGAACAGTGTCAGTAACACAGCGGCTGACGCGATGAGCGATCCCTGCAGACGGTATTTCGTATAACCAAAGAGCAATAAAAGGACAGTGACCCGCCAGAATAAATTGATCAGGGCAGGGTATAATGTTTCGTGGCCCCAAAGGGCCAGTCCCAAACTGTCGAGGACATAATCGAATTGGGGCAAAAAGATGGAATAAGCCTCTGACGGAGTGCCGACCAAGCTGCTGCCATGCTGTAACCATAACTGCTGGGTGAAAAGGTAGTTTGAAAAGGAGTCGACGTCGGTCAAAAAAGAACAATTCCTGAAAATAAAAAAGCCCGCGGCCGCCAGGAAGAGTGCTGTCCCTATGTCCCAACGGATGGGTTTGAAAATATACGTTCTTAAGTCATGCCGGACAGCCGGGTCAAACAGCCACAAAAAATTAAGGCCCGTCACTGCCAGGAGAAAAGGGGACCTATACAAGCCCACCAGGGACAAGAATAAAAAGGCGCCGATGAGGGCAGTGGCGCCGAGCAAAAGAACTTCGCCTAAATACAGATACCTGTTAAGCAATGATCTTTGGCGGGGATCGAGCCATTGATAAACCTTGATGCCGAGGACCAGGATGGAAAGAATGACAATGGCGCATAGGGCCATCTGAAAATAGTTGACCATGACCAAAGCTTAGCATAGCTTTTTGATGATTTATATGAAATTTTTTGCATTTGACAGAAAATAGGTAGTGTTTTAATATGGCCGCTTGGATCCCGCGCAAAAACAATATTATCCTTTCCTGGATGGGTTCCGGGCCCTGGCCATTATATGGGTCCTGGTCCATCATCTTAATTATTTTTTTCATCCGGCACCATTATTCCTTGACCCTGTTGCCGGTATTTTAAACCGGTTTGCCTATCTTGGACGTTTGGGAGTTGACATTTTCTTTGTTATCAGCGGTTTTCTCATCAGCGGCCTGCTCTTTGAAGACCTGCCCGGAAAAATAAGGATACGGCGGTTTTATTTAAGAAGGGCCTTTAAGATCGTGCCGCAGTATATTTCAGTCGTTGTTGTTGGTTTTATCTTGACCATCCTTTTTGAGCCTACACAGCCGCATTTACTTTTTTCGATGGCCAGCTACTTATTCCTGTTCCAGAATTACGTCCAGTCCAACGGATATCTTGCCCATCTCTGGTCGATCGCGGTGGAAGAACATTTTTATTTCCTTTATCCTTTATTCTTACAAGCTATTGTTGTGTTGGTGCGCTCTGTAGAACGTCAAAGGAGGGTTTTGCTGGCGGCTTTTTTTGTGATGATGGGGCTCATCTTTTTTATCCGGCGTGCCACGTTCGTTGCATTTCCCTATAACCCGCTCATGCTTTTTCAAATGTCACACCTTCGCTTTGACGCCTTGCTTTGCGGGTGTGTCATCAAATTGCTTGAGGGGTTTTTGACAGGGCCTTTTGTTGCCCGGTTGAAACTTTTTCCCTTGGCCTGTTTTTTGGCCAGCGGAGGGTTATTTTATAAAGTGTTCCTTCACTTTGACGCTTGCAGGTCTTCCAGTTATGTCTGTGTTTATTTGGCCAGCGGCTTGTTGTTGGTCTCGGCTTTGTGCGGTTTTGGTCCGCTGCTGGCACTGACACAGAACCGTCTGGTGAGATCGATCGGAAGGCATTCTTACGGGACCTATATCTGGCATTATCCGCTGATGTTGACCGTACGTCATTTGGTTAACCGGACGGATTGGTTCATTATATTGTCGACCTTTTTATTGTCCTTAGGGGCGGGATATTTATCAACAGTGACCATAGAAAAGTACTTCTTGAATTTACGCAAGAAAGTTGTACCATAAATTACCTATATGCCATCACCGATGATATCTATCATTTTTTCTTTCCGTAATGAAGAGGATGTCCTCCGGGAATTGATCGCGCGCACCAGGGCCGTATTGACCAAAGAAAAAGAAGACAAGACCATTGCCGGATGGGAATTGGTTTTTGTCAATGACGCTTCAGATGACAGGTCTTTGGAGGTCCTTTTGCAGCATGCCCAGAATACCGGGGACATCAAGATCATTACCATGTCCAGGACCTTTGGCGTGGCTCCCTGTGTCATGGCGGGCCTGGCCCATGCCCAGGGAGACGCGGCCATTTATATGGATGCTGACCTGCAGGACCCTCCGGAATTGGTCCCTGAAATGCTTAAGGCCATGCGCGAACAAAACGCTGATGTGGTGCATACCGTGCGCCGTTCGCGCCAGGGGGAAAGCGGCTTTAAACTGTTTGTCACCAAGATCGGCTACCAGATACTCAACAGGTATTCCAGCGTGCCCATCCCCCGGGAAGCAGGGGATTTTAAACTGCTTTCCCGCCGGGTCATTGACCATTTGCTGCAGTTTAAAGAGATCAATCCGTTCATGCGCGGCTTGGTGGCCTGGGTGGGGTTTAAGCAGGTTTTCATTGCCTATGACCGTCAGGCGCGGTTCGCGGGAAAAAGCAAATTTTTTGTGCTGGGCAAAAAGGTGGTCTCTAATTTTTTAAACTCCGCCATCATTAATTTTTCCTCTGTGCCTTTAAAGATCGCTTCTTATTGCGGTTTATGCGCTATTTTAATAGATATTTTATTTGCCATCCATGCCTTGGTCCAAAAGATCAGCGGTGTGGCCATTCCCGGCTGGACAGCCCTGATGCTGGTCATCATTTTTATCGGCGGCGTACAGTTGTTTTGTATCGGCATGATCGGCCTGTATTTAAATTCTGTCCACGAACAAAGTAAAATGCGTCCTAATTATATCATCGAGTCGACCTATGGAATCAGCCCCCGCGCCCGCGCGTAACAGTTACCGCCGTCTTAAGGCCAGGCTTTTCCTGACCGGAATGCTCAGCGGCAAGATCACTTTCCGTAAACTTTGGAACGTGGTCTTGTGCACGAGCGCCTATTTATTAAAAACAAGAAGATCAGCGGGTTCTCCTTTTATCCTCAGCCTTGAATTATGGAATGAATGTAACGCGGGCTGCCTATTCTGCCGCGATAAAAAAGGGAATATTTATAACATCAATCCTGACAGCACGACGTTCGGCAGCATCTCCAAAGGGAAAATGCCGGCTGAAATGGCCATGGACATCATTGACCAGGTCAGCAAAGACGTTTTGATCGCCGTGCTCTACACCAACGGCGAGCCGTTATTATATAAAGATCTTGGAAAAGTGATCCGGTTTGCCACCCAGCGCAAGGTAATGACCATGATCTCGACGAATGGCTTGTTATTCACCGAGCAAAATGCCCGGGAGATACTGGAGGCAGGCTTGGACTTTATCAAGATCCAGTTAGGCGGGTTCACCCAGGACATTTACAGCATCCAGATCCGCTACGGCGAGGTGGAGAAACTGAAAGAAAATATCCGCATGGTGGCACGTATCAAGAAAGAATTGAACAAGTCCACCTTGATCATGATCGATTGGATAACCTATAACTATAACCGCCATCAAATCCCGCTGATCCGTCAATTCTGCCAGGAATTGGGCGTGATGTTGAGTTTCCGTCAGGGAAATGCCCGGGGAGGATTGGAAGATAAAGAAACGCCCCTTCCCACTCAGACCCTTCCCATTTCCTGCGATTGGTTATGGAAAGCCATGCAGGTCAATTTCAATGGGGACATGCTGCAATGCTGCGAAGGGGTGATCTGGAGCGATCTCAAACCCTACACCACCTACAAAACCGGTGACAAGAATGTCCGTGCCATTTGGAATGGTCCCGCTGCCATAGCCACCCGTGAATTGATGGCCACCAAAGGGCGTAAATCCATGCCTATCTGCAGCCAATGCCAACGCTCAGGCGTGGCATTTAAATGGTAGTCTTCTAAGCATATTTTATATTGACATTATTCTCATCTTTTATATAATGTTCACAAATTGAACATTCATATGAATACACCTGAAGACTCCCTAAACGAACGCGAATTCGAATTGATCAATATCATTGGCGCCCAACTCGGTGCCAATCAAAGAGATCTGTCTAAACAACTGGATATTTCCCTGGGCATGACAAATCTCCTGGTCCGCCGCCTTGTTACCAAGGGATATATCCGTATCCGTCAGCTCAATAAGAAAAAAACCGAGTATATCCTTACCTCTAAGGGCTTCAATGAAAAATATCACAAATCCGTCCATTACACACTTAAAACCATACGCTCCATAGGGTTGATCCGTAACCAATTAAATATCGTTATCCGGCGCTTGTATGAGCAGGGAGAGCGGGTCTTTTTTATTTTGGGCAATTCAGATCTGGTGGAGTTGGTGGAAATGTCTTTGAGCCAGCCGCAATGGGTGGGGGTGAAATTTAGCCGGGTGGAAAAGGTCCCTGACCATCCTGAAGGGATCGTTTTTATCTGCAGGGAACAGATGGACATCCCGCAGCCTCCGCAAGGCCGTTGTGTGGATTTGATCAAAGAGCTGGCCAGCCAGGAAAACAATGAGTTGTCGCTAAAGGGGTAAGGAAGATGGGGAAGAATGTTTTAGTAACGGGTGGCGCTGGCTTTATCGGAAGCCATTTGGTAGACCATCTTTTAAATGACGGGCATACTGTCAGTGTTATTGATAATTTATCCACCGGCCGCATGGCTAATTTGGAACATCTTAAAGGCAATCCCCGGTTCAAATTTATTAAAGCGGACATTACTGATTTTGAGCAGATCCACCCGTACTTTGAGGGACAGGCGATCGTATTTCATTTGGCGGCATTGGCAGATATCGTGCCTTCGATCGTCAATCCTAGAGGGTATTACGCGGTGAATGTTTTAGGGACGATGAATGTCCTGGAGGCGTCCCGTCTGGCGGGGGTTGGAAGATTTGTTTATACGGCCTCCGGCTCCTGTTACGGCATTCCCTCGAAAGAACATTACCCCACCTCTGAGACAGCACCCATCAGCATGCAATACCCTTACGCCTTGACTAAATATTTAGGCGAATGCACGGCCTTGCACTGGGCAGGCGTATACCATCTGCCGGTAGTTTCACTGCGCTTGTTCAATGTTTATGGACTGCGCTCGCGCACTTCAGGCACCTATGGGGCCGTGTTCGGCGTTTTTCTGGGCCAAAAACTCAACGGCAAGCCTTTTACCGTCGTGGGTGACGGTGAGCAGACCCGTGATTTTACCTATGTCAGTGATGTGGCGGAGGCATTTGTCGCTGCCGGGTATTCCTCCGTCGACCAGGAGATCTTTAATGTGGGGACAGGCAAGCCGCAAAGTGTTAATAAGCTGGTGTCTCTTTTAGGAGGAGAAAAAGTCCATATCCCCAAAAGGCCCGGAGAGCCGGCGTGCACTTGGGCGGATATCCGTAAGATCCAGTCCCAGTTGGGCTGGCAGCCGAAGGTTTCGTTTGAAGAAGGTGTGCAGAAGATATTAAAACACATTGAGTATTGGCGCGAAGCGCCGGTGTGGACGCCGGAGAGCATACAGGACGCGACAAAGGACTGGTTTAAATATTTAGTTAACTAAGGAAAGGATGATCAAGGAAAATGGACCCAATTAAAACTGTTCTAGTCACCGGCGGCGCCGGATATGTGGGCGCTGTATTGGTCCCCAAGCTTTTAGATAAAGGTTACCGTGTCAAATGCCTGGACCTTTACACTTACGGCGAGGATGTTTTTGATGATATCAAGGACAGGTCCAATTTGGTTGAGATCAAAGGTGATATTTGTGACCAGGGTTTATTGCGCAGTTCACTTAAAGGCTGTGATGCTGTTATTCATCTGGCTTGTATTTCCAATGATCCGTCTTTTGAATTAAATCCGGGTTTGAGTTTAAAGGTCAATTATGAAGCTTTTGAGCCGTTGGTACGTATCAGCAAAGACAGCGGGGTTAAACGGTTTATTTACGCTTCGACCTGCAGTGTATACGGGGTCAGCGATGCTCCGGAAGTGACCGAAGACCATCCCTTGCTGCCGATCACGGATTACAATAAATACAAGGGGATGTGCGAACCTATCTTGGCGAAATATCAATCACCGGAGTTTACAACGATCACCATACGCCCGGCCACGGTCTGCGGGTATTCTCCCCGGCAGCGTTTTGACCTTACCGTTAATATTTTGACCAATCATGCTTTTCATAATAACCGTATCAAGGTCTTTGGCGGCAAGCAGGAGCGTCCCAATATCCATATCGGCGACATTACTGATCTATATGTGCAGTTATTGGAGATGCCCAGTGCCAAGATCGCCGGTAAAATTTATAATGCCGGTTATCAAAATCGCGCGGTGGGGGACATTGCCTTGATCGTGCAAAAAATAATGGCCCAGGAATTCCCTCAACGGCCTCAACCTACTATTGAAACCTTACCTTCAGATGATATCCGTTCTTACCGGATCTCTTCCGAGAAGATCAAAAAAGAATTGGGCTTTGTCCCTCGCTTTACCATTGAAGACGCGGTGCGGGACTTGCTCAAAGCTTTCCGGGCCAATAAATTCCAGGATGCCATGAATAACATCCGTTATTTTAATATCAAGATGGTCAAGTCCCTGGAGGCAGAAGCGAAGGTATGATCGCTAAAGATTTAAAAAAGAAATTGCTGCGCGGCATGCTCCGTTTACGTCTCATTGAGGAGAGGCTGGCTGCTATTTATCACCAAGCCGATGAGATCAAGACGCCGATGCACCTTTATACAGGGCAGGAGGCTGCTGCCGTCGGAGTTTGTGCTGCTTTGGCCCCCGGCGATACTGTTTCCACCTATCACCGTTCGCATGGCTGGTATATTGCCAAGGGCGGAGACCTCAACGCGATGATGGCAGAGTTGATGGGCAAAGAACTTGGCTGTAGCGGCGGCTGGGGCGGGTCCATGCATCTTTTGGACGCGGCTGCCGGTGTGATGGGCTCGTCGTCCATCCTTGCGGCAACGGTCCCTCATGCCGTAGGCGCGGCGTTGGCATTCCGGATGAAAGGTGAAGACAGGGTTGCCATTGCTTCTGCCGGGGACGCTGCTATTGAAGAAGGTGTTTTTCATGAGAGCTTAAACTGGGCGTCACTGAAGAAACTTCCTGTTGTTTTTGTTTGTGAAAATAATCTTTATTCGACGACAACGCCTCTTGGCAGCCGCCAGACTTCTGTTGATATTTATAAGCGTGCTGAAGGCTATGGCATGCCTGGTGCGCGTTGTGACGGCAATGATGTGGGGGATGTTTATACCAAGGCGCTCGAGGCTGTTGACCGGGCGAGGCGCGGGGAAGGTCCCGGTTTGATCGAAGTCATGACCTACCGGTGGCGGGAACATGTGGGCCCTAATTATGATTGGGATGCCGGTTATCGGACAAAACAAGAGGTAGAAGGGTGGATGGAACATTGTCCGATCAAGGCCTTGGCCGCGGAATTCCCGGCCCAGGAAGTACAGTCTTACAGGGATGAATTTGAAAAAGAAATTGACGATGCTCTTGTGTTTGCCCGTCAAGCGGCATTTCCCCGGAAGGAAACGGTCAAGGCATGAAATACTCAGAAGCCATACGGGACGCACAAGCAGTGATGATGCGTGAGGACAAACGGGTTTTTCTTTGCGGGTTAGGTGTCCCTGCTCCCGGGCGGGTGTTCGGATCGACCGCCGGGCTGAAAGAAGAATTCGGCGATCAACGTGTTTTTGATACTCCTGCCAGCGAAAACGGGACCTTGGGGCTTTTGCTCGGCGCCTCCCAACAAGGGATGCGCCCCATCATGGTCAATCAACGGGTTGATTTCTTTTTGCTCGCTCTTGATCAACTGATCAATCAAGCTTCTAAATGGAAGTATATGTTCGCGGGCAAGCAGGAAATGTCAGTTTTGGTCCGGCTTATTGTGGGACGGGGATGGGGACAAGGGCCGCAGCATTCACAAAGCATGCATGCCCTCTTCGCGCATATCCCCGGCCTTAAGGTGGCAGCTCCGGCGACACCTTATGATGCCAAAGGCATGATCATTTCCGCCTTGCAGGAAGGCGGCCCGGTGGTGATGATCGAACACCGCCAGCTTTATGAGGAGACCCAGGATGTCCCCGAGGGTATTTATCGTGTCGCTTTCGGCCAGGCCCACGTGGCCATTGAGGGCAAGGACGTTACCCTGGTCGCTTCATCCCATATGGTGTCCGAAGCCAAGAAAGCTGCCCGGTCGCTGATGGCCCACGGGATCTCGGTGGAATTGATCGACCTGCGCAGTTTAAGGCCGTTGGATATCCAGACCGTGTATTCTTCCGTTAAAAAAACAGGTCATTTGGTCCTTGTCGAGGGTGATTGGAAACCCTGCAGTGTTTCCGGCGAGATCATCGCTTCATTGACAGAAAGAGACCCGAAGATATTTGAGGCGGCACCCATACGCGTGATGTGGCCTGATATGCCGGCACCGACGAGTGTGGCCCTGGAAGAAGTTTTTTATCCTTCTGTTAAGGACATAGGGGAGGCTTGTTTAAAAGTTTTAGGCAGGTCTGTTTCAATGGTTGAAGAAAAAACAGAGAAGGTCAAGTTTAACGGGCCATTTTAGGTTAATTGATGAAAGCGGTGATTGTTTCGATCTCCAGCGACATTGGGTATGCCTTGGCCAAAAGGTGGCGGCAGCGCGGCATGGAAGTTTGCGGCACGTATTATAAGGGCCCTTCTTCCTTAGTGGATGATTTGAACAGTTCCGGCATCAAGATCGTTCATTGTGACGTGGGAAATGATCTGTCTGTCCGTAATGCCTGCGCCCAGCTGCGTTTGGCCGCTTCCCAATGGGACCACCTGGTCCTATGCCCCGGGACACTGGAACCGGTCGGGACTTTTGAGGAGGGGGATTTTGCAGAATGGGCCAAGTCAGTGGAAGTGAATTTTACAGGACAGCTGCGGTTCGTCCATGAATTGCTGCCATTGCGTAACAAGGCAGGAGAGCACCCTCCGGTCGTATTATTTTTCGCGGGCGGCGGGACGAATAACGCGACGGTGAATTATTCGGCGTATACGGTATCCAAGATCGCCTTGATCAAAATGTGCGAATTGCTGGATGCGGAGGTCCCGGACACGAATTTTGTCATTTTAGGTCCGGGATGGGTCAAGACCAAGATCCATCAAGAGACCCTGGATGCAGGAGAGAAAAAAGCAGGGGCGAACCATCAGAAGACCATTTCCAAGCTGGCCGGGGATGAGTGCACGCCGATGGAAACAGTCTTGGATTGCTGTGACTGGATCGTTAAAGCTGACCGCCGTAGCGTGAGCGGGCGCAATTTCAGCGTGGTTTCTGACAAGTGGCAGTCAGCAGGCCCATTGGTAAAAAAGCTGGCAGAAGACCCTCATATGTATAAGTTACGCAGGCATGGGAATGATTGGAATGACAATATTAACTGATTTGATCCGGATAGCACCGTCTTTATCACAACATCACGCGCCAAGTGATGCGTTACATCAGTTGTTAAAAAAAACAGCCAGGGCTGAAGTGGAACAAGCTTTTGGGTCTTCATCCGGGTCGCGGCCGGTTGATCTTGGCCCTTTTGGAAAAATAGTTTTCCCGTATCACCAAATGGGAACGGTTTCTTCGCTGAATCTTTTTGATCTTGATGAGTTGATCATTTTCAGTTTTTATTGGGAAAACCGTAAACGGTATAAAAATGTGGCGGATATCGGGGCCAATCTTGGCCTTCATTCGGTCTTGTTGAGCCGCTGCGGTTTTAAAGTGCGCTCTTACGAGCCGGATCCCGGGCACTATAAAATTCTGAAAAGGAACCTGACCATTAATAAATGTGCCCATGTGACGGCGAATAATACAGCCGTGTCGAATGACGCGGCGACCAAGGAATTTGTCAGGGTCTTGGGCAATACGACGGGCAGTCACATCGCGGGATCACGGAGCAATCTTTATGGAAAGCTTGAGCGCTTTGCGGTGAGGACCGAGGCGATCCGGGAGATCATGCGTTGGGCCCACCTGGTCAAGATTGATGCCGAAGGCCATGAAAAAGATATCCTGTTGGCCACTCAACGGTCGGACTGGGAAGGTACAGATGCCATGGTTGAAGTCCAAAACAAGGACAATGCCCGTGCTATTTTAAAACATTTTAAAAAGATGAAGATAAATCTTTTTTCTCAAAAAACAAATTGGCAAAGGGCCGCCTCCCTGGAGGCAATGCCCCATAGCTATAAAGACGGATCACTTTTTATAACGGGAAGCCCTAAAATGGCTTATGGGAACAGGAATTAAATATGGACGATAAGACAAGTAAAAAGATATTGCCGCTCAAAGAACTGGCCCAACGGGTCCAGGACATTAAAAACAAAGGCAAGAAGGTGGTGCAATGCCATGGGGTCTTTGACATTGTGCATTTGGGGCATATCCGTCATTTTAATATGGCCAAAAAGGAAGGCGATGTCCTGCTCGTCACCCTGACCGCTGACCGGTATGTCAAGCGCGGCCCGGGGCGGCCGATCTTTAATGAACAGTTACGGGCCGAGTATTTGGCTTCTCTGTCAATGGTGGATCATGTGGGGATCGTCAGCGCGGACACGGCCACGGAAAGCATTAAGGCCCTGAAACCGGATTTTTATGCCAAAGGGGTAGAGTATAAAAACCATAAAAAAGATGTTACCGGAAAAATTTCCGAAGAAGAAGATGCCATTAAATCTGTCGGCGGCAAGATCGTCTATACGGACGATATTACCTTTAGTTCATCACAGATCATTAACAGCTACCTGGATGTTTTTCCCCAGCGTACAGCACGCTACCTGCAGGCCATCGAGAAGCGCTATCCTATCGAGTTTATCATTGGGTCCATTGAGAAACTGAAGAAACTTAAGGTGCTGGTGATCGGGGATGCCATTATCGACGAGTACCATTATTGCCTGCCCATGGGGAAATCTTCCAAAGAACATTTGGTGGTCAACCGCTATACTTCTGAAGAGATGTTTGCCGGGGGAAGCCTGGCCACGGCCAATAATGTGGCCAGCGTCTGCGGCCAGGTGGACCTGGTGACTGTTTTGGGCAGGGAAAATTCCAAGGAAGATTTTATCCGAAGCCGTCTGGCCCCTAACATCAGGCCGCGTTTCTTCTTTCGTCCTGATACCAATACGATCATCAAACGCCGTTTTGTCGGTGAAGGCAGTAACCGCAAGCTTTTTGAGATTTGTTTCATGAAAGACAACGATATTGCCGAACGTGAGGAGTCTCAGATCGTCCGCCACTTGGAAAAGGTGATCGGCAATTATGACCTGGTGGTGGTTTCCGATTTTGGCCACGGCTTATTGACCAAGAAGATCATCGACCTGATCTGTGCCAAGGCCAAGTACCTGGCAGTCAACGCCCAGACAAACAGTGCCAATATCGGCTTTAACATGGTGACCAAGTACCCGCGCGCCAACTGCGTTTGCATCGACGAGCTTGAGCTGCGCTTCGCGGCGCACGATAAATTCAGCGACCTGCGGCCTTTGGCTAAAAGTATTTATAACCAGATCGGATGCGACCATATCATTGCCACCAGAGGGCCGCATGGCTCTTTTTGCTATTCACGTAAAGACGGCTACCATGAGACACCGGCTTTTGCTTACCGGGTGGTAGACCCCATAGGCGCCGGGGACGCGTTCTTTGCCTTTGTGGCACCATGTTTTGCCGGCGGCATGCCCCAGGAGCTGGCATCATTCATAGGCAACGCGGTCGGCTCCCTGGCTGTCCAGATCGTTTGTAACCGCGAACCGGTCATGATGGTGGATTTAATAAAATTCATGACGAGATTATTAAAATGTTAGGTGATCTATGAAAAAACACAAGATCCTGATCATTAAGGTCGGATATTCTGAAACACTCGATGCGGAGATCAGCACCATCACCAGTTTCGGGGATGTTTTACGTTCCACCGTGCTGTTAAACCTTTATAAAGAAGACCACGTGACCTGGCTTGTTGATGAAAGGGCACTTCCGGTCCTTAAAGGCAATCCTTATATTGACCGCATCCTGATCTATAACCTGACTTCTGTTTTACAGCTGCAGGCGGAACATTTCGACACGGTCATTAATCTTGAAAAAGTCCCTGGCCTGTGCGCTTTGGCAGACTCTGTGAATGCCTGGCGCCGCTACGGGTTTCGCCTGGATGTCAATTCCGGAGAGGCGGAGGCGTACGACCACTCCCATGACGCGCTGGAAGGCTGCCGCGATATCGACAAGAAACGTAAGCGCGAAGCCTATTGGCAGGAGAGCCTTTTTGAAATGGTGGGCGCGCAGTGGAAAGGTGAAGAATATGTCCTTGGGTATAAGCCGAAAACAAAAGAACAGCATGATATTGGTTTTAATTGCCAGGTCGGTGATAAATGGCCCCTGAAAGGCTGGCCTATGGCGTCCTGGAAACAGCTGGAGGCATCGGCAGGTAAAAAATATTCGATCTCCTGGCAGCAAGGGCTGCATAACATGGAAGATTATTTTGAGTGGATCAATTCCTGCCGTTTGTTGATCAGCAATGATTCTTTTGGCCTGCATATCGCCCTGGCGCTTAAAAAGAAGGTCATTGTTATTTTTGGGCCGACCCGTCACAGGGAAATTTATTTTTATGATTCAGGAAAGGCCTTGCACCTCAAGGACCTGGATTGTGAATTTTTCCCCTGCCGGCTGGACACTTGCCAGAAGTATAAGGACAAGGACGGCTGTATCGCGCAGATCAAGGTAGCGGATGTTATGTCGGAGATCGACAAGATCTTTATCAAGGACAAATTGGTGCTCAAATGACGTGCCTCACTAAAATCCCTTATACCGACATTTCCCAACAACATGCCGCGATCAAGGAGAAGCTCCTGGCGGCTGTTGAGCGGGTGATCGACCATGGAAAATTTGTTTTAGGCCCGCAAGTCGAAGAGTTTGAGTCACGCTTTGCGCAACTTTGCCAAACAAAACATGCCCTTGGTGTCGGCAATGGCACGGATGCCATTATTTTGGCGCTTAAAGCCGTCGGTGTCGGGCCGGGGGACGAGGTGATCACTGTTGCCAATACCTTTGTTTCAACGGTGAGCAGTATCATTGCTGTCGGTGCCAAACCTGTCTTGGTGGATGTCCGGGATGATTATAATATCGATCCCCGTCTCATTGAAAAGGCCATCACCCCACGGACCAAGGCTTTATTGCCCGTGCATTTGACAGGCAGGCCGGCGGACATGGATCCCATCGTGAGCGTGGCAAGAAAGCACCATCTAAAAGTAGTTGAAGATTGCGCCCAGGCTGTTGGCGCTGAATACAAAGGACAAAAGGTGGGGTCTTTGGGCGATATAGGGTGTTTTAGTTTTCACCCTTTAAAAACACTTAATGCCTGCGGAGACGGCGGGGCCATTGTGACCAACGATGAGCAGTTTTATCAGAAGGTCAAGATCTTACGTGACAATGGGATGAAAAACCGCAGTGAATGTGTGGCCTGGAGTGGTAATTCCAGGCTGGATACCATTCAGGCGGCCATTTTATTAGTGAAATTAGATTGCTTAAAGCAGTGGACGGAAAAAAGGATCGAGAACGCGAAATTTTATCAAAAAGAATTATCAAAATTGGATTCCATCCGTTTTCCCGTTGATCAACCTTATGAAAAGGCTGTTTATCATACCTTTGTTATCCAAGCTGATAAGCGGGAGGCGTTAATAGACTATCTCGCCCAAAAAGGGATAGGGACAAAGATCCATTATCCTATCCCTGTCCATTTACAGCCGGTTGCACAGGAGTTGGGGTATAAAAAAGGGGATTTACCAGTCACAGAAAAGCAGTCGCAGGAGATTTTGAGTCTCCCGGTCTATCCGGAGCTAAGCCAGGAAAATTTGGCATATATCGTCCAGATGATAAAGGAATTTTATGAAAGTTGAATATTCTTATTTAAGGCAGCAATTTGCCGGCATTGGTCCGTATTTAAACGATGTTAAGAAACTCATTCTCAGTGAAGACCTGACTTTAGGAAAACCGGTCCAGGAGTTTGAGGAGCGTTTTTCGAAACTTACTGGCATTCCTTATGTGCTCGGCGTGAGTTCAGGGACAGACGCGCTTATCTTATCTTTAAAAATGCTGGGGGTCGGCCCTGGCGATGAGGTCATCACAACACCCAATACCTTTATCGCCACCGTCGGGGCCATTGCCATGACAGGGGCGAGGCCGGTCTTCGTTGATAATAACGCGGAACATACCATTGATGTGGCCAAGATCGAGGCGGCCATCACGAAAAAAACAAAGGCGATCATGCCTGTCCATTTAAGCGGTACTCCCGCTGACATGCCTGCGGTGATGAAGATCGCCAAACGCCATAACTTGCGCGTTGTCGAAGACGCGGCCCAGGCCATTTTAGCTTCTATTGACGGCAAGCACGTGGGATCATGGGGAGATGCCGCGGGATTCAGCCTTCATCCTTTAAAGAACTTGAATGTCTGGGGCGACGGGGGGATCATTGTCACGCGTTCTAAGGACCTTTACAAAAAATTAAAACTATTTCGTAATCACGGTTTAGTCAACCGTGATGAGGTTGAATTTTTCGGGCACAATTGCCGCTTAGACTCCTTGCACGCGGTCATTGCCAACCGCCTTATTAAAGAGGCCCATTTCATCACGGACAAACGCATTGGCTATGCTGACCAATTTGATCGTGCTTTTAAAAGATTGTCCGGATCAATTACCATTCCGCCTCGCCGTAAGAATATGAAACGGGTTTATCATACCTATGTTATCCATGCTAAGCGCCGCGATGCCTTGTTGAAATATTTAATAGGCAAAGGGATCAGTGCCAAAATTCATTATCCCATTCCGGTCCATCTTCAGAAAGCGGCCCGGTATTTAGGGTATAAAAAAGGGGACTTTCCTGTTTGCGAGGCACATTGCCGTAACATCATTACATTGCCCGTGCACCAGCACTTAACGCAGGACCAGATGGATTATATGATCGACTGTGTTTACAAATTTTATGAATAATATATGACAGTCTCTTTACAAACATCAGAAAATGAATTTTCATTAAAAGCCCGGAAAATGGTGTCTTTAAAGTCGCCTGTTGTCCGTACAGAGCGTGTGGGCGGCGGCGGGAACAGCAGGGTCTTTAAAGTCCAATGCGCGGACGGGAAGTGGTATTGTGTAAAGTTTTACTTCTCCTCGCCGGATGACCAGCGCGACCGTTTAGGCACGGAATATGGCTCTTTGAAATTTATTGATGAGCAGGGCATTGGTGCCGTGCCCCAGCCTGTTTTTGTTGACCGCGCGGAATTGATGGGTGTTTATGAGTGGATCAACGGCCGGAAGATCACCGCGGATACGGTCACGGTCAATGATATCGATTTTGCCGTCAATTTTTTGGCCCAATTAGAAAAGTTGTCCCATCATCCTGACGCGCGTCAATTTAATACTGCTTCTGCCGGGTGTTTTTGTGTGAAGGACATTATCGACCATATTGAGACCAAGCTGCAAAAATTCCAATCATGCCCAACAGACACGGAAGAATTCAGGCGGTTAAAGGTTTATTTGGACCAGGATTTTGCGCCGCTTTTAAATGAAATTTTGTCCTGGGTCAGGACCAGTTTAGGGGACATCAGCTTTGATGAGGGCATTGGGGCCAATTTAAGGACGTTGAGCCCTTCAGATTTTGGTTTTCACAACGCCTTGCGTAAGGACAACGGTGAGATCACATTCTTGGATTTTGAATATTTCGGCTGGGATGATTCGGCCAAGATGATCGTTGATTTTACATTTCATCCGGCCATGGAACTAAGCTTTGGATTAAAACAAAGCTTTTATCAAAAAATGCTTTTAGTTTTTAAACAGGACACGTCATTAAAAAGCAGGATCGCCTGTTATTATCCGCTTTTGGGGCTTTTGTGGTGCCTTATTTTTTTAAATGAGTTCATTAAAAATGACCTCAAGCGGCGTCAATTCGCGATGGTCGGTGTCAAGGACACAGCAACGATACAACAACGGCAGTTAAAGAAAGCGCAAGACCTTCTGTCGCAGGTAAGAAGTTCTTATAAGAAATTCCCTTATGAATACTAAGACCATTGTTGATAAACCCATGGGGTTGGACCCAAAATCCAAAGATTTAAGGCGGATGATCGTCCGTGTCCTTGAATTATGCGGCCGCGGGCACGTCGGTGCTGCTTTTTCATTGATCGAGATCCTGCGTGTTTTATATGATGACGTCTTAAAGTATGACGCGAAAAATCCTAAGTGGCCCTTGAGGGACAGGTGTATTTTAAGCAAAGGCCATGGCTGCCTGGCGCTTTACGCGGTCCTTGCGGACAAAGGATTTTTTCCTGAAGCGGAAATGTGGCAATTTTGTAAACCGGCGGGGCTTTTAGGCGGACACCCTGAGCATAAAGTCCCCGGTGTGGAAGCTTCAACGGGAAGCTTGGGCCATGGCTTGCCGATAGGGGTGGGCATGGCCCTGAACGCCAAAATAGACAAAGCGCCTTACCGTACCTTTGTGATCGTGGGGGACGGGGAATGCAATGAAGGTTCTGTTTGGGAAGCAGCGATGGCGGCCAGCAAGCATCAATTAAGCAATCTGACGGTCATTGTTGATTACAATAAACACCAATCATACTCAACAACAAAGGAAGTATTGGACTTGGAACCGTTCGTGCAGAAATGGCAGGCGTTCGGCTTTTCAGTCCTTGAGGCCGATGGCCATGATATCGCCGGTCTAAGAAAAGCATTTTGCGCGCCTTGCCTTGACCCCGATAAACCGACCGTGGTCATTGGCCACACCGTCAAAGGAAAAGGGATAAGCTTTGTTGAGAATAATTTAAAGTGGCACCATAAGAATAAGTTAAACAAAGAAGAACTCGATGCCATGTTGAAAGAGTTGGAGTAAATAATATGCGCCAGAGCTGTATGGAAAAGGTCTATGAGCTGGCCCAAAAAGACAAACGTGTCCTTTTTATCGGCTCGGATTTAGGTATCGGTACCTTGCAGAAATTTAAGGAGGAGATGCCGGAGCGTTTTTTGATGGAAGGCATCAGCGAGGCCAATATTATCGGCATGGCCGCGGGACTGGCCATGGAAGGAAAGGTCCCGTATATCAATACGATCGCCACATTTTTGACACGGCGTTGTTTTGAACAGATCGTCGTTGACCTGTGCCTGCATAAGCTGAATGTCCGTTTATTAGGCAGCGGCGGAGGCCTGGTGTACGCGCCGCTGGGGCCCACGCATGAGGCCATTGAGGACATGGCGATCTTGCGGGCCATCCCTCACATGACCATTGTCGCTCCAGCGGACGCAGAAGAGATGAAACGGCTGATGGATAAAAGTTTGGATCATCAAGGACCGATCTATATACGCATTGCCAAAGGAGGCGATCCGGTTGTGACAGATGACCAAATGCCTTTTGAAATAGGCAAGGTTTTTCCTATGCGTGCAGGCAAGGACGCTTTGGTCATTACAACAGGGATCACCTTAAAACACGCGCTTGACGCTGCCGGGCAACTGCATGAGGAAGGGATTGAAGCTGCTGTCCTGCATGTCCCGACACTCAAACCTTTAGATCAAAAAACGATCTTGGGACATATCGCTTCAGTACCGGTGGTGGTCACCATTGAGGAGCATACCCTCATGGGCGGGTTAGGTTCTGCTGTCGCGGAAATGATCGCCGAGGCAAACTTCAGCCCGTCGAAACGTTTTAAACGTATAGGAATTCCTGATGTTTTCCCGGACCAATATGGTTCCCAGGAAACACTGATGAATTATTACGGGATCAACGCGGCAAAAATTATTTCAATCATAAAGGAGAGTCATGGGGAAAAAGCTGGAACTTTTCACACCGCTTCATCGCAAAACAAAACGTAATTATATCGAACGCATGATGAATGACAAGGTCCATTGCATGATCAAGGCCAAGGAATATGAATTCGATTATTGGGACGGGGACCGTAAATACGGTTACGGCGGGTATAAATACGACGGCCGGTGGAAGCCTGTTGCCGAACAATTGATCAAAATTTATGATTTGAAGCCCAATGCCAAAATATTGGATGTGGGCTGCGGCAAGGCGCACCTATTGTACGAATTAAGACTATTATTGCCGCAAGCCGAGCTTACGGGTTTTGATGTTTCCAAGCATGGGCTGGCTGATGCGCCGGAAGGCATCCGTTCTTCCTTGCATCGTCAACGCGCCCAGGACCCCTATCCATGGAAGGACAAGAGTTTTGACCTGGTCATATCCTTGGGCAGTTTGCATAATCTGCGTGTTTTTGACCTCGCGGCAGCAGTCAAAGAAATTGAACGCGTGGGCAAGCAAAAGTATATCATGGTGGAAAGTTATCGCAATGAGCTGGAGATGTTCAATCTTGAATGTTGGGCCTTGACCGCCGAATCGCTTTTTGATGAACAGGAATGGCTGTGGCTGTATGAACAATTTGGCTATACCGGAGACCATGAATTTATTTATTTCGAATGAAAGGACGTCATGAAAGCAGCCATTTTAGCGGAATTGAATAAGCCTTTGGTGGTGGCGGACATTTCCTTGCCGCAACAACTTTCCTTTGGCCAGGTCAGGGTAAAAGTTTTTTACAGCGGGATCTGCGGTGCCCAGATCAATGAAATTGAAGGGGCCAAGGGCCCGGATAAATTCCTGCCGCATCTTTTGGGGCACGAAGGCTCGGGGATCGTGGTGGATGTCGGCCAGGGTGTAAAAACGGTCAAGAAAGACGACCATGTTGTCATGCATTGGCGCCCCAGTAACGGTATTCAATCAGAAACGCCTTCTTATGATTGGCAGGGAAGAAAGGTCAATTCCGGATGGGTGACAACGTTTAATGAAGAGGCCATCATTTCCGAAAACCGTTTAACGCCCATCCCTAAGGATTTTGATCTGCGCATCGCCCCCTTATTCGGGTGCGCCGTGACCACGGCCATGGGAGTGGTCAATAACGATGCCCATGTCAAGGTCGGGCAATCCGTGGTTATTTTTGGTGTCGGCGGGGTGGGGCTTAATATTGTCCAGGCCGCGGCCATGGTCTCGGCTAATCCGATCATTGCCATTGATCTTTTTGATGAAAAATTAGAGATGGCCAAAAAATTCGGCGCCACCCATGTGTTAAATTCAAAAAAGACGCCGGGGGTTGCTGAGTGGATAAAACAATTTGTTGCCAAGGCCGGTGCTGATGTGGTGATCGACACCACCGGTAATGCCCGGGTCATTGAGCTTGCCTATGAGTTGACCCATCCCGACGGAAAAACTATTTTGGTCGGTGTGCCGCGCAAGGGTGACAACATTTCTATTTATTCCTTGCCCTTGCATTTTAACAAGATCTTAAAAGGGTCCCATGGGGGAAGCAGCCAGCCGCATCTGGATATCCCGCGTTATGTGGCGCTGTGCCAGGCAGGGAAGATGACATTAGAGGGTTTGATCACCGATGAATTTCCGTTGGACCAGATCAATGCGGCATTGGATAAGGTGCGAGCGGGCATAAGCGGTCGTGTGATCATTAAGATGGGAAATTCGGTAAAGAAATAAGGGGATGATATGGAGCTGGGCATAAAAGGCAAAAGAGTTTTGATCACAGCCGCCTCTCGAGGCATGGGGCGGGGCATAGCCCTGGCTTTTGCAGCCGAAGGATGCCGCGTCACGGTCGTGGCCCGTAATGAAAAAGATCTGAAAAATGTCCTTAAAGAAATGGGCGGTCAAGAAAAGGGGCATGATTATTGTGCCGTAGATTTGATGGCTGAAGGCGCGGCGGTCAAGGCCGTGCAGGCCTTGGTCAAACGGGACGGGGCATTTGATATTGTCATCCATAATCTTGGCGGAACATTGAATATCAGGGACCATTTTGCATCAATGGAAGAATGGCAGGAAGTTTGGAAGTTAAATATCGGCATTGCCATTGAGATCAATAATATTGTTGTTCCTCTGATGAAGGCCAAAGGCTGGGGCCGTATTGTCCATATGTCTTCCACGGCATCAGAGCATTTCCGGGGTGCCGCTACTTATGGGCCAGCCAAAGCTTTTTTGAATGCGTACACACAATCAATAGGCCGGAAACTGGCGAAAGACGGGATCGTCGTGTCTGCGGTGAAGTATAGCATTGTCAAAATTGCCGGGGGGACATGGGATGAGAATAGCGAAGCTAACCGTAAATGTCCGGAAGATTTTTTGCGAAGAAAAGAAAACCTTTTAAAAGAGCACCAACCCATCGGACGCTTGGGAGAGCTGGAAGATATTATTCCTTTTATCCTTTTTATGGCTTCTGAACATGCCCGGTTCGCGGCGGCGTCCATTGTTCCCGTTACCGGTGGTGGTTCGTAAAAGAAAGGACAGCATGCTGTCAAAACCAAAAATTTATTTTGCCGACCTATCGCACACCGCCCAAGGGGTCAGTTCGCCCAGCTTTCCTTTGGGGATCAGCTTTGTGGTGAGCTATGCCAAGGAGCATTTTGGCCATGAATACGATTTTAAATTATTTAAATTCCCGACGGACCTGGCCCGGGCGATAGAAGAGAAAGCGCCGGTCATGCTCTGCCTTTCCAATTACAGCTGGAACTTCGCTCTCGGCTACAAACTGGCTTCTTTGGCCAAAGCGCGGGACCCCAAGCTTGTGGTCGTTATGGGAGGGCCCAATTTTCCGATCGTTAATGATGAAAAGGTCCAATTTTTTAAACGATGGCCCAATGTGGATTTTTATATCGAATTGGAAGGGGAATTAGGGTTTGCTGATCTGCTCAAACAATTATCATCCTGCCATTTCGATGTCAAAAAATTTAAAGAGCAGCGTGTTACCGCTAAAAACACCTCTTACCTGGTGGGTGATGAACTGGTGTTCGGGACCATAGAACGTATCCATGACATCAATATCATTCCTTCTCCCTATCTTACCGGCGTTTTGGACCAATTTTTTGATGCGACGCTTATCCCCATGCTCGAAACCACCCGCGGCTGTCCTTTTTCCTGCACCTTTTGCGCGGATGGCCTGCAGATCAAAAGCAAAATACACCGTTTTGACAAGGAACGCACCCGCAAGGAGCTTTATTACATTGCCGAGCACGTCAAGAATGTGGATGAATTGATCATCACTGACCTTAACTTTGCGATGTACAAGGAAGACCTGGACACGGCCAATGTGATCGCGGAGACAAAGATCAAATACAAGTATCCTGTCATCATAGGGGCCTCCGCCGGAAAAAATAAGCCCAAAATGGTCATTGATGTGGCCTCTGTCCTGGAAGGGAGCTTTGTGCTGGGTGCCGCGATCCAATCAACGGACCCGGAGGTCTTAAAAGCCATTAAGCGCAATAATATTTCCAGTGACGCTTATAAAGAGCTCATCGAGTTCGGGAATAAAATGAAAACAGGCAAAACGTATACCGAGATCATCCTTGGATTACCGGGAGATTCAAAGCACAAGCATTTTGAATGCCTGCGTTTCGGGGTTGATAATGATGTCAATAATGTCCGGATGTACCAGGCCATGCTCTTGGCAGGGACGGACATGGCCACGAAAGCAACGCGTGAACAGTACGGGTATATTACGAAATTCAGGATCATCCCCGGCTGCATCGGCATCTATGAATTTTTCGGCCAACAACATCCGGTCGCTGAAGTCGAAGAGATCATTATCGGCAGCAAGACACTTTCCGTCGAAGATTACCTGGAATGCCGGGTCATGAACCTGATCATCGAGACCTTCCATAATAACGCGATCTTTGATGAAGTCTTTGCCCTGATCAAGACGTTGGGGATCTCCCGGTTCGACAGCCTGCTTTACATCAAAGACCATGCTGAATTGTATAGCCCCAAGATCGTTGAGATCATCGAAGAGTTCAAGCGCCAGACCATGCTTCCCCTTTATGACTCATTTGATGCTGCCAACAATTATGTCCTGACGCCCGAGATCGTGGGAAGGTACGTGGGAGGGGAATTGGGCATCAATGAGCTCTTGATCCACCGGGCCCTGTTATTTACCGAATTCGAAGATATCACACAGCTGGTATTCACGGCGGTAAAAAGGATCCTGGAACAAAAAGGGAAATTAAGCCCCAGTATCGAGAATTATCTGGAGGAGTTAAAACTTTTTATCCTGTTAAGGAAGAGGAATATATTCGTGGATGTGGAGTTTGATGCCGTGTCTGATTTTAAATATAATTTTGAGGCCATCCAGGCCGAGGGTTTCCATATCAATCCGGATGATTACCCCAAGTCAGCGCAACCGGTCAAATTGAGGTTTTTTCACGATGATGAGCAGAAAAAGCACATCATCAATCAAATGAACCTGTATAAAAACACGCCTTCCGGTCTGGGAAGGGTGCTGCAGCGTTCGAACTTAAAGATCATGTACCGGAAATTCGCGAAGGTTTAAGGAAGTTGATGAGTAAAAAACAGGGTGTTTTAAAATGGTTGTTTTGTGCGGCTTTACCCAAGGGGCTGATCTTTTTATTGACGTTCCCTTTAGTTGTTTTAATGAGGGTGATCCGTCCGTTCATTGAGATAAGGTTTATCCCGGTACCGGAGAGGATCGGGCATGCCATAGGGAATATTGATGTTTATTTAATGGAACGCAGGGCAGGCTTAAGTCCCTGTAAAACCGTTGATATTTTTTATCCTGATCGTCCCTGGAAATGTAATCGGCAGATGGTCAAGATGTGGAAAAAACTGATCCCCTTGCATGATCTTGTTTATTGGATCGTATGGGCCAACTGGAGAAACCCTCTATTGGCGAAGTATTCCCATGACTCTCCCAATCCTGACCGGGACGTTTATGGCCTGTCCAACAACACTCCGCCGCTGGTGTCTTTTACCGGAAAAGAAGAAGACCGCGGCGCCGCACTGCAGCGTCAGATGGGCATTGTGCCGGGCAGCCGGATCGTCTGTTTTCACGCCAGGGACAGTGCTTATTTAAAGACGTTACGGCCGGAGATAAATTGGGAATACCATAATTACAGGGACACGGACATAGACACCTATGTCCCGGCGATCAAGGAGCTGGTGGCGCGCGGGTATTATTGCATCCGCATGGGCAGGGTGGCGGAAAAAGATTTTTCCTGGAAGCACCCTCAGGTCATTGATTACGCGACGAGCTCCTGGCGCAGTGATTTTGCCGATATCTATTTGGTCTCAAGATGCCATTTTTACATTGGGAACTCTTGCGGAGTAGATGATATTGCCAGGTTTTTTAGAAAGCCGCAGGTCGTATTGAACATGATCCGCATGAGCGGTGTCAGTGCCTGGTCACCGAATTATTTTAATATTTTTAAGAAACTGTGGCTGATAAAAGAAAAAAGATTCCTTAAGTTCCGGGAGATCATCAATTCCGAGCTGGGGAACCTGGAGAAGAAGGACTATAAAGAATACGGCATTGAGATCGTTGATAATACGCCTGAAGAGATCTTTGATGCTATTATCGAAAAAGAAGAAAGCATGAGGGGCTGTTGGCAGACGAATGATGAATACGAAGAGCTTCAGCGCAGGTTCTGGGGACTTTATAAGCCGGACAGGTTTAACCGCGTGTTTAAGGCACGGGTGGGGTCAAAATTTTTGCTGCAAAACAAGGAGTTATTGAATGATTAAATGTCCGTTCACCTTTCGGGCCGCGATCCTGGAAGAAAACAACAAGCCTCTTGTTATGAGGGAGATCGAATTTCCAGGTCCGCTGCAGCCGGGGCAAGTCGCGGTCAAACTTTTTTACAGCGGCATCTGTGGCAAGCAGCTTGAGGAGATCAACGGTTCTCCTGGCCCTGATGCGTTCCTTCCCCATTTGCTGGGGCATGAAGGCAGTGGTGAAGTGCTTGACATCGGTCCTGGGGTCACGAAGGTCAAGGAAGGTGATGTTGTTGTTTTGCATTGGATGAAAGGCAGCGGCATCCAGTCCTCCTCGCCCTTGTATTACTATAAGGGCAAGAGGATAAATGCCGGCTGGGTAACGACGTTCAATGAGTACGCGATCGTGTCGGAGAACCGTGTCACGCCCGTTGACCGTAAAGCAGATCCGGTGGTGGCAGCACTATTGGGTTGTGTGGGCACAACAGGTGTTGGGGTGGTGATCAATGAGGCGAATATCCAACCCTTTGATACAGTGGTCATTTATGGATGCGGCGGTGTTGGTCTTTGCGCGGTGCAGGCCGCGCGCATGCGCCATCCGCGCTGTGTGATCGCGGTTGATCTTAATGAACGGGCACTTACTTTAGCCAAAGAATTTGGGGCAACGCATACGATCAATCCATCGAAGGGGGACCCTGTTAAAGCGGTGCGTGATCTGACCAGCGGTAAAGGGGCTTCTAAAGTGATCATTACAACGGGACATCCCAAGGCCATAGAGACGGGCATCAATACGAGCTCTGCTCCCGGTGATTGCATTATGATCGGCAACCCGCCGAAGGGGGCTGTGATCCCGGTGGATGGGACATCAATTTTATCCAAGAGGACCATCCGCGGCAGCCAGGGCGGAGGGATCGTTCCTGAAAGGGACATCCCTGCGTATTTTGCCCTTCATCGAGAAGGTGTAGTGAATTTGGATAAATTAGTGTCTTCTGTTTTTAAATTTGACCAGATCAATGAAGCCATAGACGCGATGCGAAGCGGTATTTCCGGACGCTGTGTTGTTAAATTTTAAAGAAAGGATCAATATGCGCAGTCAATCTCAAGGGCCCAATGTCGCGGAAAAAGCCGCTCTCATGGACGAGAGGTCCCGTTATCTTCGTCAATTGATCTTTACGGGGTTAGAGGGAACAAAGAAAGGGCATGTGGGGTCAGCCTTGTCCTTGGTTGAAATTGTACGCGTCCTTTATGATGATATCATGAATTACCGCCCTCAAGAGCCTCTGTGGCCTGACCGGGACCGGTTTATCTTAAGCAAAGGCCATGGCTGTCTGGCTTTGTACGCGGTGTTGGCGGACAAAGGTTTTATAGACCCGGAAGAAATAAAAACCTATACGATGGAAGGGTCCAGATTAGGCGGGTGCTGTGAAAATATCGTCCCGGGTGTTGAGGCAACCACCGGCGCTTTAGGGCACGGGTTTGCAGTGGGGATCGGGATGGCCCTTGCCGCCCGGATACAAAAAAGGCCCAGCCGTGTTTATGCGGTCCTTAGTGACGGAGAATTAGCTGAAGGCTCCATATGGGAAGGGGCTTTGAGCGCGGCCAAACATAAACTCTCCCATTTGACCGCCATCATTGACTGCAATAAATGCCAGATCACCGGTCGGACAAAGGACATCCTGGACCTCGAGCCCCTCAAGGATAAATGGGAAAGTTTTGGATTTGAAACAAAGGAAGTGGATGGCCACGATGTGGCTGCCTTGCGCAAAATGTTCAAGAGCCTGCCTTTTTCAAGTGACAAACCTTCAGCCATTATTTGCCATACCCTCAAAGCCAGGGGCCTTGGCTTTGCCGAGGGCGATTATAAATGGCATTGGAAAAGCGGATTGGATGAAGCGACTTTAACAAAAATGCGGCTGGCATTGGAGGAGTCATAATGTTTTTCACATTCAGGGATTCCATCTATGAATTGGCAAAAGCCGACAAAAGGGTCGTACTTATCAGCACTGACGCTGAAACAGGGATAGAGCATATGCAAAAGGAGATGCCTGACCAATATTTCGCGGAAGGGATCTCCGAAGCCCATAACGTTGGCATGGCCTCAGGCTTGGCCGCCGACGGGTTTATCCCTTTTATTTTAAACCATGCCAGTTTTGGTGTGCGCCGGTGTTATGAGCAGATCGTCCTGGACACTTGCCTGCAGGAGCGGCCTGTCAGGATCGTGGGCATGGGGGCTGGTGTGGCCACTGCCCATCTGGGGCCGACACACACGATCACTGAAGATATTGCCATTATGCGCGCCATCCCTGAAATGACGGTGATCGTTCCCTGTGATGCCGCAGAGATGAAAAAATTAATGCCTCAAATGGTCAATTGGCCCAGGCCGATCTATATCAGGATGGGCCGGTATGGAAAGCCCATCATCACCAAGGATGAATACAAGATTGAAATAGGGAAAGCCGTGGTCCATCATCAAACCGACCCAGCCAGCAGTGATGTATTGATCATCTCAACAGGCCCGATGACCCACGCTGCCCTTTACGCGGCGGATGAACTTCAGAAAGAAGGGATATCAGCGACGGTACTGCATGTGCACACCATCAAACCATTGGACCAGGAAGCCCTCATTAAACACGCCCGTAAGGCCAGGATGATCGTGACCATGGAAGACCACGTCCTGGCCGGCGGTTTAGGCAGTGCCTGCCTGGAAGCCTTGCTGGACAACGTTGATCCTAAAGACCTGCCGCGGGTGCATCGCATAGGCCTTCCTGATAAATTTATCCATGAGTACGGCACGCAAGAGTCATTATTCAAACTCTACGGGCTCGAACGGTCACAGGTCGTGGCGAAAATAAAAAGCTTTCTAAAGGTTTAAGTGATGGCGCAAAAGCGAAACATGAAATGGTTGTTGTTCAGGATGCTGCCCAAGCTGCCTATATTTTTATTGGCCTTGCCTTTTGTTCTTTTGATGAGGGCCCTTCGTCCCTTCATTAAGATCAGGTTCGTTCCGATATTGGAAAGGATCGGGCATGGGTTTGGCACCACGGACATTTATTTGCAGGAGCGCAGGGCCGGGTTCTGCCCTTCTGATGCCGTGGACATATTTTATCCTGACCGTCCATGGAAATGTAACCGGCAGATGGTCAAAATGTGGAAGAGAGTGGTTCCCTTGTATGATTTTGCTTATTGGGTCGCATGGGCAAGCCTGAACGTCCCGGGGTTTGAGCCGTATCATTATGATCTTCCCCCTGATATCCAGGACACCCATGGCTTGACGAATGACACTCCGCCGCCGGCATCTTTTAGCTTAAAAGAAGAGGAACGCGGGGCAAAGCTTTTGCGTGAGATGGGCATTCCTCCGGGCAGCCCGATCATTTGTTTTCAGGCCAGGGACAGTTCTTTTTTAAACGCCTTGAAGCCGGAAAAAAATTGGTCCTATCATAATTACAGGGACGCGGACATCAATACGTATACCTTGGCCATCAAGGAGCTGGTGGCACGAGGCTATTATTGCATCCGCATGGGCAGGGTGGTCAACCAGCCTTTTTTATGGAAGCACCCGCATGTCATTGATTACGCGACGAGCTCCTGGCGCAGTGATTTTGCGGACATGTATCTGCTGTCAAGATGCCATTTTTATGTCGGGACGTCCAGCGGGATAGATTTCATCGCGACATTTTTTAGAAAGCCGCAGGTCATCTTAAATATGATCCCGGTGGTCAATACCTGCGCCTGGTCCCCGGATAATTCCGTTATTTATAAGAAAATTTGGGTACCGCGGGAAAAGAGGTCCCTGACATTCAAGGAAATTCTTGGCTTTAATGTGGACATGTACCAGGACCCTGTGCAGTTTAAAAATTTAGGGCTTGAGATCATTGATAATACCCCGCAAGAAATTCTTGATGTTGTTATTGAAAAAGAAGAAAGCATACGGGGTTGTTGGCAGACGAATGATGAATGCGAAGAGCTTCAGCAAAGATTTTGGGCGCTGTTTAGGCCCTACGCGTCGGGAAGGGTTTTACAGGCAAGGGTAGGGTCGAAATTCCTGCTGCAGAACAAGGATCTGTTGGATTTAAAGATGGCCAAGCAAGGAGTGGGTTAAAGTGCTTCAATTATTAAAACGCATGGGGGTGCTTTTCGGGAAAGAAGACCGTTGGAATTTCTTCTTTCTTGCATTGGCCATCTTGCTTAATTCATTTATGGAAGTGCTCGGCATCACCCTGATCATCCCTTTTATTTCCTTGCTAGCGCATCCGGAAATGATCGAGAAAAACGCTTATCTGCATAAGGTGTACCAGCTTTTTGCTTTTCATTCGTTTTTGCAGTTCATGATCGTGCTGGACATTGTCATCATCCTTGTTTTTGTCATTAAAAATGCCGTTCTTTTGTTTTTAGCGTTTATGCAGGGCAGGTTTATCCTTAATAAACAAACGTACGTATGCACCAGGCTTTTTAAGGCGTATATGCTCAGTCCCTACAGTTTTTACCTGCAAAGGAATTTAGGGCAATTCCAAGAGAAATTAAACAAGGTCTCTGACCTGATGCAGAATGGCGTGCTTTCGATCCTGATCATCCTGACGGAAGGCTTATTGGTGTTGTGTTTGTTTTTTGTCCTATTAAGGACAAATCCTTTATTGACCAGCGTTGCCATGGCTGTCTTGACCGGCGGGCTTGTGCTTTATTTTTATTTCCTTAAAGATAATCTCCGGCGCTGGGGCCAGACCAGCCACCACCACAGCGCTTTAGTATGGCAACAAGTCAACCAGGGATTAGGGAGCATTAAAGAATCCAAATTATTAGGCAAGGAACTTTTTTTCGTCAACAGTTATCGTTATCACGCCCAACTGGTGGCGGCCCAGCAATGTAAAAGTGAGCTTGCGGCCAGGAGTCCCCGATTATTCATTGAAACCACTGTTGTTACCCTTGTGATGTCTTCCATGGCCATTTGCCTTTTGTCCGGACAGGCGCCGGGCACCGTTTTTGCGACGATATCCGTGTTTGCCCTTGTGACCTTGAGGCTGATGCCGAGTCTTAACAGGATAAGCAGTTCATGGGGAGGGCTGAAATTCTTTATGCCGAGCTTTAACGCGATCTATGATGACCTGATCGCCTGTGAGGCATTTGAGCGCCAGCTGCGTGACCGTACCACCGGCGAGCCCTTGGTTTTCCGTGAAGAGATCAGGATGGAGGACATTGTTTTTTATTATGAAAAGACAACGACCCCATCGCTGGACCATGTTTCCCTGACGATACCGAAAAACAGCGTGGTGGGGTTTATCGGCCCTTCAGGTGCCGGCAAAACAACGACCGTTGATATTATTTTGGGCCTTTTAGAGCCCTCTAGCGGGAAGGTCAAGGTTGATGGGGTGGATATCCATAGCCATTTAAGGTCATGGCAGGTCACCATCGGATACATCCCGCAGGTGATCTATTTATGTGATGACACCATCAAAAGCAATATCGCTTTTGGGCTTGAGGCAAAAGAGATCAGTGATGAAAAAGTCTGGCAATGCCTGCGCTTGGCCCAACTGGATGGATTTGTCCGGTCATTGCCGCAGGGCATTGACACTACGGTCGGAGAGAAAGGCGTTCGTCTCTCAGGCGGGCAGAGGCAGCGTATCGGGATCGCCCGTGCCCTGTACCATGACCCTCAAGTGCTGGTGATGGATGAGGCAACAGCTGCCCTTGATAATGAGACCGAACGCTTATTTATGAGCGCCTTGCATGACCTGTCCAAGGACAGGACGATCATCATTATCGCGCATCGGCTCACCACAGTGCAGCAATGCGATAAAATTTTCTTTCTAAAAGACGGGCGGCTTATCAGCGAAGGCCCATATGGCGAATTATCCAACGTATGTCCGGAGTTCCGCAAGATGGCCGGCGTTGGGCATTTTTAGCTAAAGAGGGAGCATGGAGATCAAGATTTCAGCGATGCAGGGCCATGAACAGATATTGCCTTTTAAGGAACTGCATGTTCCGGGCAAACCATCTTTGCCCTACACGCAAGGCCAGCAGGAGCATGTCAAAGCGTTTAATTTTCATATTGAGAATGGCGTTGTAGGTTTTGAGTCGGTACCATGCCTTTGTGGTTCTTGTCATTTTACGCTATTGGCTTCCTATGACAGGTACGCGATGCGCCAATCCACGGTCATATGCGTGCAATGCGGCTTGATTCAGTCCAATCCGCGCATGACGCAGAAAGCCTATGCCGATTTTTATTCGTCAGACACCTACCGGCGTTGTTATGATTCCGGTAATTATCTTAATGATTCCGAAAAACAGTATTCCGCGCAAGCCGGCCAATCTATTTTTAAAGCGATCGATAAGATCAAGAAGATATCTTCAGGCATTTCAGTGCTGGAGATCGGGGCCGGCGGAGGGTGGAACCTACTGCCGTTTTTAAAAGCAGGCGCTGAAAGTTTAGGGTATGACTATAGTCCAACGCTGGTTGATCTTGGCCGCAGGCATGGGATACCCATGCGGCAGGGTTCGTCCGATGATATTCAAGGCCAGTTTGATGTCATTATTTTAAACCATGTCTGGGAACATTTGTTGGACCCGGTGGCCTCTTTAAAGAAGATCGTCAAGCATTTGAAGAATGAGGGGATCATTTATATGGCCGTGCCTAATGTCACCAACGGCATTTTATGGCAGTTCCAAAACGCGCATACTTATTATTTTGATCCCCAAACATTCCATTATTATGCTTCCATGGCAGGACTTCGTTTAATTGCTTTTGGGCCGGCGGAGAAAATCCATATGTTCGGTATTTTCAAGCCGGGCCATGACCCGAAGGTGCCCGGCCTTAAGGGGCATTATCGTCATGTTTTATGGATATTAAGGTTTATCAGGATTAAACGCACGGTAAAGTTGTTTTTAAAGTCGCTGCTAAAACAGGACCTTCGATGAGTTTTGAGCAGGCCGTCATATTTGCCGGCGGGCGTGGTGAGCGGTTGAGGCCATTGACGGATGAACTGCCCAAACCAATGGCACCGGTCAATGGCCGTCCGTTCGTTGATTATCTTTTAAGGATGCTCTGCGATGCCGGTATCCGGCGCGTTGTTTTTTTGCTGGGATATAAGGCCCAAAGTGTAGTCGATCACTACAAAAATAAGGAAGTCCCGGGTCTTGAGATCAGTTATTCGGTCGGGAAAGAGGAAGACCAGACCGGGCGCCGTTTGATCAATGCGTATGAGAAATTGGAAGGGAAATTCCTGCTTTTGTACGGGGACAATTATTGGCCGGTGCCGCTGGCCGAGATGAAGAAGAATTATGAACATTTACAAGTCCCTTTGACCACGACGGTATTTAGCAATAAAAGCGGGACCGGTGAGTATGGTTTTGAAAACAATGTGATGGTCGGCCCCGATGGCAGGGTGAAGTCCTATGATAAAAGCCGCCGCTTGCAGGGGCTTAATGGCGTGGATATAGGTTTTTTCCTGGTTGACAAAAATATCATTGATCCCCGTGAGGGCGGTAACATCTCTTTTGAGGAAGTCATTGTAGCAAGGATCGCGGGGCAGGGACGATTAGGCGCGTTTATCACCGACGAACAGTATCATTATATTACTACCTTGGAGAGTTTACAGCATTTTGAGCAGGTGGTTAAGCAGAAAGGCCATTTATGGATCTAGGCAAGCAATTGAAAGCAGTAGCTGAACATCTTCTTTTGGTTGATTTAAAGGGATTACAAAAAGCAAAAGACCTGATCAAGGCGGCATCAGCGCGGGGCGGCAAGATCATCATCGCGGGCAATGGGGCGAGTGCGGCCATCGCCAGCCACGTGGCTGTTGACCTGACCAAGGCCGCGGGCGTCAGGGCCGTTAATTTTAATGAAGCTGATCTGATCACCTGTCTTGCCAATGATTATGGTTATGAGCACTGGATCGAGAAGGCCCTTGATTTTTATGCTGATGGCAAGGACGTGGTCATCCTGATCAGCAGCAGCGGCCAATCGGCCAACATGCTCAACGCTGCCCTGAAGGCAAAAGCCTTGGGGCTCGCGCTCATCACCTTATCGGGTTTTCGCAAGGACAATCCTTTGAAGAAATTGGGGGACATCAATCTTTGGGCTGACAGCAGCCAATACAACATTGTTGAAACAGTCCATCAGGCATGGCTTTTAGCGGTGGTTGACCAGATCGCCTCGGAAAAACCCCGGAAAAAAGGGCCCCGTTGATGGCGTTGAATGATACTCCCTTGTTTACTATCATCACCGTTACCCATAGCCGCTTTGATTTTTTAAGACAGGCTTTAAAAGAGATCATGGGCCAAACGTACAAGAATTTGGAGATCATTGTCGTTAATAGCGGAGCGACACAGGAGATCATTGATTATTTGATCGATACAAAAGTTTCTGATGATCGCATCAAGATCGTCCATTTTAAAGAGAACCAATACTCGGATGATGATCCCCTGGCGGTTGCCAGGGTTTGTTTTAATGCCGCGTTAGAAATAGCGACGGGGAATTATGTATTTTATCAATCCGATGATGACCTGATCGCCAATGACTATGTGGAAAAGATGGTGAAACTTTTTAAAGATGATCCGGATTGCACCAGTGCCGCGGGGTTCGTCAAATGCATGGATGGGACAGGACGCCTGCTGGATGAAGGCCCGCGGGCCACTGATTATCGCCCCCGCTATATGCCGGGGCATCTGTTGGCGCTCAATAAGCTATGCGAAGGCGAATATGGCAACGACGTGTTGTTTAACGCGCCGGGGACAATTTTTACTTTTAAGAGAGAGGATTTAGTCAAAGCCGGGGGGTATCATATGGCGGTGGAACTTAGCCATTTGTATGGGATAGTCCCTTTTGGCATCACCGGTTTTGATGAAACAGCTTTTCTTTATTGGAGGCGCCATAAAGACCAGGCAAACTTAAAGATATTGGCAGTAGGCCATGTAGGCACCGTGGAAAGTGTTTCGTTGATCAAGGATTGGCAGATCGAAGGACGCTGGCAGGTTTTCGGTAAAGACATTGCCCGATATGTGGTGCGAAGGATGTTGGAAAATGCCTATGCTTGGGCCGGTTATTGGTTTGTGGTGAGTGTATATCATTTTCGTTTCAAAGCTGCTTTAAGGATGTTGAAGGATGCGGGAAGAAGTTTTTATTTCTGGCGTAAATTACCGGCGCTCCTTTGGATTGAAAAAAAGCAGTTTTGGTGGTATTTGAGACCGAAACTTCAGGGAATTAGGGGGAGTTTATGAAAGTCCTTGTGACAGGCAATCAGGGTTATATCGGCAGCGTCCTGGTGGACATGCTGTTGGAAAAAAAATATGAAGTCGTTGGCTTTGACATCGGTTATTACGCGGATTGTTTACTGCATCCCTATGGCCCCAAGATCAAACAGATCACCAAGGATATCCGTGATATTGATGCAGAAGATATGAGAGGCATTGACGCGGTCATCCATCTGGCTGCCCTTTCGAATGACCCGCTTGGCGAATTGGCGCCCGGACTGACGGAAGAGATCAATTTTGGCGGGACGGTACGTGCGGCGCAAGCGGCCAAGAAGGCAGGGGTCAAGCGATTCATCTATTCTTCTTCCCAGAGCATGTACGGCATTTCAACATTAGATGAGGAGCTTGAGGAGGATAAAAGCGAGAAACATCCTTTGACGGCTTACGCGCGCACGAAATGGGAAGCGGAGTGCGCGTTGGCTAAAATCGCTGATAAAGATTTTCATGTGATTTCTTTCAGGCCTTCAACGGTCTTTGGGGCCAGCCCGCGTTTGCGCTGTGATATTGTCTATAATAATTTGGTTGCTTGCGCCTTTACGACGGGAAAGATCGAGATCAAAAGCGACGGGACCCCTTGGCGCCCGGTGGTGCATATACGGGATGTGTCTAACGCGTTTATCGCCGGCCTGGAAGCGCCTTTGGCACTTGTTTCCGGACAGGCGTTCAATGTGGGCCTGCCCGACGGGAATTTCACGGTGCGCGAGCTGGCTGAAGCGGCCCAGCGTGCCGTGCCGGGAAGTTCACTGGTTTTTACCGGCGAGCATGGCAATGATTCCCGCACGTATCGTGTCAGTTTCAAAAAGATCCTGACCGTGCTTAAAGACCATTTCAAGCCGGAATGGGACCTTGACCGCGGCGGAAAAGAATTGGTCGGGTTCTTTAAAAAGAATAAATTCACAGAAGACCATTTTCGGGGGGAGATGTGCGTGCGTCTTAAAAAAATTAAACTCCTTCAAGAGACCAATAAGATCAATGGAGATCTCTGTGTTGTTTGAAACGATCCCCTCTTGCCGTGCCTGCGGCCAAGGCGGCCTGGTTGATATTTTGGACCTGGGCGATCAGCCATTGGCCAATGCCCTGGTGCGCCCTGGGCACGAGTCCATCAAAAAAGTTTCTTTATCGACGGCGTTTTGTACCAAGTGCGCCCTTTTTCAACTCAAAGAAACAGTCAACAAGGAAGTCCTTTTTGACCAATATGTCTGGGTCACGGGCACTGCGCAAGCCACCCGGGATTATGCCAAGATTTTTGCTGGCAGGGTGATCAACAAGGCAGGTCTTAAAAAAGATGACCTGGTATTCGAGATCGCCTCGAATGACGGCACAGTGCTCAAACAGTTTATGGCTAAAGGCATGCCGGTGGTAGGTATTGAGCCTGCTCAAAATATAGCGCAGATGGCCCTCCAAGACGGTGTGCGCACGGATTGTGCTTATTGGAACACGGCAACAGCCCAGCGTTTGGTCGGGCAATATGGAGCTCCCAAGGTTGTCATCGCGCGCAACGTTATCCCGCATGTTAGTGATCTGCATGGCGTGATCGAGGGCATTGCCGAGGCGCTTTCCGACGAGGGAGTTGGAGTCATTGAGTTTCATAGCGGCAGTGTCATTGCGCAGGAGCTGCACTATGATTCGATCTATCATGAGCATTTATGTTTTTTTACAGCCCATTCGATGGAATGGTTATTGAAAAACCATGGCCTGTATCCCTATGATGTTGATAAAAGCCCTATCAGCGGCGGTTCATTGGTGTTCTATTTTTCAAAAACAAAACGCGCCCCCGAGCCTGCTTATCTTGATGTTCTCGATGAGGAGAAAAGATCCGGTGTTAACGGACGGTTTGCCTGGGAAAAGTTCGCCCAAGAGGCAAAAGCCCATCGTGAAAAAACTTTAGGCTTGTTAAATAGGCTGAAGGGCAAGGTGATCGTTGGTTTTGGGGCCTCAGCGCGCAGTTCAACCTTTATTAATTTTTGCGGTATCGGTAAAAATTATCTTAAGGCTATCATTGATAATAATCCTCTTAAGCAGGGGCTGATGACACCGGCGGGGGACGTGCCCATTGTTTCCTTTGAGCAAGGGATGGCCTTAAAGCCGGACGTGATTTTTGTGCTGGCGTGGAATTTCGGGCGGGAGATCATGGATGAATGCGCCAAGCGCGGCTTTGGGGGAGAGTTCATCATGCCCTTTCCCGGCGACCCGCGCGTGATTGAAAGCCTCGCGTTGAAGGAGAAACAGCTATGGAAATAATTCCTCTTAAAATTGCCGGGGCGTTTTGGATAAAGCTGGCACCATTCCGGGACCATCGCGGATTTTTTGTCCGCACCTATGACCGTGATATTCTTGCCAAGCACGGCCTTGTGACCGAATGGATACAGGAAAGTCATTCTTTTGCCGCCCATAAGGATACCGTGCGGGGTTTTCATTTTCAACAACAGCCTTATGCTGAGACAAAATTGATCCGCGTGGTCCAGGGAAAGGTATTCATGGCGATCCTGGATATCCGCCAAGGGTCGCCGACCTTTGGCCGTTGGGACAGTAGGGAACTTGCCTTTGATGATTTTGGGCTGATGTATGTGCCCAAAGGGGTGGCAACGGGAACGTGTACTTTGACCGATGGCTGTTCTCTTTTATACAAGATGGACACGATCTATGTTCCTGAAGCTGCCCGGACCATCCGATGGGATGACCCTGCCTTAGGGATCACCTGGCCGCTCAAGGCTAAGCCGACCATATCTGATAAAGATAAAACAGCACCTTTATTAAAGGATTTTTTAGCCAGCGAAGGGGCGGTCGCTGTTTGAAGCTCCGGTCAAAGCATGACTTTTTTAAAGGGCTATTTAAAAAAGTCACTTTATAAATTACTAATTGCAAATACAAGTTTCAATGAGTTTGTATATGGTAAGTATTGAAAACGCTATCGTAATTGCGAAAATATGATAAACTTTTAATAGATGAAGACCTTTCGTGATTATTGCGGTCAAAGTGTACGTTTAACGGAGGAACGTCGAAAACATATTCTCGAACATCCTGAAATGAGGGGGATGGTAAAGTATATTCAGGAAACTCTGCTTAACCCTCAGCAAGTTATCCAGTCATTGAGCGATAAAGATGCTCATTTGTATTATAGATTTTATATTGGAACAAAAGTAGGCAATAAACATTTGTGCGTTGTAGTCAAAACAGTGGAACACGAGGCGTTTGTCCTTACAGCTTATTTAACAGATTCGATTAAAAAAGGGGAAATCATATGGCTAAGAAAATAATTAACCTTTGGTTTGACAAAGCGGGGGATTATTTGGAAGTTTCTTTTGAGAAAAAAACAGGTTTTTTTCGTCAAACAAAGAATGATGCTGTGATGGAAAAAGTTGATGATAAGGGGCACATACTTGGTTTTTCCATTATGAATGTCAGTAAACTTGCTCAGAAGCCTTTACAGGTTTCACTGATCTGACCCCAAACTATCAGCGCAAGCGTTAGGAGGGATCCCTGTTGTCCAAGTGTGTTATCAAGAAGGGGTGGCCAGCCAGGATAAAAAGAACATTTATCGCCTGTCTGCGTCAAGATTTTTACTTTAGGTAAATTACTAATTGTATCCAGGTAAGCCCGGGTAAATTCTTGACATTCTTTATGACAGTGCTTAGAATATTTAGTATCTTAGAGAGAGGAATATATGAAATTTATATTCATCAAAGACTTCCACATCCGTTTAATTGCTTTTTTATTATTCTCCTTAATTATTTCCCACCAAGCCAATGCAGATGTCAATCATTTTGCAGGGTATGTTGGTATCAGCACTGTCGCGCCATTTAGCACAGTAGAAGTAGCGGGCAATGTAGGCATCGGCTCTGTGAATCCAGGCCAGGCGCTGGACGTCCAAGGAACAGTCCGTGCCCTTGGGTATGTAAATTCATTGTCCCTTGTCGCAACGGCTACTCCGTCAGCGGCTTCTTCATTTACGATCAGTGGATTAAGCCCCGGGAATAGATACAAATTAGTTTTTACTTGGGAACAAAATACGTCAACTGCTGTCGGTACATTTATATTTAACAGCGATTCAGGAACAAATTATCAATCAAAAGTTTTTTATAATTCAGGTGGGGCTTCTGCCGGTGAAGCTTCAGGCCCAACAACTTCTTTCTGGTTTTCCAATTCTTCCAATTCAAGCACTTTTGGGCAAGCAGAAATTCTATTCCAAACTGTGCCAGGAAACAATGATACTGTTTTAGTCAATTATAACACCCAATACAATGATGGAGGCCAAGAAATTTATTATGTTATGGGCACATATACGGGAGCTTCTTCCTTGTCGAGTATAACTTTTTCAACGTCAGCGGGAACAGTGACAGGAACAGCGGCTTTATACCAACTGAATTAGGAAAATTTATGAAAAAATATATTATCGGATTTGTTTCTGTGTGTTTGTTGGTTTTGAGTACGGGAGCATTCGCCCAATCAAATTGTACGACAAATGCGGCAGGGGATGTGACTTGCCCGGATGCTAAAAATTCAAAAGTAATTTATACGACCCCATCAGCAGCCACGTTAAAAGCAGAAGCAACGGCACAGGCCGCTATTGATGCCCAGACAGCCCTAACAAAGCAGCAACAGGCCCTTGACCAACAGGCATTACAAGTAGTGATTGCCAATCAGATAGCCAATGACTCTAAACTATCAGCACAGCAGGCGGCGATCACAAAGTCTTTAAATGCTTTACGGGCGCAGACGAAATAAAAATAGGTTTGTGTTTCAACGTATATTTAAATGGTTTTAAAATATGATGCCGTCTAAAATTTATAGAAAAGAAATCACGCAAATTAATTGGGAGCCCATTGGAAGCTGTAATTTAAAATGTAAAATGTGCCCCCAGTCTTTGGGACGGGAAGATGAATTCAAGAAAAAGATGCCCCTGGAAGAATTTTATAAGATCGTCGACCAAGCCCTTCCTTTAGGATTGAAATTTGCCAATGTTGCCGGAAGCGGGGAGCCTCTTTTGTACAAAGAACTGGAACAAGCCATTGCTTATTTGACAAAGCACAATGTTCAAAGTTTGATCTATACAAACGGGGTGCTGTTGACCCCCGACCGTTTTGAGCGTTTATGCCAGGCAGGATTAGGCGTTTTTAAAGTGTCTTGCCAGGGATGGGACAGGGAAAGTTATAAACAGTGGATGTCGGTGGATGCGTTTGAAAAAGTCCGTTCTAATATGGAAGCTAATTTAGCTATTTTAAAAGAAAGAAAATATCCAAGCATATTGCAGACGAATCATATCATTCAAGGATTTGATGATGTTGAATATCAAAAAGAAATGTACTTAAAGAACTGGATCAATTATTTAGGGGTCCAAGCTGAAATTTGGCTGGCGCATAATTGGGGCGGACAATATGATTTTGAAAAAGTCCAAAGAGACAAACATTTCCCGGGACGCAAGCGCAGGACTTGTGGACGTCCTTTTGGGACTATTATGGAAATTCGTGCCGGAGGATTGGACGGCAAGATAGGCGCTGTCGTGCCATGCCCGTATGTTTTGGGGCAGGATTCAAAGGCAGTCTTGGGGCATACCCAAGATGAATCTTTATTGGATATACTCAATGGGGAAAAGTTTGAACATTTTCGTGATGTGCATTTGCGGGAAGCATTTGATGAGATCGATGTGTGCAAGAACTGTGATCAATTATATGAAGTTGAAGAATCTTTAGTATGGACGAATATCGAAGGTCGAAAATATGGTCAAAGCCGGATTTCCGGTAAGTATTATGCCGGACAAGAGAAGGAAGTACTTCAATAGTCTTCAGATGCGTGAAATCGTATAGCTTCTTCTGGCCTTTAGTAAATCAAATCAAAAAAATCAAGCATCCATGAAATATCGAGCTTTGGGCAAAACCGGTCTTGACGTGTCTGTTATTGGTTTGGGCACGTATCAATTTTCGGGAGAATGGGCCAAAGATTTTTCGGAAGCTGAAGTGAAGCTTATGCTTAAACGCGCCCATGAGTTGGGTATCAATTTCGTTGACACAGCCGAGTGTTACGGCGACCACGCCGTGGAATCACTGATCGGAAAAAGCATCAAACACTGCAGGGAGGATTGGATCGTGGCCACCAAATTTGGCCATGCCTATAAGGGGGCCACGCAAAAAACCGATGCCTGGTCAGCAGACCAGGTCCGGCGGCAGTTGGAGGGTTCGCTGCGGGCGTTGCAAACGGACCATATTGACCTTTACCAATTTCATTCCGGTGGCAATGAAGTTTTTCAGAACGAAGAGCTTTGGGCCATGTTGCAGGACCAAGTTCACGCCGGGAAGATCAGGTTTCTCGGGTTGTCCTTGTCAGCTGATTTGATGTTAAAGGACGATCTTCAGCAGCTTTTCGCTGCGCCAAAAGCAAACATTAGCGTAGTTCAAGCCGTTTATAACCGCCTTCAAAGAAAGGCGGAGGAACAGGTTTTTCCTTTTTGCCAGGCACATCAATGGGGGGTTTTGGCACGGGTTCCGCTGGCTAAGGGGTTTTTAGGCGGGAACTACCGACCGGGCGCAGTTTTTCCCGAAAATGACACCCGCTCAGCTTACGGTGCCGAATTCAACAACCGGCTATTGGAGCAGGTCGAAAAAATCCGTCACGAGGAGTTGCTGTCCGGCCGGAACATGGCCCAATGGGCATTGGCCTGGTGCCTGAAAAATCCAGCGGTTTCTTCGGTCATCGTCGGATGCAAGGACATTGTCCAATTGGAATCAAATGCCGGGGCTGCCCATGAATAATCCCTCCTGCTCCATGTAAATTCTTGACATTTTTAAGGATAATATTACAATGTTCAATTATTGAACAATCCATCCTATTATATCCAATAAGTTCTTAAACGAATGTGTACTTGAGTTGATTAATAATGATCTTAAGATGTTTGATTACTGTAGGTTATCATCGTAAAGTCTAATCAATTGAAGGTGCTTTGTGAAAATCCTTATTACCGGAGCAACAGGATTTATCGGGCAAAGGTTATTACTTCAAACCAGTGCAGCCGATGAAGTTTTTGTGGTTTGCCGTAAGCCGCTGACAGGATTACCGGCCCATGTTTCCGTGATTGAAGCAGACCTTAATGAGCCTGCCGGTTTGCTTGACAGGTTAAAGGTCATCCGACCGGATGTTTGCGTGCATTTGGCCTGGGAAGGGATCCCTGATTTTGGTTATAATATGTCCCTAAAGAATTTGCAGCATGGTTCGGCGCTTTTGCGCTGCCTGGTGGAAGAGTGCGGGTGCAGGAAGATCGTGATGGCGGGAAGCTGCCTTGAATATGGCAAAACCTTTGGCCCTTGCCATGAAAATGAAGCTATTACATTGGATTCATATTTTGTTTGGGCCAAACACGCTCTTTATAATCTTGGCAGATTGCTGGCATCAAAGTATAATGTTTCGTTCATCTGGTTTCGTTTATTCTATGTCTATGGGCCTGGGCAGCGCGCAGGGTCACTTATACCCATGATGGCAGATGCCTTAAAGAAAAATGAGCATCCGTTGGTCAAGACACCGCACAATGCGAATGATTTTATCCATGTGGATGATATTGCCGAAGCCCTTATGCTGATGGTGCATAAGGATGTGCCGACGGGGATCTATAATCTTGGGTCAGGCCGATCTGTGCCGGTGTGGAAGGTCTGTGAACATCTGGAGAGAGCCATGGGCCGCGAACTTTTTTGCTCCAAGCGATTGCGTGAGGCGCAAGTCCAGCCGACGGCAGATTTTTGGGCGGATATGTCCAAGACCACCCATGCCCTTGGCTGGTCCCCTAAAATTGATATTGAGGAAGGTTTGCGTCGGTATGTTAAGACAACGGAAATACATGTAAAATGATGTTTGCAACACCAAAAATACATGTAAATTGATGTCAAAAGTTCCATAAATAGTTAAGGAAAAGCATGATCATTTCAAGGACACCACTTCGCATGAGTTTTTCAGGGGGAGGATCAGACATCCCGGACTATTACAGGCACCGCCAGGGGGCTGTTGTGTCCACGGCGATCGATAAATACATTTATATCACCGTTAACCAGAAATTTGATGATCTGATACGCGTAAGTTATTCTAAAACGGAAATGGTCAAGTCCATTGAAGAGCTTGAGCATAACATTATCCGTGAAGCCCTGAAGCTAGTGGGCATTACCAAAGGGATTGAAATAGTTTATATGGGAGACATCCCCTTGGGGTCTGCGGGGATCGGGCTTGGATCATCAAGCAGTCTGGCAGTGGGTGTCCTTAACGCGCTCTATGCCTATCAGGGACGGCACGTATCAGCAGACCGTTTGGCGCGCGAAGCTTGTGAGATCGAATTGAATATTCTGAAAAACCCCATCGGGAAACAGGACCAGTACATCGCGGCGTACGGCGGCTTGCAGCATATCCAGTTTAACGCGGATGAGAGTGTGTTTGTGGACCCTGTTATTTTTCCGTCGAAAACAAAGAAAGACCTGAACAAGAAACTCCTTTTGTTTTATACGGGCACCACGCGAATATCATCCTCAATCCTTAAAGAGCAGGGGCAAAATACGCCCAAGAACATGGGATATCTTGACGAAATGGTGGACCTTTCACGCCAGCTCTTAAAAAAACTCCAGGCTGATGATCTCCACGGGTTTGGGGAGACCCTGCATCAAGGATGGGGGCTTAAGAAAAAGTTGGCTAGCGGGATCACAAGTGTTGAGATCGATGGTTATTACGAAAAGGCATTGAAGGCCGGAGCGGTGGGCGGAAAACTCTTAGGGGCCGGGGGCGGGGGTTTTTTACTTTTTTATTGCGAAGAAGAAAAACAAAACAGCGTGCGTAAAGCGCTCGCTGACTTGAAAGAGACCCCTTTTAGTTTTGAACCACAGGGAAGCAAGATCATTTATGTGAGTGATTGTGATAGCAGGTGTTAATTGAATAATCCACCGTTGTTTACCATCATAACCCTTGCCTATAATCGTCTTGATTATACCCGGCAGTCTTTAGAAGCAATGAGGAGCCAAACATATAAGGATCTGGAGATCATTGTCGTTAACAACGGAGCAACATCGGAAATCATAGATTATTTGATCAATGTAAAAGCTTCGGATAATCGCGTCAAAATCGTCCATTTTAAAGAGAATCAATTCTGGGATAATGGTGATCAGATCATGCTTAGGGTTTGTTGTAATGCCGCGTTAAAAGAAGCAACCGGGGAGTATATATTTTATCAATCTGATGATGACCTGATGGCCAATGATTATGTAGAAAAGATGGTGAAGCTTTTTGGAGATAATCCGGATTGTACCAGTGCCGCGGGTATAATAAAACACATAGATGCGCAAGGACAGATGCTTGATAAAGGCTCCCGGACTGTTAATTATCGCCCTCGTTATATGCCGGGCCATCTATTGGTGCTCAATACGCTCTGTAAAGGTGAATATGGGAATGAAGTCATGTTCAGCGCGCCAGGGACTGTTTTTACTTTTAAGAGAGAGGATTTAGTCAAGGCAGGGGGATATCATGAGTCCATGGAATTCAGCCAATTGTATGGGGTAGTCCCTTTTGGTACTACTGGTTTTGATGAAGCGGCTATCCTTTATTGGAGGCGCCATAAGGACCAAACAAATAAATTTACAACGCTGACAGGTTGGATAGGGTTGCGGGAAACTGTTGAGTTGATCAAGGATTGGCAGATCGAAGAACGCTGGCAGGTTTTTGGGAACGGCATCGCCCGATATGTTATGCGAAGACTTTGGGAAACTATCTATGGGACCGCAGCCAGTTGGTTCGTGGTTAATTTATATTTTTTTCGTTTCAAGGCTTGCTTGAAGATATTGAAGGATGCGAGAAGTAGTTTTTATTTTTGGCGTAAATTGCCAATGCTCCTTTGGACTGAAAGAAGACAATTGTGGTGGTATTTGAGACCGAAACTTCAGCTTGTTAAAAACAGGGTACTAAAATAGGGGATTTTTGTTGTTTACCATCATAACCATTGCCTATAAGCGTCTTGATTATACCCGGCAGTCTTTAGGGGCAATGCAGGGGCAAACGTATAAAGATTTAGAGATCATTGTTGTTAATAACGGGGCAACACCGGAGATCACGGATTATTTGATAAACGTGCAAACTGCGGACAATCGTGTTAAAATTGTCCATTTTAAAGAGAACCAATTTTGGGCCAATGGTACCCAGGTTCTCAACAGGGTTTGTCTTAATGCCGCGTTGAAAGTGGCAACCGGGGATTATGTATTTTATCAATCTGATGATGACCTGATGGCCAATGATTATGTAGAAAAGATGGTGAAGCTTTTTGGAGATAATCCGGATTGTACCAGTGCCGCGGGTATAATAAAACACATAGATGCGCAAGGACAGATGCTTGATAAAGGCTCCCGGACTGTTAATTATCGCCCTCGTTATATGCCGGG
>JABDCU010000005.1:0-33747 GCA_013287965.1 Candidatus Omnitrophota bacterium | reverse complement strand
AGTGCCGCGGGTATAATAAAACACATAGATGCGCAAGGACAGATGCTTGATAAAGGCTCCCGGACTGTTAATTATCGCCCTCGTTATATGCCGGGACATTTATTGGCGCTCAATACGCTCTGTAAAGGTGAATATGGGAACGAAGTCATGTTCAGCGCGCCAGGGACTGTTTTTGCTTTTAAGAGAGAGGATTTAGTTAAGGCAGGGGGATATCAGGAGGCTATGGAATCCAGCCATTTGTATGGGATAGTCCCTTTTGGTACGACTGGTTTTGATGAAGCAGCTATTCTTTATTGGAGACGTCATAAGGACCAAACAAACAAATTTACAGCGCTGACAGGTTGGCAGGGGTTGCGGGAAACTGTTGAATTGATCAAAGATTGGCAGATCGAAGAACGCTGGCAGGTTTTTGGAAAAGACACCGCCCGATATGTGGTGCGAAGGATATTGGAAAATATCTATGGGGCGGTGAGCTATTGGTTTGTGGTCAGTTTATATTTTTTCCGTTTCAAGGCTGCCCTGAAATTATTGAAGGATGCGGGGACCAGTTTTTGTTTTTGGCGTCAAGTACCGGTGCTTCTTTGGACTGAAAGAAGACAATTTTGGTATTATTTAAAATCGCAACTCAAATAGGAGGGATCAAATGGCAATTTTTTTTATCGCGGAGATCGGGATCAATCACAACGGCCAGATGGATATCGCCAAGCAATTGATCGACGTGGCCAAAGAAGCCGGCTGTGACGCGGTCAAGTTCCAGAAGAGGACCATTGACGTGGTTTATTCCAAGGAACTCCTTGATTCTCCCCGCGAAAGCCCTTGGGGCACGACCCAGCGGCAGCAAAAAGAAGGGCTGGAATTCGGCCAAAAGGAATATGAGGAAATAGACCGGTATTGCCGCCAGATCGGGATAGAATGGCTGGCCTCCGCCTGGGACATTCCCAGCCAGAAGTTCTTGCGTCAATTTAAACTGAAATATAACAAGGTGGCTTCAGCCATGATCGTTGACAAGGCCTTGCTTAAGGAGATCGCTTCCGAAGGCCGGCACACGTTTATTTCCACGGGCATGACTGAACCTGAACATATCGACGAGGCGGTTGCCATTTTCAAGGAAGCCAAATGCCCGTATGAACTGATGCATTGTGTTTCCGTGTACCCCATGGAAGATGAGGACGCGAATTTGAATTGTATCAAAACGTTAAAGGACAGGTATAAATGCGATGTCGGTTACAGCGGGCATGAAGTGGGCATTGCTGTTTCCTATGCCGCGGCAGCACTCGGGATCACTTCATTGGAGAGGCACATCACACTCTCCCGGGCCATGTATGGTTCTGACCAGGCCGCTTCTTTGGAACCCTCCGGCTTACGGATGCTGGTGGGAGCGGTCCGTAAGATCGAAAAAGCCATGGGTAACGGTGTCCTTGGTTTTCATGAAAAAGAAGTGTCCATCAGCCAGAAACTGCGGGCCCATATCGGCGGGGAACATAAAAAAGTGATCGGAAAGGGTTGAGGCATGGCCGTCCTAAAGAACAAGGTCTGTCTGGTGACTGGTGCAGCGGGATTGCTGGGTTCAGGCTTTGCCGAGGCCTTGCTTGAAGCCGGGGCGAGGGTAGGTCTTTTGGACATCAATGACAAGGCTTTAAAGTCCCAGGAAAAACGTTTAAAGAAAAAATACCAGGGCCGTTGTTTGGCCGTACAGGTGGACATCACCAATGAAGAAAATATTCGCAAGGCGCACCAAATGATCCTGCGGCATTTTGGAAGGATCGATGTCCTTATTAATAACGCGGCCAATGATCCCAAGGTCAAGAAGGGCGTCAACAGTCATTTTTCAAGATTTGAACATTTTCCGCTTGAACAGTGGGAAGCAGATTGTGCTGTGGGATTAAGGGGTTCTTTTTTATGCTGCAAAATTTTTGGCGCTCAAATGGCCCAACAAAGATCAGGCGTTATCGTGAATATAGCCTCAGACCTTTCCGTCATTGCGCCTGATCAAAGGATCTACGCACAAGCTGGTTTGAAAGAGAGCGATCAGCCGGTCAAGCCAGTCACTTACTCCGTGATCAAGACCGGCTTGTTGGGATTGACACGTTATCTGGCAACGTATTGGGCCCATCGGAATGTCAGGGTCAATGCTTTGTCTCCGGGGGGGATTTATACGGGCCAGCCGCAGGCCTTTGTCAAGCGTTTGACTGACCTGGTCCCGATGGGGCGCATGGCCGAGATTTCCGAATACAGGAAGGCCATGATCTTTTTATGTTCTGATGCTTCAAAATACATGACCGGCCAGAATTTGATCATGGATGGCGGCAGGAGTGTTTGGTGAGATATTGTTTTGACATTGATGGGACGATCTGTACGAACACGGAAGGTGAGTACCATTTGGCCCAGCCGTTTTTAAAACGTATAAAAGAGGTCAATGCATTGTACCAACAAGGCCATACGATCTTATTTTTTACGGCCCGGGGATCCACGACCGGCATCGACTGGAAAGAGACCACCCAAAAGCAATTGCAACAATGGGGGGCCCTTTACCATGAATTGCATTTCGGCAAGCCGATGTACGATATCCATATTGACGACAAATCCAAAAACGCGGACGAATTTTTTAAGGGGGGGAGCAATGCTTAACGGGAAATCTATCCTGGTCACCGGCGGCACAGGTTCTTTCGGGCATAAGTTCACGGAAATGGTGTTCAAATCCTATAAGCCCCAGCGGCTGATCATTTTCAGCCGTGACGAATACAAACAGCATGAAATGTCCAAGCTCTTCTCTGAAAAAGAATACCCGGCGATACGTTATTTTATCGGTGATGTCCGTGACAAGGGCCGCCTGCATCGGGCTTTTGAAGGTGTTGATTATGTGGTGCACGCCGCGGCCCTCAAACAGGTTCCCGCGCTGGAATATAACCCGACGGAAGCGGTCCGTACGAATGTTGACGGAGCGAACAATGTCGTTGACGCGGCCATTGACGTGGGGATCAAGAAATTGATCGCGTTGTCAACGGACAAGGCAGTCAGTCCGGCCAATCTTTATGGCGCCACTAAGCTGGTGGCTGAAAAACTTTTTATCGCGGCCAATGCTTACGGCGGTGGGCGGACAAAATTTTCCGCCGTGCGTTACGGCAACGTGGTCGGTTCCCGGGGAAGCGTTGTGCCTTTTTTCATGGAATTAAAGCACAAGGGCCTCAAGGAATTTCCCATCACCGATGAACGCATGACGCGTTTCTGGATAACCCTGGACCAGGGCGTTGAGCTGGTGCTTAAGGCATTGGCTGATGGGGTGGGCGGGGAGATCTTTATCCCCAAGATCCCTTCCATGCGCGTGACTGACCTGGCCCGCGCCATAGAGCCGAACTGCACTTTTAAGCATGTCGGGATCCGGCCGGGTGAAAAGATCCACGAGACCCTGGTCTCTGAAGATGAGGCGCGCAAGTCAGTCGAATTCCCCAAGCATTATATCGTCCTTCCCCAATTCGCCAGTGTCGGGAATTTCGCGGGGAATAAATATAAAGATGTGCCGGGACTGCCGGATGGTTTTGTGTACCGCAGTGATCTTAACAAGGAGCAGCTGACCATAGAACAATTGCGTGCCATGATCAAAGCTCCGGGTGCGCAGGACATTAAGTATGGTTAAAAAGTCAGGGACATTGCCCTATGGCAGGCAGAGCATTGATGACAGCGACGTAGCGGCGGTGACGCGGGCATTAAGAAGCCCTTTTTTAACGCAGGGACCTTTAGTTGCAGAATTTGAGCGCGCCTTATGCACATATACGGGTGCTAAATACGCCGTGGCAGTGGCCAACGGCACGGCAGCACTCCATCTGGCGGTGGCGGCGTTGGGACTTAAAAAAGGCAGCAGCGGCATCACATCGCCCATCACCTTTGTGGCATCGGCCAATGCCTTGGTTTATAACGGGATCAAACCTGTTTTCGCGGACATTGATCCAGTCACGGCCAATATGTCTTTAGCAGCGTTGGCCCGCGCGGTCGGCAAGGACACACGGGTCATCATTCCTGTGCATTTTGCGGGACGTTCGGCGGCCATGAAAGAAATAGCTGCCATCGCCGCAAGCAAAAAGTCCTTTGTCATCGAAGATGCCGCGCACGCCATCGGCAGCCGTTATCCTGACGGCGGGCGTGTCGGCAATTGCGCTTATGCTGACATGACCACCTTTTCTTTCCATCCTGTCAAGATGATCACCACCGGTGAGGGTGGAGCGGTGATGACCAATGATAAGGGGCTTTACGACCGGTTGTGTTCACTGCGTTCACATGGTATTGTACGCGGTCCTGCGTTAATGAAAAATGTTCCGGGCCCATGGTATTACGAAATGCAGGAACTTGGGTTTAATTACCGTTTGACGGACATCCAGGCGGCCTTGGGGCTTAGCCAATTAAAAAAAATAGGCCGCTTTCTTCTTCGCCGCAGGGCGATCGTTGCCAGGTACAATAAAGCTTTTAAGGGGCTTTCCTGGCTGCGGCCCCTGGCAGGTGATGGTCCTTCATGCGCGCATCATTTGTATGTTGTCCGGATAGACTTTAAGAAATTGCGGATGTCCCGTCGGGTGTTCATGGAAAGCTTGGCTGCCTTAGGCGTCGGGTCACAGGTGCATTATATACCGGTTTACCGCCAGCCTTTTTATTCCCGGAATTTTAAGGTCGCGGGAAGAGCATTTCCCCAGGCGGAAAAATATTATGAGCAGTGCCTTTCCCTGCCTCTTTTTCCGGCGATGAAAGATAAGGATGTTGAGAAAGTGATCGCCGCTGTTTTAGGGTGACCCAAGGATATTTAATGGAAAATAGTAAATCACAGCTGATGCAAAAAAAAGCCAGGCAATTCATTCCGGGCATGGCACAGCTTTTGTCCAAGCGTCCGGACATGTTCTCGTTGGGGGTATGGCCGTCGTATTACAGCAAAGCCCAAGGTGTAAAAGTTTGGGATTTGGACGGCAATGTTTATATTGATATGAGTATCGGCGGTATCGGGGCCAATGTGCTTGGCTACGCTGATGCTGATGTGGATGCGGCGGTGATGCAGGCTGTTCGCAATGGCTCGAGCTGTTCATTGAACTCTCCCTTTGAGGTGGAGTTGGCAGAAGAATTATGCCGTTTGCATCCTTGGGGACAGATGGCGCGTTTTGCGCGCGGCGGAGGTGAGTCCATGGCCATCGCGGTGCGCATCGCGCGGGCGCATACCGATCGCGATCTCGTGGTGGTCTGCGGCTATCACGGCTGGCATGACTGGTATTTAGCCGCGAATGTCGGCACTGAGAATGCTTTGGGTGAGCATCTTATCCCCGGCTTAAGCCCGGCGGGTGTGCCGCAGGCACTTAAAGGGACGACCCTGGTTTTTAGTTATAATGACCTTGCTGGTTTGCAAAAAATAGCAGCAGCAAATAAAACCAAGATCGCGGCCATTGTCATGGAGCCGGTACGCAATGCCCAGCCTGTCGCGGGATTTTTGCAGGGCGTGCGTAAACTGGCGGATGAGGCAGGTGCTGTGCTCATTTTCGATGAGATATCATCGGCCTTTCGCATGAATTGCGGTGGGGCGCATCTTCTTTACGGGGTTGACCCTGACATCGCGGTCTTTTCCAAGTCGTTAGGCAATGGCTATCCTATTGCCGCTATTATCGGCCGTTCTGCTGTCATGGAGTCAGCGCAAAAAACTTTTATCAGCAGTACCATGTGGACGGAGAGCATCGGCCCGGCGGCAGCGCTGGCCATGATCAAAAAATTTCAAGCGGTCAGGGCCCACGAGCACCTGATGGCGATCGGAAAATTGGTTCAGGAAGGCTGGCAGCAAGCAGGCCAGCGCCATGGCCTGGCGGTCAAGGTTTCAGGGATATATCCGCTAAGCCATTTTGTTTTTGATGACCCTGATCATTTGGTCATGAAAGCCTTTTTCGTGCAGGAAATGCTGGCAGAAGGGTTTTTAGCGTCGAATCTTTTTTATTCCATGTTTGCGCATAGCAGGGAAAACGTCAGCGCTTATTTAGCCGCGGTGGATGATGTATTCGGGCGCATCAAGCTGTCCAAAGACAACGGCAGCTTGAGGGGCTCGCTTAAAGGCGAGCCATCCGCGTCGGGATTTAAACGGATCGCATAAATGACGGACAGGATAGTTCTGGGCACTGCGGGGCTTGGGATGCCTTACGGCATCAGCAATAAGACCGGTAAACCGGACCTTAACAGTGCCTGTGACATAGTTAAAACAGCTTTTGATCAAGGCATTACGCGCTTTGATACGGCCCAGGCGTACGGGGACAGTGAAGAAGTGTTGGGGTCGGTCTTTGATAAGCTGAAGATAGGCAGTGATTCCAAGGTTTATAGCAAATTGCATCCTCAGCTTGATTGTTGTGATCCGGAAGCTGTCCAAAGATCGGTTGAAAGTTCTTTGCGCAAGCTTGGGTTAAAACAGCTGGAAGGTTTGTTATTGCATCATGAAGACCAGCTTTCTTTTTGGGACAAAGGTTTGGGGGACGCCCTGAAGGGACTGGTCACTCAAGGTAAAATAAAGTCAATAGGGGTTTCATTTTATACGCCTCAAAAAGCTTTAGCAGCATTGGATATCGAGGCCATTGATATGGTCCAGGTGCCGGCGAATATTTTGGACCGGCGGTTTGAAGACGCCGGGGTTTTTAAAAAGGCCCAAGAACGCAATAAAAAGATATTTGTGCGCAGTATTTTTCTTCAGGGCCTTTTACTGATGCCGCTTGATCAGCTCCCGGCATCGATGAAGTATGCGCAGCCCTTTTTGCGGCAGATAGAAGAGATGGCCTCTGCCATGAACTTGACCCGTCAAGAGCTGGTGCTGGGCTACGCGGCCCGGCAGTGGCCAGGTTCTTTTGTCCTGTTCGGTGCGGAGAATAGCAGGCAGGTTTTAGATAATGTGAAGGGTTTTTCTTCAAAAACGGTTTTTAAGTTCGATGACAATATTTTTAAGAGCGTACCGGAAAATATTTTAAATCCAATGCTTTGGCCTAAATCAGGAGATTGACATGAACCATGTCTGGTTAGACTCAGAGGGAGATAACTGGTATGAACGCAATAAGCACCATCTGGGAAAAGCCCAGGCCCAGGATTTCCCGTTGCTGATGATGGATTTGTATGGTCTCAAGCCAAAAAGCGTTTTGGAAATAGGGGCCAGCAATGGCTGGAGGCTGGGGGCGATCCATCAAAAATACGGTGCAGACACCACCGCTGTTGAGCCGTCCAAAAAAGCGGTTGAAGACGGCCGCAAGAAGTTCCCATCGGTAAAATTTATCCATAGCACCTTGGAAGATTGTCCTTTGTCCGGGACTTTTGACCTGATCATTGTCAATTTTGTATTGCACTGGATCGAGCGTGACGCGCTTTACCAGTGTATCGGGAAGATCGACCGGCTGGTCAAAGACCAAGGGAATTTGATCATCGGGGATTTTGGTCCGGACTGTTTTTTAAAACGTAAATACCATCATTTAAAAGACGCGAATATGCACACTTGGAAAATGGCGTATGAACAGCTGTTCCTTCAATCCGGAGGGTATATGGAATTGGCCAAACTGCGGTATAATGATGATACCCATACCATGGGGCCGGATGTTAACGCAGATAATGGGTGTACCGTGGTCTTGTTGAAAAAACAGCAAATGTATTTGGACCATTAATGTGATGAACAAAGGTGCTGTTATTATCCAAGCCCGTATGGGTGCCTCCCGCTTACCTGGTAAAGTGCTGATGCCTTTAGCGGGAAGGCCTGTGCTGGAACACGTGATACGCCGTTGTCAACATGCCCGATTGGTGGACAGGGTCATTGTGGCAACGACGGTGGATCCCCAAGACTTGGCGGTGGCGGACCTTGCGGCTAGTTTAGGGGTTGAAGTTTTTCGAGGCCCAGTGAATGATGTCCTGGACCGGTATTATCAGACGGCAATGGCCTACGGCCTTAAGCATATTGTCCGCATTACCGGGGATTGTCCAATGATCGATCCGGATGTCATAGACCGTGTCGTTGAAAAATATTTTGGATCAGGTGTTGATTACACGTCGAATGCTTTAGAGGCAACATATCCTGACGGAGAAGATGTTGAAGTTTTTTCTTTTGACGCATTAAGCAGGGCCTGGCATGAAGCCAAGGCGCCCTCCGAGCGCGAGCATGTAACACCTTATATTTATAAAAGTGATATTTTTAAGAAAATCAATATTCGCCATGAAACGAATTGGGGGCATTGCCGATGGACATTGGATGGCCCTCAAGACTATCAGAAATTGTCCGCCATCTTTGATGCGCTTTACCAGAAAGATGCATTCTTTCATATGAAGGACGTCATGCAGTTTTTACAGGCCCATCCGGAAATCGATGGAATGAACGCGGGCACTGCGCGTAATGAGGGATATCAGAAGTCATTGGCCAATGACGGAAGGACGCTTTAGATGCCTAAGATCGGGCTGAAGATCTGGTCAACAAATTTGCAGTATGCTCCGATAGCCCAAGAGCTGTTTGCCAGGAAGATCTTTGATTACATAGAATTATTCGCGGTCCAGGGGTCATTGGATACCCTCGCTTGCTGGAAGCAGTTGGACATCCCTTACATCATTCATGCGCCGCACAGTTACGCGGGGCTTGATCCGTCTGTCGCTGCCGATAGGGGTGCCAATATGGAATTGGTCAGGCAGGTTGAAAGGTTTTTTGATGCTTTGTCGCCTGCCTATGTTATTTTTCATCCGGGCGTCAAAGGAGATCTGTCAGAGTCGATTGCCCAATTCAAGTCTTGGGCACAAAAGTTTCCGGGCATGTACGCAAAGGTTGTCATTGAAAATAAGCCATTGATCGGGCTTCACGGAGAGACTTGTTTAGGGGCTTCTCCTGAAGATGTGCAGGGGTTGCTTGAAAGTACGGGGCGCGGGTTCTGCCTGGATTTCGGGCATGCGATCTGCTATTCGGTGGCAGCGGGAAAAGATTGGAAAAAGGTATTGGCCGAATTCCTGAAACTCAAGCCGTCGATGTACCATTTATGTGACGGGTTTTTTTCGCCCAAAGACGCGCATGCGCATTTGGGCTCGGGAGAATTTGACTTGCCGTTCTTGGTCCAAATGATCGATGAGGGCAAGCCTGTCTCCCTGGAAACAAACAAAGACCGCCAGGATTCGTTGGATGATTTTGTGGTGGATGTGCAAAAGTTGAGGGCATATGCCGGAGTTTAAAATAAAAAATAGGGCCATCGGCACGGGGCAGCCTTGTTATGTGATCGCGGAGATGTCCGCGAACCATGGCGGGTCTTTTGAAAAAGCAATGGCCATGGTGAGGTCTGCCAAAGAAGCAGGGGCTGATGCCATTAAGCTCCAGACGTATACGCCGGACACCATGACCATTGATTGCAATAATGAATATTTTCATATAGACCATCCTCTTTGGAAGGACAAGACCTTGTATCAGTTGTACAAGCAAGCTCAAACCCCCTGGGAATGGCACAAGCCTTTAAAAGAAGATGCGGAAAGGATAGGCCTGCACTTTTTTTCAACGCCTTTTGATGAGACGGCGGTAGACTTCTTGGAAACATTGGATGTCCCCGCGTATAAAATTGCTTCATTTGAATTAGTGGATGATCCTTTGTTAAAAAAGGTCGCGCAGACGGGAAAGCCGGTGATCATGTCCACCGGCATGGCTTCCTTGCAGGAGATACGCCACGCGGTGGATGTATTACGCGGGCATGGGACCAAAAATTTGGCCCTTCTTCATTGTGTGAGCGCGTATCCGGCGAAACCGCAAGAGATGAACTTGGCACAGATCATGGACATGCGCAGGCAGTTTGATGTGGTGACAGGCCTCTCAGACCATACCACTGACAGCGTCTCATCCATTGCTGCGGTCGCCTTAGGTGCCAATATCATTGAAAAACATTTTAAATCTTCTGATACAGACCAAAGCCCTGACGCGGCGTTTTCTTTATCATCAGGGCAGTTGCATAGATTGGTCAATGATATCCGTTTGGCGGAGTCCTCCATAGGACAGGCCTCTTATGGCCCAGCAGCATCGGAGAAGGGCAGTTTAAAATTCCGTAGGTCATTATTTTTTGTTAAAGAAATGAGGCAAGGGGATGTTGTTACCGCGGAAAATATCCGTGTTATCAGGCCAGGCCATGGCCTGGCACCCAAAGAAATAGGAAAGGTGTTAGGTAAAAGGTTAAAGAAAGCGGTTGGCCGCGGAGAGCCGGTCACATGGGGCATCATTGATGAATAAATTGCCGGCGCAGATCACATTGCGCTCTGCCGTTTGGGAAGACGCGGAATTTCTTTTGTCATTGCGTAATGATCCTTTGGTCTGTTCCCAATCTATCCAGGCGCGCAGTGTCGGGCGCCAGGAGCATTTGGAGTGGTTTAAAGAGACATTGCAGCGCAATGACGTGAAGCTTTTTATCATCTTGGACAACGGTGTTCCCGTCGGCCAGGTGCGTTATGATCTAAAGCATGATGGTGCCTTGGTGAGCATGGCCATTAATGACGGCCATCGGGGCAAAGGCCTGGGTGCCCAGGCGCTTAAGCAAACAAGTCAAAAGATCTTTTTTTTGCCCGAAGTAAAAGTTTTAAAGGCCCTAATTAAAGAAGACAATAAAGCTTCTTTGCGCTGCTTTGAAAGTACCGGGTTTTGTCCGGTTGGCAGAGAGAAACATGGGGACGGTTATTTTACCCTCATGGAACTTCGTAAAGTTTTTTAAAGGAGAGGATATATGGAAAAAATAATGTCAGGCGGTGTGATCCGTAACCAGGCTGATGATTTGGAAGAGCGCTTGGCTGAAACTTTCGGGAAACGTTATAGGGAATACCGGGAATCCTGGACTAAAGCAGGGCCGGACCATCTGTTAACGGCCCCTTTGCATGTGGATCTGGAGTTGGTTGATTCCTGCAATGAGTCCTGCGTTTTTTGCCCGCGGAACACGGAGGAACATCCCGACCTTCCTTACACGATCAACACCAAAGCGAAGTTGTCCGATACTATATTGGAAAAATTCTTTAGGGAAGCCAAAGAAATGGCTTTGCCGTCCATCAACATATCGATCGGAGAACCGCTGTTGGACAACCGTTGTTTCCCTGTCATCAAGGAATTCCACGCGATAGGCGGGATGGATTCCCGCGTCATTACCAACGGCCTGTTATTGCATAAATATGTTGATGAGATCTTTGATTCCGGCCTGGTGCATCTTTTTACTTCGATCGATGCTTTCTCCAAAGAGACCTATCTGGCGTTGAGGGGAAACGGATTATACCAAAAGGTCGTGGATAATGTGCTTTTGATCTTAAAGGAGAAACAGCGGCGCAAGAGCCTCCTTCCTATCATGCGGGTTTCCTTCGTTGAGATGGATGGGAATAAACATGAAGAAAAAGATTTTTTAGCGTTTTGGCAAGAGAGGGTTGAAATTGTTGACATGCACCTGCGCAAACATTTCCAGGATTTTACCGGCGGGAAAAAACCAAAACAGTTCAATTGCAATGACCCTTTCCGCCGGCTGGCCATTTTTGCCAACAGGGACATCCTGCCTTGCTGCACTTTTTACGGGAAAATGCTTAAACTCGGGAACTTTGAAACAATGTCGCTGGCAGAGGCTTGGGCAGGGGACAAGATGATCAAGGTCCGGGACGACCTGCTGCATGACAGAAACCCGATGTGTTTGGCGTGTCAGGGCTGTTAGGCATGGGGAGCTAATAACGAATGCGGTCTTTAGGGAACATTAACAATTTTAAACGTCTGCCCGCGCCCATCCGGTTGGATAAATCGGAATATTTTTTGGTCAAAGAGGGTGAGCAATACTCTTTGCTGTCCAATATCTGCCCTCACATGGGGGGAGATGTGGCCCTGGCAGGGGACCATTTTGAGTGTCCCGCGCATGGATGGAAGTTTCATTTGAATGGCCAGGCCGTTAATATCAAGGGACAAGGGCTTAAAGGGATGCCGGTCGTCATTAAAGACAATGAATTATTCGTTGATATGGCTTTATTTCCCACAGCTAACTCGGATTTTGAAAGTCAGCAGAAAATGGACAGGGCCGTTGAGTTTATTTTGCATTCTCATGCTTGTGTGGAGATTCGTCATGAGGATTTTTCAATCCTTACAGACCCATGGCTTTTGGGTCCGGCATTCATGGGGGCTTGGCTGCAGTATCCGGGATTTCAAGGGAAAATAGAGGACCTTCACCCGTCAGCTATTTGGATATCCCATGAACATTCCGATCATTTGCATGAAAATACCTTGAAACACTTTGACCGTTCAACCCCGATCTTATTCCCTGCTTTCCCCAACCAAAGAATATCCAGAATTTTAAAAAAATCAGGGTTTACAGATCTTCGTCCATTGGCGTTTGGTCAAACGTACAAATTCAATGACGCTGTTTCCCTGACTGTTTATGAGCCGGAAAGCCTTTGGAATGATTCCATTGTTTTGATAAGCATCCATGATTTTCATGTCCTTAATATCAATGACGCGGGCGTTAATAATAAGATCGCTAAATTACTGCCGCCCATTGATGTCCTGATGAGCGGATTTTCTATCAATGCATCGGGTTATCCGCTGACCTGGCGGCATTTGACCCCTGAGCAAAAGGATGCTTTTTATGAGAGATCGAAAAGCGGCGTGAAATTAATGATGAAGAAGGCCGTCAAGCTTTACAGGGCCAAGGCCCTGCTGCCCTTTGCCTCACATTTCAGGTTATGGCACCCTCAGCACCGACAGTACGATAGGTCCGTGCATGAAAATAGTGTCATGGAAATTAAAGATGAGTTCCGGAAAGAAAAATTCCTGGTCATTGATCTGCTGCCAGGGGAATCCTGGAAGAGCCAAACAGGACGTTTTCACAGGAATTATTCCGTTTCCAAACGTCGGATGCTTTACCGGCCCGAGGTGGTCAGGGAATATATCGATGCTGTTTATAAACAAGAGATATTTGATCGGTTTTATCCGGTCGGCCGCACGGTCAATGAAAAACAGCTCCGCGATTATTTGTTAAAGTTTAATGACGTCCCTGAGATCATTTTTTGTGAAAACATTTGTGTCAGGATGACTGTTTTACAGGAGTATCAGGGAAAAGAAATGTTTTCTCTTGATTTTAAGATACAGGACGGCCGTTTGGACCTTATTGATGCCGGCTCCAAGGCCAATCTCCATATTATTATTCCCCGGCAAGTCTTGGGCCATTTGATACAGGATGATCTCTCATGGGACGAGGCCACCATCGGCTACTGGTGTGAATTCGACCGCGACCCGGATGTCTTTCATGCCGCCTTTTGGCGCCTTTTACAGGCCCCTTATTATAAAAAACAGATGCCCTCTTTACGCGCCGCGGGCCTTTTACCGATCAATAAGAACACCAGCATTGCCGACCTGATCGATAAGAATGACCATGTGGAACATGTTTTAAGGCGGTATGGGTTATATTGCGGCAGTTGTAACAAAGGGTATCAGGAAAACATCATTCAAGGGGCCAGGTTCCACGGTTTAAATGAAAAGTCCGTTGGCCATCTGATCCGGGAGCTTAATCACATTTTAGAGCAGGAGATCAAAAAATAAACATGGCCAGCATCAAATTCACTAATCCCAAGAAAAGCCAGGTCGTCATATTTGACACCACCGGCAGTGAGGCCCTTGGCAAAATGGTCCTGGAAGGCATTGACCATGTTGTCCTTCATTCCAGGCGCGAAGTGCTGTATATAACGCCCCGGATATTATTCGGTATTTTAAGCAATTTAAAGCATATCAAAGCGATGCGTTATGGGCAGACCGATCGCGACCCGGTAAAATCTTTAAAGAAATTATTGGGAAGCTTGTACCGTCTTTATTTACTGGCTTGTATCCAGTATATGCATCCTAAAGCCGTGATCACCTTTGTCGATAATAGTTATCCTTTCCAATTGATCAGCAGGATCTATAAGGACGCGCAATTCATCGCCATCCAAAACGGCTCACGGATCCGGGACTGCCTGAAAGATTCCCGGCCGCCGTTCCCCCAGCCGGGCAGTATTATATCCATGCCCTTGCTGGTCTGTTTCGGCATGAATGATGTGGAGCTGTTCAAAGAGCATGCCCATCAAATTGACACTTACTATCCCGGAGGTTCACTGAAGGCCAGGTATTATAAATCTTTTTTATCCAAACAAAATCTTGGGTCTGAATTTGACCTGTGTTTGATCTCAGAATGGGATGAAGAGACCCTTTCGGGAAAACAGATGCACAGTGTCAGGAAAGCCATGGTGACCTTGGATGATTTTCTCAGCCGTTATGTCAAGGAACAAAAGACCAGCCTTTGCGTTGCCCTGCGTTACGATAATAAAAAGGAAGAAGAATATTTTTTAAATAAATACGGTGACCGGATCACCCTGATCAAGGCCAACAGGGAACAGATGTCCTCTTATGGCGCGGTGGACCGCAGCGGGGTAACGGTCGCTTTTTTCTCGACCCTTGCCCGTGAGGCCTTTGGATGGGGGGCCAAGGTCTTGTCCTGTAATTTCTCAGGGGACGCCCAATTTGATTTTCCATGCCAGGGGTTTTGGTCCATGGATGAATGTGAATACGGATCGTTCAAAAAAAAGTTGGACCATATCAGGACCATGGGCCATGAGGAGTATCTCCGTCAGACAAAGGCCTGCGCGGAGTATATCATGAATAATAGGGCCAAGCCTTCGTACGAATTTGTCAGGGAACTGGTCTTAAAACAATTGGACGCTCATTGAGAGGGGCATGATGAATATCGTGGCTATTATTCCGGCGCGGGGCGGGTCCAAGGTGATCCCGCGCAAAAACCTTATTGATTTTTGCGGGAAACCCTTGTTAGTTTGGTCGATCCAACAAGCCAGGCAAAGCCGGTCCATTAGCAGTGTTTTTGTGTCATCGGACAGTGATGAGATCTTGAGTGTCGCCCAAAAGGCCGGGGCCAAGGCCATTCTTAGGCCCAAGGCGATCGCGGGGGACAAGGCCTCGTCGGAAGATGCCTTGCTGCATGCCTTGGATGAGATCGAAGCCGGTCAGCGCAAAAAAGTTGACCTGATGGTTTTTTTACAGGCGACATCGCCTTTAAGGACATCCGGGGACATTGATGGGGCCATTAAGGCGCTTATTTCCCAAAAAGCCGATTCATTGTTTTCCGCGGCTGTCTTGGGGGATTTTTGTTTGTGGAAAAAAAAGGGAAGTAAATTGGAAAGTCTGACCTTTGATTACCGCAACCGCGGCCGCCGCCAGGAGCGGGACCCGTTATTCCTGGAGAATGGTTCGATCTATGTTTTTAAACCATCAGTGTTAAGAAAGTCCCGTAACCGCCTGGGAGGCAAGATCGCGGCGTACGTGATGCCGTTTTGGCAGTCTTATGAGATAGATGAAATGCCGGATGTGGAATTGTGCGGCTATTTTATGAAGAAAAAAATATTAGGTGGTCCGAAAAGAAAATAAGGGGGCAAGAAGTCAATGACAAAGGAAAAAATAAAGCTGAATTTGGGTGCCAGCCCGATCTGGAGAAAAGAAGGCTGGGTGGCGCTTGACCATAAGCTGAAACGCTCGACGGACAATGCCATCGCGGGAGACGCGATGAACATGGACCTTCCTGATAACAGCTGTGCCATTGTTTTTTGCTCGCATGTGCTGGAACATATCCCGCATTGTAAACTTCCGATGGTCATTGCCGAGGTCAACCGTGTCTTGATGCCCGGAGGGATATTCCGGGTATTGACGCCCGACCTGGAAATTGCCTGCAAGGCTTATGTGGGCCGTGACAAAGATTTTTTTCGCAAAGCCAAAGAAGAAGATGAGTCCTTGCGCAATGACCTGGGATTAGGCGGGATGCTGATGAATTTCATTGTTTCTCCGGGGCAGGACACTATTTTGCTTGACCGGGGAATGAAGGAATTTATCGGGGGCTATGCCCATCTTTATTCTTATGATTATGAAATGCTCTCAACAATGTTAAAGAAGATCGGTTTTAGCTGTGTCCGCAGCCCTTTTAATGGGTCTTGCGTTAAGGAAATGCAGGAACCCTTGCATGTCTCCCATTTGCCCGGTGTGTGGCAGAATTTCAACCAAAAATTTTATGCCAGGAACAAATTGGTCCACCGGCTGGTCAATGGCAAGTATGAGATCAATTTTAACGTGACCGGTTTTGACCGTGACCCGTTGGTTTCGCTGATCATTGAGGCCAAAAAGAAGTCCTTTGTTACCAAGGAAGATGCCAATAAGCTGTTCAACGAGAGTGTCAAGAATTACAACCGGTATGCCCGGTCCCTGCTGCGTGATAAAGAAGTGGTCAGGAAGCTCAAGAAAATGAAGATCAAATATTAATTAAAACGGGAGAATACGATGTCAAGACTTGTCTATATGAACGGGCAGTTTGTCCCTGAAAAAGAAGCCAAGATATCCATTTTTGATTCCGCGTTGATGTTTGGGGACATGGTCTTTGAAATGACACGTTCTTTCAACAAGAAACAATATAAGCTGCGTGAACATTTGGAACGCCTGATGGCAGGGGTGAAGATCCTGCGCATCCCGTTAAAGATGACGATCGGCCAATTGGAAGAAGCTTGCCATGAAACAGTCCGCCGCAATGACCCGTTTTTTTCAGCGACGGATGAGCACCGGTTGATGATCAATGTCAGCCGCGGCCCCTTGGGCATCTACGCGCAAGTTTTTGACGGCAAATCGGAGCCAACGGTTGTCATTGCTGATTTTCCGCTGAAGTGGACTGTTGTTGGTATGGGCAAGCTCTTTGACACGGGGATCAACGCGGTGATCACATCCCAAAGGGCCATTCCTGCTTCTTTATTGGACCCTAAAATAAAGAATCGCAGCCGCATCCATTATCAAATGGCCAATATTGAGGCGTCGCAGTTTAAGGGGGACAATAATTGGGCGCTCTTGCTCGACCCGGATGGTTTTGTCGCCGAGGGGACAGGGGACAATTTTTTTATTGTGAAGGATTCACAGATCATCACGCCGGAGGGAAGGAACATCCTCCGGGGCATTACCAGGGACACTGTTTTTGAACTGGCGAAGAAATTAGGCCTTTCCTGTGTCGAGCGTAATATAGAACCCTATGATGTTTATACGGCGGATGAGGCTTTTATGACGGGAACGCCGTTTTGCATCCTTCCTGTCACCGGTTTAAATAGTGTTGCTATCGGGGACGGCCGTATGGGCCAAGTAACACAAAGCCTGCTTAGCACATGGAGCAAGGAAATAGGGGTCAATATCATTGAGCAGATAAAGGGTTTTAATAATGAGATCAAGGAAAGCGGCAGCGGCGCGACTCCCTATAAATTTAAATGATGACCATGGTTTCTGATCGCATAGGATTCATGCAGGGCAGGCTTTCGACCGTTGTGGACGGCAAGATACAGGCTTTTCCCTGGGAGCATTGGCAGGATGAGCTGCGCCTGGCCAATGAACAGGGATTGTCCTTGATGGAATGGACGCTGGACCACGATCGTCTTGAAGAAAACCCATTGATGACGCCGCAAGGGCAAAAGCAGATCAAGGGGTTGTGTGAACAATACGGAGTAAGGGTCCCGTCGTTGACAGGGGATTTTTTAATGCAAAGGCCTTTTTTTAAGTCCTGGGGCCAAGAGCGCGAAGCTTTGTTTGGTTTGTTCCTGAAGGTGGTGGATGCCTGCGGGGCCAATGGGATCGGGAAGATCATATTTCCTTTAGTAGATAATGGCCGGCTTGAAAACAATGAACAGCGGGAGATCTTGGCGGCGTATTTAAAAAAAGCCGGCACAACGCTCGCGAAGAACAATGTACAGATTTGTTTTGAAGTGGACATGCCTCCTCAAGAGGCAGGGGCTTTCATCAAGCCGTTACCCGAGGATTTATTCGCGATCAATTACGATATCGGCAATAGCGCGGCCTTGGGGTATGACTATCGTCAGGAATTAAAGGCATACGGGACACGCGTGATGAACGTCCATGTCAAAGACAGGCCTCTTGGCGGGACAACGGTCCCTTTAGGGCAGGGGAATGCGGACATCGGCGGTGTTATCCGTCTATTGGAAAAAGAGGGGTATAAAGGTAATTACATACTTCAAACCGCGCGCAGTCAGGAAGGCAGGCATGTTGAGGTGCTTTGCCGGTACAGGGACATGGTGTGGGATCATATGGAGACTTAAATGGATACTGGCCTGAAAAAAAATAAAGTTTTGGTCATCGGTTCTTCGCGCGGGATAGGTTTGGGGATCGCGGAGAGTTTTGTCCGGGAAGGGGCGGATGTCATTATCAGCGGCCGCACTACGGCTGACCTTGAGAGCGCGGCGGCGCAGTTGAAAAATTTTAATGCCGGCAGTGTTTTGTCTTATCAGGTAGATGTTCTCAAAGAAGGCGGTATTGACGCCTTGCATAAAATGGTCAGCCATCAGTTTAGCGCGTTGGACCATCTGGTCTGTAATGTCGGCAGCGGAAGGTCGGTGGCGGCAGGACAGGAAGACATGGCCGAAGTGCGCCGGATGATGGACATTAATTTTTTCCATGCGGCCCAGGCGATCCATTGTTTCCGTCCTTTGCTGCGCCGGGAACCCCCTTTTGGTCAGGGGATGGCGACGATCACCCTGATCGGGTCTATCTGCGGACGTCAGGTGCTGGGTTGTCCTGCCGCGTACGCGGCAGCCAAGGCAGCCCTTGTCCATTATGCCCGGAATTTGGCAGCACCCTTGGCCCATGATGGGATCAGGATCAATGTGGTGTCTCCGGGGAATATTATTTTTCCGGGTTCTGTATGGGAGCAAAAATTAAAGACTGCTGAAATGCAGGTCAAAGCCATGCTTGACCATGAAGTCCCTTTAAGGAAATTCGGTACGCCGGAAGATATCGGGTCAGCGGTCGTCTATTTAGCTTCTCGTCGCGCAGGATTCATAACGGGATCAGAGTTGGTTGTTGACGGCGGGCAAACATGATCAATATCAAATTCACCAATCCCCCTCAAAACCGGCTTGTTATATTTGATAACGCCGGCAGTGAAGTCCTTGAAAAAATGGTCTTGAGGGGCCTTGACCATGCTGTCCTTCATTCCAGGTACGAAATGTTTTATATAACGCCCCAGATAGTGTCCTGTACCTTGAAAAATCTGAAATATATGAAGGCAATGCGTCATGGCCAGACCAGCCGCCATTTAATAAAATTTTTAAGGCAATTATTGGGCAGCTTGTACCGTGTTTATTTATTGGCCTGCCTTCAGAATATGCGGCCCCTGGTCGTGATCACCTTGATCGATAACAGCTATCCTTTTCAATTGATCAGCCGGATCCATAAGGACGCGCAATTCATCGCCATTCAAAATGGCGCGCGCAACCGGGCAAGCATCACAGAGTATCTTCCGCCGGTGCCTCAGCCGGGCAGCATTATTTCCATGCCCATGCTGATCTGTTTTGGCCAATTTGATGCTGATCTATTCAGCGCGTGCGGACACACCATTGACAAGTATTATCCGCGGGGTTCCCTGAAGGCCAGGTATTATAAATCGGTTGTATCAAAGGCAGCGCCGAAGCGTGAATTTGATCTATGTTTGATCTCAGAATGGGATGAGAAGATCCTTTCAGGCAAGATCATGCCCACCTCCAGGCAGGGCATTATTGTCCTTGACCATTTTCTCAACCGTTATATTAAAGAGGAAAAGGTAAGCCTTTGCGTTGCCCTGCGTTACGATAATAAGAAAGAAGGAAAATATTTTTTAAACCAATACGGTGATCAGGTCACCCTTATCAAAGGCAATAGGGAACGGATGACATCTTATGACGCGGTGGACCGTAGCGCGGTGACAGTCTCTTTTTATTCGACCCTTGCCCGCGAGGCCTTTGGGTGGGGAGCAAAGGTGATGTCTTGTAATCTTTCAGGGGACGCCCAATTCGATTTTCCATGTCCGGGGTTTTGGTCCATCAATGAACAAAACTATGGGCTGTTTAAAGAGAAATTGGACTATTTGAGGGCCATGGACGATGAGGAGTATCGCCGTCAGACAAAGGACACGGCCGCGTATATGATGAATAATGATTCAAGACCGCCTCATGAATTTGCCAGGGAACTGGTCTTAAAACAATTGGACGCGCCCTTTGAACGCTGACCATAAAAAAAAGGTTTCCGGACATTTTGCTGCCACCACCGCCCTGGAAGGATTTTGGGACACTTCTCGTCCGATGGTGTTTTTGGGGGAATGGTGCAAACGGTATTCCCGAAGGTCTTATTGGGGGCCGTTGGCAGGCATAACACTCCCGTCGGCGATACAAGAGGAGAGAATATTTGAGACCATCCATTATTTACAGGAAGTTTATGAAAAATTATTGCCGGTATTGGCCGGTGCTCTCAACGATGTTCACGGGTTAAATTTTTCAACCCGCTATTGGCGTATTGTGCTGGGCCCCTGGTTCCTGTATTATTTGCACATCCTGCATGACAAATACAGCCAGGTCATCAGTTTAAAACAAAGGTATCCTGATTTCACCACCACTTGCCTTGATGAAAGTTGTTTTGTGGCTCCCGATGACACGCTCATGTTTGTCAATTTCATGAAAGGTGACCCGTATAATCTTCAGCTCTACAGCCAATTATTCGGTTTTCTGGGGTATAGATTCCCTACGGCCAAAACAGCGGTCAAGTACGATCAAGATATTGAAATGGTCTATTCTTCAAAACAAAAAAAAATGGCCACCCGGTTAGCTTGCCTGATCGTTGAGCTGCTTGACAGGGTGACCTTGAAGAGAAAAAAAATTATTTTTGAAAGCATTTATTTCCAGAAACCCGCCTTGCTTAAGTTAATACTTAAAATGAAAGGGCAATTTTTACCTTATATTAGAGAAGGGCAGATGCCCGTAAGCCTTGCGGTGAACCAGGATATGCGCAAGAAGATTGCCGGTATTAAATTTGGTGACACTGAATTTGAAAAGATACTGATGCCGATGATCAGTTCGGGTCTGCCTAAATCCATGCTGGAAGGGTTTGCCGCCAATAGGGCCAATATCAGGCGAAAATGCATGCATCCTCCCAGGGCCATTATGAGCGCGGTCGGGTGGTATTATGATGAGGGATTCAAGATGTTCGCGGCAGAGTCTGCTGAAAGCAAGACTGTTTTGCTGGGCGTGCAGCATGGAGGCTCGTATGGGATGTTGGAATATTCCTTTCAGGAAGAACATGAATTGGGCCTTACTGATAAATTTTTTTCCTGGGGGTGGACGAGGAATGACTGCCATGCAAAGATCGAGGCTGTTTCCGCGACAAAACTGATCAAAGAAAAGCACAGCAAGGGCCATGAAGGGTCAAATGACATCCTTTATGTGACTAATATTTTTTACAGGTTCATGTTGAGTTATCCGATAAGCACGGATTTCTGGAAGGATTATTCAGACCAACAGTCCCTGTTCCTGTCCCATTTATCCAATGGTGTCAAAGAACGTTTGGTGATACGCCCGCATCGGGAAGACGGCGGCATGGACTACAAAGAGCGCTACAGGGACATTATTCCCGATGTAAGGGTTGAAACATGGGCCAAGCCTTTTAGCGAAAGGGATTATGGCCTTTTGGTTTGCGACCATCCTTGTTACGCGACAACCTTTATCGAATCATTGGTCAATAACAGGCCGGCCATTCTTTTTGCCAACCCGCGTTTTGCCGCGAACCGTTTTAATCAAAGGGCAGCGGTAAATTGGAACAGGCTTAAAGCCGTTGGCATAGCCCATGATGGTCCCCTGGAGGCTTCAAAGAAAATCGAAGAGATCTATGAAAGCGTTGATGATTGGTGGCAGCAGCCCCAACGCCAGGAGGCCAGCAGGTTGTTTTTGTCCGAGTTTGGCCGCGTAACAGACCAATGGGAAAAGGAGTGGGGCGGGGTTTTGAGAGGGGCATTGGGTCCTTGATATGGCAGAGCTGATCAGCGTCATTGTCACCAGCTATAACCACGCGGAATATTTGGACCAGCGGATGGAAAGTCTTTTAAACCAGACGTACTCAAATCTTGAGATCATTGTTATTGATGATTGTTCGACGGACAATAGCCGTGATGTCCTGGCCAAGTATAAAAACCGCGGCCATGTTAAAATAATAGCTTTGGAAAAAAATGGCGGTTATGCCGATGCTTGTAACCTGGGCGTCAGTTTGTCGCACGGCCAATTTATCATGTTTGCTGAGTGTGATGATTATAACGCCCCCACGCATATTGAACTGCTGCATCAAGCGATGGCAGGCAATGAACAAATAGGGGTCGCCTTTTGTCGAAGTTTGATGGTGGATGTCCAGGGCAAAGTATTTGATGAAGATTTTAACCATAGGGACCGGTCTTTTAAGGAGGCATGTTCTAAGGACAGCCTGGTGCCTCAGCGTTTGGCCCAGCGTTTTTTCCTGTTTTCTTGTATTATTCCTAATATGAGTGCCGCTTTGATAAGAAGGAAATATTTTGATCTTGCCGGCGGGTTTTCGCCTTATTATAGGGCATGCGCGGATTGGGATTTTTGGTGCCGCATTTCCCAACACGGGGATTTTTATTATTTGACGGCACCTTTGAATAATTTCAGGGCGCATGGGACAACAGTCCGCAGCCTCTCAGGCATACAATTGCCGATGACCGAGATCATGGAGCTCTTGTATGCGGCGTCCCGCAAAGCTAAATTGACTTTTTGCCAACAAGTCAGTTTCAGGGTCAATATCGGTGTTATTTGGGGCCGGTATAGGAAAAACGCGCCAGGGGCCTGGTGGAAGAGTTTCCCGTTGATTTGGCGGCAAAGCTTGCAATATGATAAGTTGAGTTTAGTATATTTGATACTTGCCTTTATGAAGAGGGGCACAGAACGCATGATGGGGAGGGTTTGATATGAAGGGGATCATTTTAGCCGGCGGGACTGCCAAAAGGTTGTTCCCGATCACTAAGGCTGTTTCTAAACAATTATTGCCGGTTTATGATAAGCCGATGATCTATTATCCTTTGTCGGTATTAATGCTGGCAGGCATCCGCGAGATCCTGATCATTTCCACCCCCCAGGCTTTGGCGCAGTTCAAGGAATTATTCCATGACGGCAGCAGTATTGGCCTGAAGATCAGTTATGCCCAACAGCCCAAGCCCCGCGGCCTTGCCGACGCGTTTATGGTAGGAGAGTCGTTCATCGGCAAGGACAGTGTCGCCCTGGTGTTGGGGGACAATATCTTTTTTGGACATGGGCTTTCGGAGAAACTTCAACAGGCCGCAAAACTCAAGGACGGGGCCTGTGTCTTTGGCTATTATGTCAAAGATCCCCAGCGTTACGGCGTTGTTGAGTTTGACGCGAAAGGCAGGGCCCTTTCCATCGAGGAGAAACCTAAAGCGCCCCGTTCCAATTGGGCGGTCACGGGGTTGTATTTTTATGATAATAAGGTCGTTAAGATCGCCAAGGGGGTCAAGCCCTCTGCCCGCGGGGAGATCGAGATCACGGACATTAATAATGAATATCTCCGTCAAGGGAAATTGAACGTTGAACGTCTTGGCCGCGGGTATGCCTGGCTCGATACAGGGACCTTTGAGTCGCTGATCGACGCGTCTATTTTTATCAAGACGGTGGAAGAGCGTCAGGGGCTTAAGGTCGCCAGCATTGAAGAGATCGCGTACACGATGAAATACATCGACCGCGCACAACTGCGTTTATTGGGGCGCGCGATCGAGACTTCCTATGGTGAATATTTGCAAAAGATAGCTGAGGAATAAGATGCCTTTTCAATTCAAAAAGACCAGGCTCCCTGACATTGTCCTGATCGAGCCGAAAATATTTATCGACGAGCGGGGATTTTTTTCCGAACTTTATAAAGAATCCGAGTTTAAAGCCAACGGCATTAATGGCGCGTTCCTTCAGGTCAACCGTTCAATGTCAAAGAAAAACGTCTTGAGGGGCCTGCATTATCAGATGGACCCCAAAGCGCAGGACAAGCTGGTTTTTGTATTGAAAGGCGAGATCTTTGATGTGGTGGTGGACATCCGCAAAGGGTCCCCGAGCTTCGGGCATTGGGTGGCAGAGCGTCTTTCAGCGGAAAACAGGCACATGCTTTTTATCCCGGCCGGGTTTGCCCATGGTTATTGCGTGCTTTCGGATGAGGCGGAATTTGTGTATTACTGTTCCCGGGAGTACGCGCCGGAATTGGAACGCAATATCATATGGAACGATCCCGTGATCAATATTGATTGGCCTATAAAGGACCCGGTATTGTCCCCGCGCGATTTGAATGGCAAATTATTGGAACTTGCCGATAATAATTTCTTTTATAAAAATTGTCATTCCCGCGAAAGCGGGAATCCATCATAGAATGAAAATCCTTGTTTTTGGTTCCGGCGGACAATTGGGTGAGGCATTCGTCCGTTATTTTAAGCAGGAAGGCATTTCATGCCAGGCCTTGGACCATAAGGGCTGTGATATTACCTCAGTGGATTCTTTAAGGGCAGTCATAGAGGATGTACGGCCGGACCTTATCATCAATTGCGCGGCGTATAATTTGGTGGATGCAGCTGAAGATAATTCTTCGCTGGCCTTTGCTGTTAATGGGGATGCCCCGCGTTTGATCGCCGGTATATGCGCAGAGCGTAAGATCAGGATGGTCCATTTCAGTACAGATTATGTGTTTGATGGCCGCAAAGGCGCGCCTTATGTGGAAGGTGACCTCACCGGACCTTTGAACGTGTACGGGGCAAGCAAACTTGAGGGAGAAAAGGCAGTCTTGCAAGCCAGTGCTGATCATTTAGTTTTCAGGACAAGCTGGGTCTTTGGCCGGGGGGTGCGCAACTTTTTGCATAATATTGACCAATGGGCCCAAAAATCTGACACGTTGAAGATAGCGGAGGATGAGATATCTGTCCCAACATTCACAGATACCATCGTCAAGACGTCTTATCGTGCTTTAAAAACAGGGCTTAAAGGATTATACCATTTGACGAATTCAGGCCAGGCCTCGCGTTATGAACTGACTGTTGCTTATTTGAAGGCGAAGGGGATCAAAGGTAAAACAGTGATACCTGTGCCGCGGCTTTCTTTTGGTCTTAAGACCAAACGTCCCGGCTATTCGGTGATGTCCAGTAGCCTTCTGGGCAAGACCTTGGGGCTTGATATCCCGAGGTGGGAAGAAGATTTGGAATTTTTTGCGGCACAATCTCTATGAATAAACTTCTTGTTACAGGCGGCTGCGGGTTTATCGGGACGAATTTCATCAGGCATGTCCTTAATAAATATCCTGATTACCGGGTGATCAATTTTGACGCGCTTACTTACGCGGGTAATCCTGATAATCTTGAGGATATTGCTTCTAATGGGCGTTATGAATTCGTCCGTGGCGACATTACATCGGCCGCGGATGTGTCCGCAGTGATGAAACGGGCGCAAAAGGTCGTGCACTTCGCGGCTGAATCGCATGTGGACCGCAGCATTGAAGGCCCGGAAGTTTTTACCAGGACAAACACTTTAGGTACCCAGGTTTTGTTAGACCATGCCAGGGCTTGCGGGATCGAACGTTTTATCCATGTTTCCACGGATGAAGTTTATGGGGACTTGGGAGACACAGGTTATTTCACAGAAGACTCGCCGCTTGCCCCTAACAGCCCTTATTCAGCCAGCAAGGCAGGCGCAGATCTTTTGGTGCATGCGTATCACCATACATTCGGTTTTCCGGCGATCATCACGCGCTGTTCTAATAATTATGGGGCGTATCAATTCCCCGAGAAGCTTGTTCCTCTCATGATAGTCAACGCGCTTGCGGGTAAGCCTTTGCCGGTCTATGGTGACGGGAAAAATGTGCGCGATTGGCTTTATGTGCAGGACCATTGCGCTGCCATTGATCGTGTCCTTCATCACGGCAAGATAGGGGAAGTGTATAATATCGGCGGCAATAATGAGTGGTGTAATATTGATATTGTTAAGCTTATACTCAAGGAATTAGGCAAGCCGGAGAGTCTCATCAATTTTGTACAGGACCGCCCGGGCCATGACCGGCGCTATGCTATTGACGCGGTAAAGATCAAGAATGAACTCGGCTGGGAGCCGGCGGTCACTTTCGCGGACGGGATCAAACGCACGATCAAATGGTACGTTGATCATCCTGAGTGGATATCCCGGACCAAGAGCGGCGCGTATCGTCAACAGGGGGGCGGCAGATGAGCTTGGAAAAGGGCAGGCAGTATTATCAATATGAAAGGAAGGACCTGTTGGCACTTGTTCCGCCTTCCGCCAAAAAGATACTTGAGATCGGCTGCGGTGAAGCTAATTTTGGAAAAGCCATCAAGGAAAGAAATCCTGATGTGGAATACACCGGTGTTGAAATGGACAAGGCATCCGCCCAAATAGCAAGGCAACGCATCAATAAAGTCATTGAAGGCAACATTGATATTTTAAATCTGCCCTTTGATAATAAATATTTTGACTGTATCATTACCCTGGATCTGCTGGAGCATCTGGCGGACCCATGGCAAACGATAAAAAAATTGCGCCCCTTGCTGGACGACCATGGCGTTTGGGTGGTGAGTATCCCTAATGTCAGGCATTACAGGGTCATTTATCAGCTGTTGACCGGATATTGGGATTACACGCAACAGGGCATCCTTGATAAGACCCATTTGAGGTTCTTTACTTTTATAGGCATGAAAGAAATGTTCGCTGAGACCGGTTTTAAGATCAAGGCCATTGGCCGTAATATAGATGCCACCAATATCTTAAAGATAGCGCACGCGATGAGCTTTAATTTACTGGAAGATTTCGTGACATATCAGTATTATTTAGTCTTGGAGAAGGACACGGAACGGAAAACCACGCGCAGACTTCATAAGTCTTGATTGGGGAAAGGTCTTAACCATGAATGATCTGGAAAAGCATTTTACGGAAAATACAGGCAGGATGATCCATAAATGGAAACATTATTTTGAGATCTATGACCGGCACTTTGCGCGTTTTCGGGGCACGGATGTCCACGTTGTTGAATTCGGCGTGTTCCAGGGGGGCTCTTTGCAGATGTGGAAGGAATATTTCGGGCCTAAGGCAAAAATATTCGGGGTAGATATCAATCCCCTATGCAAAAAGCTGGAAGAAGAACAAATTGAAATACTCATCGGAGACCAGCAGGACAGGAAATTCCTGCGGTCTTTAAAGAACAAGGTCCCGCGGATAGATATCCTGATCGACGACGGCGGCCATACCATGAAACAGCAAATAAACACTTATGAAGAATTGTTTTTCTGCATCAGTGACAATGGCGTGTACCTTTGCGAAGACCTGCATACCAGTTATTGGCCGGAGTACGGGGGAGGCTATAAGAAAAGCAATACCTTTATCAATTACAGCAAGAATTTTATCGATCATATCAATGCCTGGCATTCCCGTCAGAGAAGATTACGCGTAACGGAATTCACCAAATCAGTCCATTCATTGCATTATTATGACAGCATCCTTGTCATTGAGAAGAGGCCCATAGAAAAGCCGTTCCATTTGAAGACCGGTAAGCAGGAAATACCGGAATCTTTTTTGCCCAGGAGAAAGATCTTGCTCAACCACCTTAAAGGGTGGTTGAAGAAAAAAACAGCTCTTTAATTTAAGGAGGACTGCTCATGAAAGTTGTTATATTGTGCGGCGGGCATGGGACCAGGATCCGTGACGTTGCGGATGATATCCCTAAACCCATGATCCCTGTCGGTGGATACCCAATCCTGTGGCATATCATGAAGTATTACGCTTCTTTCGGCCATCATGAATTTGTCCTGTGTTTAGGGTATAAAAGCCATGTCATCAAGAATTTCTTCCTTAATTACGAAGTGAATACCAATGATATCACCGTGGCCCTCAACGCTAAAAAGCCGGTCACCTTCCATAATAAACATCAGGAGCTGGATTGGAAGATCACGTTAGCGGAAACCGGGGCAAACGCGATGACCGGGGCCAGGGTCAAAAAGATCCAAAAGTATGTCGCGGGAGAAGACCATTTCCTGCTGACCTATGGCGACGGTGTGGGGAACATTGATATCAAAAAGCTGGTTAATTTTCATCTGTCCCATGGCAAGGTCCTTACTGTTTCCGGTGTCAGGCCTCCGGGAAGGTTTGGGGAATTGATGAGCGATGGCAAGGGCCAGGTCATTGAATTCAATGAAAAGACCCAGGCTGCCGCGGGGCTGATCTCCGGAGGTTTTTTTGTCTGCCGCAAAGATTTCTTTAAATACCTTAATGATAAAGAAGACCTGGCTTTTGAGCTGGGCCCCATCCAGGAGCTTGTCAAAAAAGGCCAGATGATGGTTTATGAACATAAGGGGTTTTGGCAGCCGATGGATACTTCCCGGGATTATTTATTATTGAACTCCTTATTTAATGAAGGAAAGGCGCCATGGGTCATATGGAAATGAACGTATTGCAGCGTGCATTCAAAGGCAAAAAAGTGCTTGTCACCGGAGACACCGGGTTTAAGGGTTCATGGTTGAGCTTATGGCTTCATGAGCTTGGCGCAGAGGTCTGCGGTTTTGCCCTGCCGCCGGAAACAGATGATAGCCACTACAGCCTTCTTAAATTAGGCACGATCATCCGCCATGTGGACGGGGATATTCGCGACTTAAAACAGGTGCAGGCCATTGTTGATGGGTTTAAACCTGAGATCATGTTCCATCTTGCCGCGCAGGCCATTGTTCGGGTTTCTTATCAAGAACCCAAACGCACCTTTGATACCAATGTCGGCGGCTCGGTCAATATTCTGGAAGCCGTGCGTACAAGTGATTCTTTAAAAGCCGTTGTCTATATCACGTCTGATAAATGTTATAAGAACAATGAATGGGTATGGGGATACCGTGAGAATGATCCGTTGGGAGGGCATGATCCTTACAGCGCTTCAAAAGCTGCTGCGGAGATGGTTTTTGCGGCGTATCATGATTCCTTTTTGGGTTCGAAGAAGAATTTCGGCATTGCCTCTGCCCGGGCCGGAAATGTCATCGGCGGAGGGGATTGGGCCAAAAACCGGATCATCCCGGATTGTGTGCGTTCTTTAAAGGAAGGCACACCGGTATTGATCAGGAACCCTTCATCGACGAGGCCTTGGCAGCATGTGCTGGCACCTCTTTCAGGATATCTGACCCTCGCGGCAAAACTTTTAGAAGACCCAAAGAAATTCTCAGGGTCTTATAATTTCGGGCCTAGGGTGCAGTCTATCAAGACCGTCAAAGAATTGGTCGACCGTTCCATTTTAGCGTGGGGGAAGGGCAAGTCCCAAGTATCTCCTGAGGCCAATGCTCCACACGAGGATGGGCTCTTGCATTTAAATTGCGATAAGGCCTATCAATGCTTAAGCTGGTATCCGTTGTGGGATTTTGACAGGACCATTGTTGAAACGATCACATGGTACAAAGAAGTTTTAGGCGGCAAGGCAGCCATGGCCAAGACCCGGGAGCAGATCAAAAGTTATATGGAGGCGGCAGGATGATCGACGGTGTGGTGATCACCCCCTTAAAGCAAATGGCTGATGAGCGCGGCAAGGTGATGCACATGCTGCGCAGTGACGCGCCGGTGTTCAAGGGTTTCGGGGAGATCTATTTTTCCTGTGTTTATCCCGGCGCTGTCAAGGGCTGGCATTTCCATCAGAAGATGGTGCTCAATTATGCCGTGCCTTACGGACAAATTAAATTCGTGCTTTATGATGACAGGCCGCAGAGCAAGACACGAGGGCAGGTGATGGAGGTCCTTTTGGGCGATAATAACTATTGCCTGGTGACAGTGCCTGCGATGATCTGGAGCGGTTTTCAGGGAATGGGGAGTGAAATGGCGATCGTGGCCAATTGCGCGTCAATACCCCATGATCCTCAAGAATCACAACGGAAAGATCCGTTTGATAAGTCCATCCCGTATCAATGGGAGTTGAAAAAATAGTGAGCGATCGGGTCTTGATCACAGGCGGTTTTGGGTATTTGGGAGGGCGCATCGCGCTTGATATTGCGCGGCAGACCTCCTGGCAAGTGCGCCTGGCCAGCCGTCGCCATTTAACTTCTCCGTCATGGCTTCCTGAGGCCCAAACAACTCCTCTCGATCTATTAAAACCTGCGACATTTGACAGCGCGTTAAAGGAAGTACGCACAGTCATACACTTGGCAGCTATTAATGAAGCGGAATGCCGCAGTCATCCTGACAGGGCTGTTGAGGTCAACACCTTGGGCACCGCGCGTTTGTTAAACGCCGCTATTAGCGCGGGGGTTGAGCGTTTTATTTATTTTTCTACCGCGCATGTTTACGGCGCACCGCTGGCCGGGCATATTACCGAACGCTCGCTTCCCAGGCCCATTCATCCTTACGCCATCACGCACCATGCTGCTGAAGAATTTGTACTTGCCGCCCATGACAAGGCCAGTATCCAAGGCATTGTGCTGCGCCTGTCCAATGGTTTTGGCGCGCCGGCCCACAGCGGGCCGGATTGCTGGATGCTGCTGGTCAATGATCTTTGCATGCAAGCCGTGCGTGACAAGAAGCTTGTCCTGCGTTCCAGCGGGATACAACAGCGTGATTTTATCACCTTGCATGATGTCGGCCGCGCAGCTTCTCATTTTTTAAATTTGCCCCGCGTGAAGGCGGCGGATGGCCTGTTCAATGCCGGCGGTGAATCTTCGATGAGCGTATTGGCCATGGCAGAGCGGATCATTAAATTGTCCCAGGAAACTCTGGGGTATAAGCCGGAACTGATCAGGCCGCAGCCGGGTGTCAACGAAAGCGCGGCAGATCTAAATTATGATATCAGTAAATTAAAACAGACGGGTTTTGTCCTCATGGGTCTTATGGATGAGGAGATCAAACAAACGCTGAAGATCTGCGCGTCAATGCAGCAGGGTGCAAAGGCATGAAAGCGCGCGTTTCAGTGTTGATGACCATTTATAACGCGGCACCGTTCTTGCGTGAAAGTATTGACAGTTTGATTGCGCAAAGTTTTCCTGATTGGGAATTGATCGCTGTAGAAAATGGCTCAAGGGACGAGTCACCGGCGATCCTGGCAAGCTATCAGGACCCCAGGATACGGGTTTTTTCATTTCCTAAAAATATCGGGCGTACACCGGCGCTTGCCTTTGCCTTGGGCCAGGTCCAGGGTGAATATATCGCCATTCTTGACGCGGACGATACAGCCCATCCCCAGCGGTTTAGCCAACAGGTTGAATTCCTGGACAAAGACCCTGAGACGGTGTTAGTGGCATCATGGGTCCAGCAGATGGATGAGAAGGGCCGTGTGTTTAAGACATGGGAACCTCCGACAGACCCGCGGGCCCTCCATGAATGTTTGGGGTGGATCGATCCCATTGTCAATTCTTCAGCGATGTTCCGCCGTAAAGCAGCTTTGGCCGTGGGGGGATTTCCGCAAGATTATGTTTACGCGCAGGATTTCGCGCTTATTTTAGCGCTGGCGCAATACGGCAAGTTAGCGGTCATCGGAAAATATCTTTGTAAACTTAGGGTCTATTCTGGTAATATGTCCCATTCATCCAAGCATGCGATGGATGTTGCTGTTGAAGGTTTGCGTTTGACAAAATACGCGGGGGAAAAGCTTCCTTTAAGCAAGAAAGCCCGTCGCATGAACCGTTCTGCTGTCGCCAAATATGAGATCCGCTGCGGCCTGGCCATGTTCAGGAGCGGAAAGGCTTTTTTAGGTTTAACAAAGATATTGTCCGCGCTTGCGGCCAATCCGGATGTTTTATGGACCAATCAACTGTTCCGTTCACCTTTTCAAGCTGTTTGATCCGCTGGTCAAGCCGTATCGGCCTGGGGCTGGTCTTTGGCTATTGCCTGTTGGCATCGATATTTTATTCTTATTTTGCCCAGATCCATTTATCACTGAGTTTTCTGCATTTTCCCATCTTTATCGGTGAGATCGTCATGGGCCTATGCGTGCTGTTGTTGTCCGTTGCCTGTAAGGACGGGCGATCATTTACCCGTCGGACAACGCTTTTACTGGGCCTTTATTTTGGCTGGGTGGGGGTACGCGCATTGGTTGATTACCACCATGATGGGCCGCTGGCTTTGCGCAATGCGGCGCTTTTTTATTATCCGGTCTTTGCTGTTTTTGGCTATGTGTTTTATCAAAAATCCAAGCTTCCCCGGAATGTATTGACAGCGCTGGCCTTATTGGCTGCGGGTGTCCTGCTTTTTAAGTTCATGATGATCTGGTACTGGTGGACATATGTCTCTTTATTTGCCATTGCTCTTTGCCAAACGAAGTCCGCGCAATGGCGTTGGCTCGGCTGGGTGTTTTTGGCAGCCATTGTTTTATTAGGGAAGGACTATCTTTTTAACGGCCCGCGGGCCCATTTTGTAAGTATATTTGGTTCGGGTGTTTTTCTGGTATTTTATTTTGGGGCCGTATTGGCCAAACGCCGTGATCTTATTGTTTTAAGGGTTTTATTGATCAGTTTTCTTTTTTTTATCATAGGTTTTATTGTTTTTTCAAATCGAAATGCTGCTTTTTCAGTAATGTCTATACAAAAAATGATCGATACCTATCAAGGATTCGATTTTCGCTATCAACTCAAGCAAGCGAGGTTTGCGCCTCAAAAGCTTCCGGTTCGTCTTTACAACCCTAAAAATATCGCCGATGTTTACCCATCTTCACCAGGCACAACATCCGGGGCAACCGGGGCGGCAACCAATCACCCTGAAGAACCTCAACTGGCGATATTCCCACCAGCAGTATCTCCGGTTGCGGCTCCCGCTGCTGCCAAGGACAAAGGGACAGATGTGCTGTCGTATTGGCTGAAAAACGTCCAACACAGCCCGGTCATAGAGAAGCGTTCACTTGCGTTGAATGAAATTAATATTGTTTTTCGCCTCTTTGTTTGGCGGGACATGGCCCGTGAGCTTATTGAAAGACAAGCATGGTGGGGTTTTAGTTTTGGCCATCCTCAACGGTCAAGGTCCCTGGAAGTGCTTGGCTGGGCAAAACCGCAATGGTCCCGGGACGGCTGGATCACTCCGCATAATTCATTTTTTCACATCATTTACCGTGCCGGTATCCTGGGCGTTTTTTTGATCGGCATCTTGTTTTCGATACTGTACAGGATCGTCGCGGATTTTTTTAATTTAAATTCCATCGAGGGCGGTTTCCTGGTCGGGGCCCTGGTTTATTGGCTGATAGCATCTAATTTTTTTGTCATTTTAGAGTTTCCTTACAATGCCATTGTGTTTTGGTCTTTGTTCGGCATCACCCTGGCTTATCGTGACGGGCTTAAACAGAGGGACCATGAAAAGTAATGCCAATTTAGATATTTGGTCGAGCCGTATCGGCCTGGGGCTGATCTTTGGCTATTGCCTGCCGGCATCAATATTCTCATCTTATTTTGCCCAAATCCATTTGTCATTAGGCTTTCTGCGTTTTCCCATCTTTATCGGTGAGATCGTGATGGTCCTATGCATTCTCTTGCTGGCCGCAGCCTGTAAGGACGGGAAATTATTTACCAGGCGGACAATGTTTTTACTGGGCCTTTATTTCGCCTGGGTGGGAGCACGGGCATTGATCAGTTACCATCATGATGGGCCGCTGGCACTTCGCAACGCGGCGCTTTTTTATTATCCGGTCTTCGCTGTTTTTGGCTATGTGTTCTATCAAAAGGCCAGGGTCCCCCGCAAGGTGCTGACAGCGTTGGCCTTGCTGGCTGCGGGTATTTTATTTTTTAAGGCCATGATGATCTGGTACTGGTGGACGTATCTTGCCTTAGTTGTCATTGCTGTTTGCCAGGCAGGGTCTGTGAAATGGCAGCGGACCGGCTGGGTATTTTTGGCAGTCACTCTTTTATTAGGGAAGGAATATTTTTTTAACGGCCC
>JABDCU010000004.1 GCA_013287965.1 Candidatus Omnitrophota bacterium | reverse complement strand
GATGAAAGGGCGTCGGGGAGGATGACTGTGTTGCGCAGTCAAATACAGGTACAAAAAGCCTACACTCCTAAACAACCGCAAATTGTTATCTATAAAAAGAAAACAGGGGAAATAGGGATATGAGAGGGATGTTGGGCCGTGCGATCTCACATATTTCCTACCATGGTTCCGAGCTTAATTTTAAGGTTGTTTTGGCCGTCTATTTGATCATTTTTGCTTTAGGCATTTTTTATTTTTATCATAGAACCATGAAGTAAGAAAAAAGTAGGGACAGCGCCCTGTAAGTTTAATATAGGGTCCTATTTTCCCGTCTAAGCTATAATCCTCCGTTGACACCCCCAGCCAAGTTCTATATAATAACTTTCTATAATTGTATTTAAATTCATAATTTTTTAAGCTTAAGATATGATGGAAGGCTGGTTTTTTATGGAAATAGATGAAAATAAAGCTGTTAGGATAAAGAAGCTGGATGCGCTCAAGGCCAAGGGGATTGATGCCTATGCCCAGCGCTTCATTCGTTCTCACTCCATTGCGGATATTTTGAAGGATTTTAAAGAAGGCGTTCACGTGGTGACAGCCGGGCGCATCATGGCCAACCGCGACCAGGGTAAGGTCCATTTTATGGACCTGATGGACCAGACCGGCCGCATGCAGCTTTTTGTCAAAGGGGACAATATTGGGGCAGACGCTTATGAGATGCTCAAGTGTTTGGATCTCGGCGATATTATCGGCGTTGAGGGTGAAACGTTCAAGACCAAGACCGGTCAGGATAGCATCCGTGTTTCTAAATACACGGTGCTCGCCAAGTCTTTGCAGACCATGCCTGAAAAATGGCATGGCTTAAAAGACGTTGATATCCGTTACCGCCAGCGTTATGTGGATTTGATCGCCAACCCCGAGGTGCGCGAAGTATTCATCAAGCGCAGCCATATTGTGTCCTACGTGCGTTCATTCCTCGATGGCAAAGGATTTTTGGAAGTGGAAACCCCGATGCTGCAGCCCATGGCCGGGGGTGCCCGCGGCAAGCCGTTTAAGTCCAAACACAATGCCTTGGACATGGATGTTTATTTGCGTATTGCTCCTGAACTTTATTTGAAGCGCTTGCTTGTCGGCGGCCTTGAGAAGGTCTATGAGATCAACCGTAATTTCCGTAATGAGGGGATCTCCACACGGCATAACCCGGAATTCACCATGCTTGAGGTGTATCAGTCCTATGGTAACTTTGAGGACATGATGAATATCACCGAGGAGCTTATCAGTTCCCTGGTGTATAAAATGTACGGTACTTATAAGATCAATTATCAGGGCCAGGAAATTGATTTTACTACACCTTGGGAACGCCGCTCTTTTGCGAAGGTGGTCAAAGATAATTTTGATATCAACCCTGAAGATACGGCAGAAGCGATGATGGCCAAGGTCAAGGCCAAACGCTCCGGGGCCTTCAAGATCGACCGGTTGACGAAATCCGCGATCATGAAGATCGTGGAAGACGCGCTTGATGAGAAAGCAACAGCTAATCCTGTGTTCATGCTGGATTATTTTACATTTCTATCGCCGCTGGCCAAGGCCAAGCAGGACAACCCTGCCGTGGCCCAGCGTTTTGAATTTTTTATCGCGGGCATGGAGGTCGGCAATGCTTATTCCGAGCTTAATGACCCGCAAGAGCAGCACAAGCGTTTAGTGGCAGACCTGGATGATGATACGGAAACAGGCAACCGCGTCATTGATGAGGATTTTGTGCGCGCACTTGAATACGGCATGCCGCCGGCCGGCGGTTTGGGCATCGGCATTGACCGATTGGTCATGCTTTTGACGGATTCAGCGTCGATCAGGGATGTGATCTTATTCCCATTGATGAAACCGGAACAAAGTAATAGTCATCCTGAGCGAAGCGAAGGATCTTAAGATGAATTTTGAATGGTGGCTTACACTAAGGTATCTGACGGCCAAGAAAGACAAATTTCTTGCTGTAATTAATTTTGTTGCAATAGCAGGCATAGCTATTGGCGTTATGGCTCTGATCATTGTTATTGGTGTGATGACTGGTTTTGACCATGACCTGCGTGAAAAGATCGTGGGTGCCAACGCGCATATTTTTGTGGAGCGCGAAACCGGTGTCAAAAATTACGCGCCGTTAAATGAGCGCCTAAGGGCTTTGCCCGGGGTCATTGCCACGACCCCTTATATCCACGGCAATGTTTTTCTGGAGGCAGGCACCAGGGCCGCGAGCTTGATCTTGCGGGGTGTAGACCCTGCCAGCGAGGGATCAGTGACGCGCATCAATTCTTATTTGGCCGGCGGGGCCAAGGTCGCGGACCTGAAAGATGACGGTGTGTTGATAGGCAGCCAGCTGGCATCTTATTATGGCTATCAGATAGGGGACACGGTCACGATCATATCACCAGCATCGGGCATTGCCGGCAGCGGCTGGCGTTATAAGTTTAAAGTCGCGGGCATCTTTAACTCCGGAATGTATGATTACGATATGAATTTAATTTTGATCACCTTGACCCGTGCCCAGCAGATCTTTGATATAGGAGCGACCGTTACCGGCATCGGCCTTAAATTAAAAAATCCTGATCAGGCACTTGTCGTTAAAAAAGAGATCTATGATCAGATCGGTTTTTCTTATCTGGTGCGCACATGGATGGAAACAAATGCCAATTTTTTCGCGGCCCTGGCCCTGGAGAAATTCGCCATGTTTGTGATCCTGACCCTGATCGTGCTGGTGGCTTCTTTTAATATCATCAGCACCCTGATCGTGACAGTGACCAGTAAGGTCAAGGACATCGGCATCCTTAAATCCATCGGTGCTTCACGGGCCTGCATTCATCGCATTTTCACCTGGCAAGGGCTGGCCGTCGGTGCCATGGGAACATTTTGGGGTTTTAGCGGCGGGGTGGGCGTCATTATGCTGCTTAAAAAGTATCAGTTTATCAAATTGCCCCAGGATATTTATTATATCGACCATTTGCCGGTCGTGGTCCAGGCGTCGGATGTGGGTTTGATCGTGGGTGCAGCCATGCTGATCACCTACGCGGCAACCGTGTATCCGGCGCTTAAGGCGGCAAACCTTGAGCCCGTGGAAGCGTTGAGGTATGAATAATGTTAATTGAAGCCGTCAATATCCATAAATTATACCCTGGCCCTTTGCACGTGCTCAAAGGGGTGGACTTGACCATTGATGCGGGTGAGGTGGTAGCCATCGTCGGGCCATCGGGCGCCGGTAAATCGACTTTATTGCATATCTTGGGCGGCCTTGATGTTCCCAAAGAAGGCCAGGTCATGTTTAACGGTCAGGACCTATACGGCTTAAGCGATATTAAACGCGCTCAGGCACGCAACACTGATATGGGATTTGTTTTTCAGTCGTATCATTTATTGCCGGAGTTGACCGCCTTGGAAAATGTGATCTTGCCGGCCATGATCAAAGAAAATTCAGGAAAAACGAGCAAATTAGAGTTTGCCGGGTTAAAATTATTAGAACAGCTGGGGTTGGAAGCACGTTCTTCACACAGGCCCAATCAGCTTTCAGGCGGTGAACAGCAGCGGGTGGCTATCGCGCGCGCCTTGATGAATGGACCCAAGGTCGTCTTTTGCGATGAGCCCACGGGCAATTTGGATTCGGTCAGCGGTCAGGTGGTCATGAATACGCTCTTAGGTTTGAATGCGACCCACGGGGTGACAGTCGTCATCGTCACCCACGACGAAAAGATCGCCCTGCGTACACAAAGAGTTATTGCTATGAAGGATGGGTCATTGGAGCTTCCGATTTTGAGCCCAGCCATGCCGAGCAAGTAATAGGGAATATTGAAAGACGGCTTATTGGAAACATCGTTGCTTGCAAAATAAATTTATCGAACGAAAGGTCATTATGAAGATATATCTTAATGGAAAATTAGTGGAGAAACAGGACGCCCGCGTGTCGGTGTTTGATCACGGCTTTCTTTACGGCGACGGGGCTTTTGAAGGGATCCGTTCTTACGGCTCCCGCGTGTTCCGTCTCGACCAGCACATAGATCGTTTGTACGAAACCATGCATACCCTGATGATCGACCCGGGCATGACCAAAAAACAAATGTCTGATGCGGTGGTGGTGACCTTGCGCGCTAACAAGATCAAGGACGGTTATATCCGCCTCATCGTCAGCCGCGGCGACGGAGATTTGGGATTGGACCCCCGCAAATGCTTGGGCCGACCCAATGTGATCATCATCGCGGACAAGATCACCTTGTATCCGGCGGAGCTTTATCAAAAGGGCATGGAGATCATCACGGTGCCGACCGCTAAAAACAGCCCTAACGCGCTTAACCCCCAGCTTAAATCGTTGAATTATCTGAATAATATTTTAGCCAAGATGGAAGCTTCCCTTAGCGGTTATAATGAGGCGATCATGCTCGAGCAAAACGGCTATGTCGGCGAGTGCACCGGGGACAATGTCTTTATTTATAAAGACGGGGTCTTGTCCACACCGCATCTGGGGCGTTTAAAGGGCATTACCTGTGCTGCCATCCTGGAGCTGGCGCTGAAGATGAAGATCAAGGTCTTTGAAGGTTATATCACTAGACATGAGGTGTATAATGCTAATGAGTGCTTCTTGACGGGCACCGCGGCGGAATTGATCCCCATTGTGAAGGTGGATGGCCGCGTCATCGGTAATGGCAAGCCCGGCTTGGTGACCAAGAAACTTTTAGATGCTTTTCATCAATTGACGAAGAAAGACGGCGTTAAATATGACATGTGATATTTGCGGCAAAAAAAAGGCGACCGTGCATTTGACTGAGATCGTTGACGAGCAAATGTCGGAAATGCATTTATGCGAAGAATGCGCCCGGCAGAAAAGCAGCCAGATGGAACAGCAATTCGGCTTAGGCGACTTATTGGCAGGCTTGTCAGATACCAGTAAGACGGCCCCTGCGGCCAAGGAAGGTGAGAAAAATGTCCTTAAATGTGACCGCTGCGGCCTGCCTTATGAGGATTTTCGCAAGTTCGGGCGTTTGGGCTGCGGGGAATGCTACACGTCTTTTAGAGAACATTTGACCGGGCTTTTGCGCAAGATCCACGGCTCGAATAAATATCTAGGCAAAACGCCTGCCAAGTATCAGGAAGGCCAATCAGGGGCTTCATCAGAAGGGACGACGATGGTGGTTTTGCCGTCGGAAACCCTGGCAGACCTCAAAGGGCAATTGCAATCAGCCATCGCGGCGGAAGATTTTGAAAAAGCAGCGCAGATCCGTGACAAGATCAGGAATTTGGACCAGGACTAGGAAATATATGCGTATCGAGGAACTATTAAACCACACCGGCGAATGGCTCAGGGGCACCGGCCCATCGGCCCACATTGTCATGAGTTCACGCGTGCGCCTGGCGCGTAATTTACAGGCCTGGACCTTTCCCGGCAAATCCGGCAAGAAGGACCTGGAAGCGGTCTTAAAAGCCGTTGACGAAGCCGTTGCCCGTTTAAGCGCTTTAAAAGGATCGACGCTGTTTGCGATGACTGAGCTCGACCAGGTAGACCGTCAGATGCTGGTGGAGCGTCACCTGATGAGCCATGAGCATGCTTCCAATCCGGAGGGCAAAGGCCTTTTAGTGGCTGCCGAAGAAGTGGTTTCCATCATGGTCAATGAAGAAGACCATTTGCGCATCCAGGTGATGCGTTCAGGCCTTAATTTAAGCGAGGCCTGGGACATTATTAATGCCATTGACGATGCTTTAGCGCGCGAGTTGAATTTTGCTTTTCTGCCAAGCTGGGGTTTTTTGACCGCCTGCCCGACGAATACGGGAACAGCCATGCGGGGCAGTGTGATGATGCATTTGCCGGCACTTGTGATGACCAAGCAGATCAATAAGGTGCTGGCGGCCATCTCCAAATTAAGTTTTGCCAGCCGCGGATTTTACGGCGAGGGCACCCAGGCATCAGGAAATTTTTATCAGATCTCCAATCAGGTGGCTTTGGGCCACAGTGAATTGGACATCATCCAGAATATCAACGGGCTTATCCGCCAGGTCATTGAGCAGGAAGAGCAGGCCCGCCAGGCCCTGCTTTTGCAGAACAAACCGATGCTCGAGGACAAGGTCTGCCGTTCCTGGGGTTTGCTCAAGACCGCGCGCATCATTTCGAGCCAGGAAGCCATTGAACTTTTTTCCATGGTGCGTTTGGGATTGGACATGGGCATTCTCAAGCACGTCGATCATAAGGCGCTCAATGAATTGTTCATCATGATCCAACCGGCACATTTACAAAAGATCGAAGGTAAAAAATTAAACGCTTTCGAACGCGACACTAAAAGGGCGGCCGTTATCCGCCAGAAGTTAGGAGGCAAAGATGTTTAATCGATTTACAGAACGTGCACGCAAGGTCATTGTCTACGCTAAGGAAGAAGCCAAGCGTTTTAACCATGATTATATTGGTACAGAACATTTATTGTTGGGTCTGATCCGCGAGGGTGAAGGTGTGGCCGCAGCAGTTTTGCAAAAGCTGGGGCTGGACCTGGAGACTATCCGGCTCGAGGTTGAAAAATTAGTGCAGGCAGGGCCTGCGACACAGGTGGTAGGGGACATTCCTTTTACCCCGCGTTCCAAAAAGGCACTCGAGCTCTCCGCTGAGGAAGCCCGCGCCTTGGGCCATAATTACATCGGTACCGAGCATTTGCTTTTAGGCCTGGTCAAAGAAGGCGAAGGCATGGCTTACCGTGTCCTTTTAAATTTGGGATTGGACCTGGGAAAATTGCGCAATGAAGTCATGGAATTACTGGGCTCCGGTATTCCCGGCTACGGTCAAGGCCAGCAGCAGGAGGCGGTCAAGACCGGTAAGACCCCGGCCATTGACGCCTATGGACGTAATTTAAATAAATTGGCCCGTGAAGGCAAGCTTGACCCGGTGATCGGCCGTAAAAATGAAATTGAGCGTGTTGTTCAAATACTTTCCAGGCGTACCAAGAATAATCCCGTGCTTTTAGGCGAGGCAGGTATCGGTAAGACCGCCATCGTCGAGGGATTGGCCCAGCAGATCGTTTCAGGCGATGTGCCTGAACTGCTGCGTGACAAGACCATTGTGGTGCTGGATCTGGCCATGATGATCGCGGGCACCAAATACCGCGGCCAGTTCGAGGAACGCATCAAAGCGGTGATGGATGAGCTTAAGCGTTCGGGCAAGATCGTGCTTTTTATTGATGAGATCCACACCCTCGTCGGTGCAGGTGCGGCCGAAGGGGCCATTGACGCGGCCAATATCTTAAAGCCGGCCTTGGCCCGCGGTGAGATCCAGTGCATCGGGGCAACCACCCTTGATGAATACCGCAAGAACATTGAAAAAGACGCGGCCCTGGAGCGCCGGTTCCAGACGATCATCGTGGAGCCGCCGTCAGTGGACGAGACCATCCAGATCCTTAAAGGGCTTCGCGATAAATATGAGGCCCATCACAGGGTGAAATATTCCGATGAATCCCTGGAAGCCGCGGCACGGCTTTCAGACCGTTATATTTCCAACCGTTTCCTGCCGGACAAGGCCGTGGATATTTTAGATGAGGCCGGGGCCAAGGCCCGTTTGCTGGCCATGGTCGTTCCCGACGATATTAAAGCGCTCGAGGAAAATATTGAGCAGTTAAAGAAAGAAAAAGAATCCTATATCAAGATTCAGGATTTCGAACGCGCGGCCAAGATGCGCGACCAGGAGCGCGAGGTGCGTGAGCAATTAGAGCGCAAGCGCGCGGAATGGATGCAAAAGCGCGATGATGTTTCGTTGACAATTACCGGGGATGATATTGCCCGTGTGGTTTCCCAGTGGACCAGGATCCCGCTGATCCGCCTGGAGCAAAAAGAAAGCGACCGCCTGCTTAAGATGGAAGAGCAGATGAAAAAAGCAGTGATCGGCCAGGATGAAGCGGTCTCCGCCATTTCACGCGCGGTGCGCCGCTCAAGGGCAGGCATCAAGAACCCCCGTCGTCCCATTGGTTCGTTTATTTTCTTAGGGCCGACCGGTGTGGGCAAAAGCCTTTTGGCCCGTATCTTGTCGGAATTCATGTTCGGCGACCGGGACGCCTTGATCCAGATCGACATGTCCGAATATATGGACAAGTTCAATGTCTCGCGCCTGATCGGTGCTCCTCCAGGCTATGTGGGTTATGAAGAAGGCGGCCAGCTGACGGAGAAAGTCCGTCGTCGTCCCTATTCCGTCATCCTTTTGGATGAGATCGAAAAAGCCCATCCGGATGTTTTTAATTTGCTCTTGCAGGTTTTTGAAGAGGGGCAATTGACCGATAGTTTGGGGCGCAAGGTGGATTTTCGCAACACCCTCATTATCATGACCTCGAACGTGGGGGCAGAGCATATCCGCAATGCGGGTTCTCTGGGTTTTGTGGCCCAAAAAGAAGATACATCCTACAATGCCGTCAAAGAACGCCTGCTTGGTGAAGTCAAAAAAGCATTTAAGCCCGAATTTTTAAATCGTATTGATGATATCATTGTGTTCAGGAACCTGACCAAGGAAGACCTGACAGAGATCATTAAGCTCGAGATCAATGAGGTCATTGAGCGCCTTAAAGGCAGGGGGATCGATATCAGCTTGTCTTCTGAAGCCATGGATTTCCTGATGGAAAAAGGTTTTGATCCCTTGTACGGGGCCAGGCCTTTGAAGAGGACCATCCAGCGCTATGTGGAAGACATGCTTTCTGAAGAGATCATTTCCGGACGTTTTAAAGAAGGAAGCAAGGTCACGGTTGTCCGTAAGGATGATAATTTGGTACTTGTCTAAATTATGGATATTTTAGCTTCAAAGATCAGCATTGCCGCCAAGGATTGGGTCCGGTATGTCGGTCAGTTAACGGTTTTGTGGTTTCAGACGGTGGTATGCGCTTGCACGCCTCCGTATAAAGGCGTGCGTTCTTTGATACAAGCCCAGCGCATCGGGCCGGGCAGTTTTGTCATTTCAGCCCTGGTGGCTTTTTTCGTGGGGATGATCATTGCTTTGCAGATGGCTTATCAGATGGTACAGCTTTCCGCCGAGCTTTATATCCCCAACGTGGTCGCCGTGGCCTTGACCCGTGAATTGACGCCTGTCCTGACAGCCCTGATCGTTGCCGGCCGCATCGGTGCCGGCATTGCCGCGGAGATCGGGTCTATGGTCGTCACCGAGCAGGTGGACGCGCTTAAGGCCTTTGCGGTTAATCCGGTCAAATACCTGGTGGTCCCGCGGTTCTTGGGGCTTTTGATCATGCTCCCGGTCTTGACCATGCTCTCGGACATGATCGGCATCTGGGGCGGTTATGTGATCTGTGTGTTCAAATTGCATATCAGCCACGAGATGTTCTGGAAGATGACCTTCCGGGCGCTGACCATGAAGGACATCACGACGGGTTTGGTCAAAACGATCTTCTTTGGCATGATCATTGCCATTGTCGGCTGCCAGCAGGGATTGACCGTCAGGGGCGGGGCGGACGGTGTCGGTAAGGCGACAACAACGGCGGTGGTGCGTTCATTCATTTTGATCATCATGATGGACTGCTTCATCACGTTCGTCTTTTACTTTTTATTAAATTTTTAAAAAACCGGGACACATTGAGTTTTTTATAAGAAGGCTAAATTTAAATGATTGAAATACGCAACCTATATAAAGTCTTCGGCGCGCAGATGATCCTTAATAACATGAATCTGACCGTGCGCCGGGGGGAGACCAAGGCCATTATCGGGCGCTCGGGTGTGGGGAAAAGTGTCCTTTTAAAGAATATCGTGGGTTTGATCCGTCCGGACAGCGGTTCGATCAAGATCAATGGGGTCGAAGTCACTAATCTCAATGAGAAAGAATATGATCGCCTGCGCATGGAGATCGGGATGGTGTTCCAGGGCGGGGCTTTGTTTGATTCCATGAACGTCGGGGAAAATGTCGGATTTGTCCTCAATGAGTTCATGAATCTGGATAAAAAGACCGTTGCTGATAAGGTGCATGACGCGTTGGGCCTCGTGGGACTCAAAGACGTGGAACATTTGATGCCTTCCCAGCTTTCCGGCGGCATGAAAAAACGTGTGAGCCTGGCGCGAGTGCTGTGCATGGAACCGCATATTATTTTATACGACGAGCCGACCAGCGAAGTTGACCCTATCACGGCGGCCGCGATCAACAAGCTGATCATTGAATTGCGCGACAAGCTTAAAGTCACCTCCATTATTGTCACGCATGACATGAATTCCGCCTATCAGGTGGCGGATTCGATCGCTATGTTCTATAAGGGGCAGGTCATTGCCGATGGCAAGCCGGAAGAGATCAAGAATTCCAAACACCCGGTGATCCAGCAGTTCATACACGGTGAGGCGCATGGGCCCATCACCGAGGACGAGAGTTTGATTTTTGGGCATGTTAAGTGATCTTTTACCTAACACTATGGAGAACTGATTATGTCTCGAGATAGCGGGCTGGAATTGAAGGTCGGTTCATTTGTATTGATGGCAGCTTTGGCGTTGACTTTTTTTATCATTTCGATCAGTGACCTTTCCATTTTTGAGAAGGGCCGCCATATCCAGGTCGTTTTCGGTTTTGCCAGCGGCTTGCGTGAGGCAGCGCCCGTGCGCCTGGCAGGGGTGGAAGTGGGCCTGGTCAAGAAATTGCAGGTTTTTGCGGATGCGGCCGATGAGCGGAAAACCAAGGTGCGGGTGAGTGTTTGGATCAGGGATGATATCGCCATCCCCGTAGACTCTAAAATTACGATCAATCAGCTGGGGATCCTGGGGGAGAAATACCTTGAGATCGTCCCCGGTAAATCAGCTGACGGGATCAAGGATGACAGTGTGATCGCGGGCCAAGACCCTGTCCCGATGGAAAGGATAGCGGAACAGGTCAATACCTTGATGGCCAAGCTGTCAACCACGGTGGACAGTGTCAATAACGGCATCTTAACTGATAAAAATAAACAATCCCTGCAAGAGGCCCTGGAAGGCTTCGGCGCGGTGGGTACGGACCTAAAAGAGGGGCGTGGGACCTTGGGTAAATTGCTGACCGATGAGTCCATCTATACTAATCTTGATGATCTCACGTCGGACTTAAAAGGCAATCCCTGGAAGCTGCTTTACCGTCCCAAACCAAAGTAACAATGAAAACCAAAACAGTGTTTGTATGCCAGAACTGCGGAACACAGGCCGCGCGTTGGATGGGAAAATGCCCCAATTGCGAGGAATGGAATTCGTATGTCGAGGAGACAGCTATTCCCCGCAGTGAACAGTCAAGCATTCGAGTCCAACTGGCGGCAGGGGTGGCAGTAGCACCTGTTCTTTTAAAAGAAGTGGATGTCCTTCAGGACAGGCGTTACATGACATCTATCGGAGAATTTGACCGGGTCATGGGCGGCGGCATTGTCCCGGGATCTGTGACCTTGATCGGCGGAGATCCTGGTATCGGTAAATCCACGATCGTTTTGCAGGCGGGCTGTGCCCTGGCACGTACGGGATTAAAAGTTTTGTATGTCAGCGGCGAGGAGTCTGTCAAGCAAGCCAAGATGCGCGCGGACAGGGTTGCCCAATCCGCTAATGAGAATTTTTTTATCGTCAATGAGATCGATGTTGAAACGATCACCGGTTATATCCATCAATTAAATCCTCAAGTGGTGATCATTGATTCGATCCAGGTGGTGCATTTAGCAGAGCTTTCTTCGTCACCGGGCTCGGTGGCCCAAGTCAGGGAAAGCGCCGCTGTTTTGACGCAGTTGGCCAAATCGCGGGGGGTTTCTCTTTTTTTCGTCGGGCATGTGACCAAAGAAGGGATGCTGGCAGGCCCGCGGGTCTTGGAACACATGGTTGACGGGGTGCTTTATTTTGAAGGGGAACGTTATTCATCTTATCGTGTCCTTCGGGCCAACAAGAACCGTTTTGGTTCCACCAATGAGATCGGCGTTTTTGAGATGACAGCCACGGGCCTGCAGGAAGTGCTGAACCCTTCGGAGATTTTCCTTTGCGAACGGCCTGAAGGTTCTTCCGGCTCTGTGGTGGTGCCGATCATGGAGGGGACCAGGCCGTTTTTGGTGGAGATCCAGGGTTTGGTCAGCCGCTCTGCCTTTGGCATGATACGCCAAAAGGCGCAAGGGTTTGATGCCAATCGCTTGAGCCTGCTTGCCGCGGTATTGGAAAAAAGGCTGGGGATGAATTTGGGGGACAAGGATATTTTCTTGAACGTCGTCGGTGGTGTTAAGGTGATGGACCCTGCCGCGGACTTGGGTGTAAGTCTCGCGGTTGCCTCCGCCTTATTAGACAAGGTCGTGCCCCATGACATGGCTGTTTTGGGAGAAGTGGGTCTTTCCGGAGAGGTGCGCAGTGTGGCCCAGATCGCCTCGAGGGTCAATGAAGCACAGAAGCTGGGGTTTACCCGCTGCATTGTCCCTAAAAATAATTTGAAGAACAAAAATGATTTTAAGCCGTCTAATATCCGGTTAATTCCGGTAGCAACGGTCAAGGAAGCGTTAGATAAATTATAGGAGGAAGACTTCATGACGTTATTATTCATCCGTATTTTTTTCTTGATCATCAGCGCTATTATTGGTTATCAAATTGGAGCTATCAATCGGGCTCCCCTTCCGGGCGTCTTTGCCTGTGTGGCGGGCGGAGCGCTATTAATTGTTATTGAAGCCAACCTGAAGCAGGTGTCGGTGCGCGGGCTGACCAGCATGGTCTTCGGCCTCTTGCTGGGGATCTTCATGGCGAATTTAGTTTCAGACATCCTTTCACTGATGCCTTTGGGGGATGTGCTTAAACCCATCTTGAGGGTGGTGCTGACCCTGGTCTTTTCTTATCTGGGTGCGGTGATGGCGCTGCGCGGCAAGGATGAGTTCAATCTGATCATCCCTTATGTGCGTTTTAAACGGCAGGATGTCAAAGACGGTGTCGTGCTTTTGGACACAAGTGCCATTATCGACGGGCGTGTCAGTGATATTTTTAAGACCGGTTTCTTAGGCGGCCGTTTGGTGGTACCTCGTTTTGTTTTGCATGAATTACAGCGCCTGGCGGATTCCGAAGATGATACCAAGCGCCAGCGCGGACGCCGCGGCATGGACATATTAAAAACGATGCAAAAAGACGTAGCAGCGGATGTGCGCATCCATGAAGATGATCTGACCGGCCCTGAGGCCGTGGATTTGAAATTAGTCAAGCTCTCCAAGCTCATGGATGCCCGCATTTGCACGACGGATTTTAATTTAAGCCGCATTGCGTCACTCCAGGGCATTGAAATGCTTAACATCAATGACCTGGTCAACGCGGTCAAGCCGGTGGTGTTTACCGGCGAGGAATTGGAGATCAAGCTTTTAAAGGAAGGCAAAGAGGCCAACCAGGCCATCGGCTATCTGGAAGACGGGACCATGGTTGTTGTCAGCGACGGTCGTAGAGGTTTGGGCCAGACCGTCAAGGTTTATGTGACCTCGGCCCTGCAAACCCAGGCCGGCCGCATGATCTTTGCGAAAATGGAACGGCAATAATTTTTTTGGTGTCATTCCCGCGAAAGCGGGAATCCAGAAACGGGATAATGAAGACAGAAGTTATTATAGTCGCTGCTGGTGCTGGCAAGCGTTTGAAAGCGAAGGTCCCTAAAGCCCTGGTTTTGCTTAAAGGTAAACTTTTAATTACTTATTCTTTGAAAGTTTTTGAAGCGCATCCCGGCATTGATGGGGTGGTGGTGGTCGGGGCTGCCGGGTTTTTGTCTCAATTTATCCGTTTCACGCGCCCGTTTAAAAAAGTACGCGCAGTGGTGCCGGGCGGGCTCAAACGTTCGGATTCAGTCAAGTGTGGCCTGACAGCGCTGTCGCCCGATACCAAGACCGTCTTGGTGCATGATGCTGCCAGGCCGTTTATTGATCGTGCCTCCATTGATCGTCTGCTTGTTTCATTAAAGAAGAATAAAGCAGCTATCGTCGGTGTGCCGGTCAAATTTACGGTTAAAAAAGTCGATCGTAAAACGTTAAATATTCAAGAAACTCCGGCGCGGGATCTGTTATGGGAAGCACAAACGCCGCAAGGATTTCATAAAGATCTTTTAGTCAAAGCGCATGCCCGAAAATTTAAAGACGAAGCAACTGATGATGCCATGATAGTTGAGCGCATGGGGGACAAGGTCAAGGTTGTCATGGGTAATTATCGCAATATCAAGGTCACGACACCCGAAGACATCATTTTAGCGCGGCAAATGCTGACAGGAGTAAAATGAGTTACAGAGTAGGCATAGGTCATGATGTGCACCGGTTGGTGGTGGGCCGCAAGCTGATGCTGGGAGGCATTGAAGTGCCGCACACCCATGGGCTTGACGGCCACTCCGACGCGGATGTGGTCATGCATGCCATCTGTGATGCTATCTTGGGCGCGGCAGGCTTTGGTGATATTGGGCAGCATTTTCCGGATACTGATCCGCAATACGAAGGCATGTACAGCTCCCTGTTCCTGGAGCATGTCAGGAAAAATGTCCATGAGGCAGGATGGGTCGTTGAGAACCTGGACGTTATCATTTTAGCCGAGGAACCGAAATTGCAGGAATATAAGCCAAAAATGAAGTATCATATTGCGCGTATTTTAAACGTGGAGCAGACCCAAGTTAATATCAAGGCCGGCACCAATGAAGGGTTAGGTTTTATCGGTGCCCAGGAGGGTATCGCGGCTTACGCAGTGGTGCTTTTAAAGAAACCATAGGAGTGATCTATGATTGCCTTTATAATTATTTTGCTTGTTTTGATCGCCACCATTAAGTGCATGGCGATCTATATCATTTTTACCGATGAGATCGAAACCATCAAGGGCCGTGACCCGGCAGCAAAAAGCGCCTTCGAAGTGCTTTTGCTTTATCCGGGCCTGCATGCCTTAGTGATCTATCGTATCAGCCATCAATTATGGCTATGGAAAGTCCCGTTTATCCCCCGTTGGTATTCTCAAGTAGGTCGTTTTTTTACGGGCATAGAGATCCATCCCGGGGCCCAGATCGGCAAGAGTTTTTTTATTGACCATGGGATGGGTGTTGTGATCGGCGAAACTGCCATTGTCGGCGATAATGTCCTCTTATATCAGGGAGTGACTTTAGGAGGTACCGGCAAAGAAACAGGCAAGCGCCATCCGACCCTTGGCAGTAATGTGGTGGTTGGTGCCGGGGCCAAGATCTTGGGCAATATCACCATCGGGGATAATTCTTATATCGGGGCCAATGCGGTGGTGATCAAGGATGTGCCGCCTAATTCCACGGTCGTCGGTATACCGGGACGCATTACGAAACAGGAAGGCCGCAAGATCGACATGGAATTAGACCATATGCATGTCTCTGATCCTGTCATGGAAAATATGTCAAGATTGCTTGGACGTATCAAGACACTGGAAAAGAAAACAGGTTGTGAAGCGCCTAAGGGCGAAAGTGATGTGGATTTTACCATTTGAGGCCTCGCGTGTCGAAGGCCGCTAACGGATAAATTTATTGCTTCTCGCTCCTGGGTCATTTTTTTAACGTCAAAAGTTTTTCTGTTGTTCCGGTGTCTGAAAAACTCGTCCCAAAGTTCTCTGGAACTTCGGGACTCGAACATTTCAGACATCCCTCGGCCAAAAGCCTCGGGATTCCCGAAACAACAATAAACTTTTGACTAAAAATGACAAGTCGCTTCGAACCAACAAATTTATCCGTTAGCAGCAGTTGAACTACATCTATGGCCATACAAATTTACAATTCTTTAAGTGGGAAGAAAGAAGACTTTGTTCCCCTCTCGGGTGTTGATGTCAAGATGTACACCTGCGGTGTGACTGTCTATGACCGCTCCCACATCGGGCATGCGCGCAGTTTGTATGTGTTTGACGTGGTCCGCCGTTATTTGAAATTCCGCGGCTTTAATGTCATTTTTGTCCGCAATATCACGGATATTGATGACAAGATCATTGACCGGGCCAATGAGACCAAGCGCCGCGCCCTTGACGTCAGCGAAGAGCAGATCCGGTTTTATCATGAGGATTTGAAAGCCCTCGGCGTTCCTCTCGGTGATGCAGAGCCCAAGGCCACGGATAATATTCTTGACATGATCGCGCATATCCAGGGGCTCATTGACAAAGGCGCTGCGTATGCGGTCCCAGGCGCAGATGTGTATTTTGATGTGCGCGCCTTCAAGGATTACGGCAAGCTTTCCGGCCAGAGCATTGATAAGATGCATGAGGCGGTGCGCATCGAGAAAGATTCACAAAAGCGTGACCCTCTGGATTTTGTTTTATGGAAATCTTCCAAACCAGGCGAGCCCGCTTGGGACAGCCCTTGGGGTCCCGGTCGTCCGGGTTGGCATATTGAGTGCTCATGCATGAGCATGAAACATTTGCATACGCAAACCCTGGACATCCACGCCGGCGGGCGGGACCTGATCTTTCCGCATCATGAAAATGAGATCGCCCAGTCCGAGGCTCTCACAGGTGCGCGTTTCGCGAAATACTGGATACATCATGGCTTGCTGACCATTAATGGGCAGAAAATGTCCAAGTCATCAGGTAATTTTATTACCATCCAGCAGGCCCTAGCTAAATATAGCGCTGATGAGATCAAAATGTTGTTTTTGTTTTCGCATTATGCCAGCGATATTGATTTTTCCGAGGAGAAGGTCCTTGAAGCCCGTAAGGCGCTGGGCAAATTTGATGTGCTTTTTTACAGGGCTTCAGGCCTTTTGAAAGATAAAAATATCGAACCCGTGCAAGCGGGTTTCATCAGTAAATATAAGCATGAATTCATTGAGGCCATGGATGATGATTTCAATACGCCCAAGAGCCTGGCCGCGTTATTTAACCTGATCAATGATACTAATTTGTACATTGACCAGAACAGTGATGACCCGAATTATTTAGGGGTCATTTACCACGCGGTGGACATATTGGAGAATTTGGCGCGCAATATATTTGGTTTATTCCTGCAGGAGAAAGACAAGGAGTTGTCAGCAGAACTCAAGGCCCTGCTGGATGAGCGTGTCCAGGCGCGCGAGCTCAAGAATTTCAAACGCTCGGATGAACTGCGCGTTTTATTGAAAGAAAAAGGCCTGGCTGTCGAGGACGGCAAGAACGGCCAAACCTGGCGGTGGATTTGACAATAAAAAGGCCGCGATGAACGCGGCCCACTGGATAATGCACTTTCCTCACGAAGGTAGTTTAAGTATATCAGAAGTAGTGTTCTTTTCAAGAAGAAAACATAGCCTTAAGAAAGTCCCTTAGTTCATTCTTAAGGCCTTTAACGCCCCAGGCGGGATTCGAACCCACATCATTTCCTTCGTGAAGGGAAAGCATTGATCCAGATTATGCTACTGGGGCGTCAAATTGTTGTATAATTATAACATTTATTGATAATTAATCAATATTTATTTTGCTTATGACTGGTAAATTCATTACATTCGAAGGTTCCGAAGGCTCCGGCAAAAGCACGCAGGCAGCGCTGGTGCTTGATTATTTGAAATCCAAGAAAATGCCGGTAACGCTTTTGCGCGAGCCGGGCGGGGTCAAGATATCGGAAAATATCCGCAAACTCCTGCTTGATGTGAACAATACCGGCATGGGGGATGAGTGCGAAACCCTGCTTTATATGGCGGCGCGCGCCCAGATGGTCAAGGAAGTGCTGGAGCCGCAATTAAAAAAAGGACAGATCATCTTGTGCGACCGCTTTTTGGATTCAACCATCGCCTATCAGGGCTATGGCAACGGCATTGACATTAAAACCATTGAGCAATTAGGTCTGTTCGCGACTAAAGGACTTTCTCCTGATCTGACCGTACTTTTTGATATTCCGCCGGAAAAAGGCTTAAGCCGCGCCGGAGACAAAAAAGACCGCATTGAATCCCGGTCTTTGGAGTATCATAAGCGGGTCCGCCATGGGTATTTGGACTTAAGTAAGCAATACCCTGCGCGCATCAAGGTCATTAAAGTGGACGCGGACAAGGAAGAAATTTTTAAAAAGGTCAAACTATATATCGACGCTTTATTAGGCTTATGATAAATTCAGCACAAATTAATGTCGCTGTCATGGAGCGTTTCAGAAGGCTTACAGCCAATCATCGTCTGGCGCACGCTTATTTGCTGGCTGGGCCGCAGGGAACGGCCAAGACCCAGACAGCTTGGGCCCTGGCTCAATTGGTTAATTGTGAAAGTGCCGCGGTCAAGCCCTGCGGTGAATGCGCCTCTTGCCGTAAGATCGCTTCAGGCAATCATCCTGACGTGCATGCGATTGGCAACGATGAAATGGACAGTATCAAGATCGAGGATATCCGTTTTCTTTTAAGCCGGGCCCAGCTGATGGCCTATGAGGGCAAGACCAAGGTATTCATTATCCGTAACATTGAGCTGATGACCCCGGAGGCGGCCAATGCGCTTCTTAAGACATTAGAGGAGCCGGCACCCAATACCTTGATGATCTTAACGACGAGCGTGCCCGAGGACAGCCTGGATACGATCAAGTCCCGCTGCCACGTCGTCAAATTCTTTCTTAAAAAGGAGATCATTCCATTTGACCGTAAGGTTTTTGATGAGATGATTTTAAACCGTAATAATGATGCATTTCTTAAAGAGTTGTCAACAGACCCGCAAGAGACATCCAAAGCCTTGCGGCTCTTATTGAGTTTTTTCAGGGACGTGCTTTTGTTGAAAAGCGGGGTTTCTAAGGCGGCATTGGTCCATCAGGACTGTTTAAAAGAGGCGGAGAAATTTGCCGCACGCAGGTTTGAAGATTTGGACCTGATCATGCGGCAGATCGTGCGGACAAAAGGGCTCGTGGACGAAAAGCTGAATGTCAAAATGTCCTTAGGGCTATTGAGGGAACATATATGGGACTATTAGTGCAGGTTAAATTAGGGGAATACCGCCCGGTGATCTGGGTGGATGCTGCTACCGTGGCAGTCCATCGCCATGACCTGGTGATCCTGGAGGTGGAGAGGAATTTGGAATTCGGCAAGGTCATCTCGGACACGGACAAGGTTTGCACAGGCAAGACCGAGGCTGCCGCCGGCAAGATCGTGCGTTTAGCCAGCGACGGGGATTTACGGCAGGTGGTCAATAATGAAATAAAGTCCGTTGAATCGTTGAAGACCTGCAAGACCAAGGTTGAGGAAAGTAAAATGGACATGCAGTTAGTCCAGGCGGAATATTCTTTTGACGCCACCAAGATACTGATCTTTTTCACGGCCGAAGGCCGGGTGGATTTCCGTAGCCTGGTCAAAGACCTGGCCAAGATACTGCGCGTGCGCATTGAGCTCAAGCAGATCGGTGTCCGTGATAAGGCCAAGATCGTCGGCGGTTATGGCGTTTGCGGCAGGGAATTATGCTGCTCTTCTTATATGAAAGATTTTCACCCCTTATCCATTAAAATGGCCAAGGACCAGGGCCTGCCGCTTAATCCCCAAAAGATCTCCGGTGTTTGCGGGCGGGTCAAGTGCTGCATGGCGTATGAGTACCAGGTTTACCGTGAATTTTCCAGGAGCCTGCCGAAATTAGGGGCCAAGGTCAAGACCCCTGAGGGGGAACAGGGCAGGGTCATTGCGATGGATATTCTCAAGCATTATGTGACCGTGGATTTGGGGGATGGCAAGATGGTCAAGGTCGAATATCCGCTGGGAAATCCGAATTAAATTCAATCATGAGTAAATTCTTCGTCTCGACTCCCATCTTCTACGTCAACGATGCCCCGCATATCGGGCATGCGTATACGACCATTCTCGCCGATGTTTTAAGCCGTTACCACCGTGCCAATGGTGATGAGGTGTTTTTCCTGACCGGCCTGGATGAGCATGGCCAAAAGGTCAAGCAGGCGGCGGAGAAACGCGGTCTTTCGCCCCAGGCGCATGCGGATGACTTGGCCCCCAGGTTCCTTAATTTATGGAAGACCCTGGACATCCAGTATGATGATTTTATCCGTACTACCGAGCCGCGTCACAAGAAAATAGTCCAATTTGTTTTGCAGCAGGTCAAAGAGAACGGGGACATTTATACGGACGAATACGAGGGCTGGTATTCAGTGGCAGAAGAACGCTTCATCACGGATACTGAATACGGATCAGGCCAATTCCGCGACGTTAAAAAACTCAAAGAAAAGAATTATTTCTTCAAGATGAGCAAGTATCAGCAAAAGCTCATTGATTATATCCAGGCACATCCGGATTTTATCCGTCCTGAACACCGTAAGAATGAAATGTTGGGCTTCCTGCGCCAGCCGTTGGGAGACCTGTGCATTTCCCGCCCCAAAGCTCGCATGGATTGGGGCATTGAAATTCCCTTTGACCATGATTATGTGACCTATGTCTGGTTTGACGCGTTGGTCAATTATATTTCCGTTCCTGGCTACGGCAGCGACGATAAAAAGTTCAAGAAATGGTGGCCGGCGGATGTGCATTTGATCGGCAAGGACATCCTGACCACCCATTGCGTTTACTGGACCACCATGCTTTTTTCTCTGGGCTTGGAGCTTCCTAAAACCATCTTTGCCCACGGTTGGTGGCTTATCGGTGAGACCAAGATGAGCAAGTCCTTAGGGAACGTAGTCAATCCCCTGGATCTGATCGCGGATTATGGGGTGGATGCCGTGCGGTTTTATTTGATGCGTGAAATGGTCTTGGGACTTGACGCTAATTTTACGCTCGAATCATTTATCAAATGCTATAACAGCGATTTGGCCAATGATTTCGGCAATTTGCTCAACCGTGTCAGCGGCCTGATCCAAAAAAATCATAATGGCCAAATCCCGGAGCCTGGCACCTTGACCACCGTTGAAGAAGATATTAAGCAACAGGCCAATGCCTTGCCTGGCCGGGTCAAGGATTTGATCAATGACTATAAGGTGCAGGAAGCAGTGACATCTGTTTTGGCATTTGTGGATGTGCTTAATAAATATATGGAAGCTCAGGCGCCCTGGAAATTAGCTAAAACAGACATGAAAGCCGCGAACCGTGTTTTGTATACCGCGGCAGAAGGTTTGCGTATAGCGACGATCCTTTTGGCTCCGGTCATGCCCGAGAAAACTGCTGAAGTGTTGGATATTTTAGGCGCAGCGAACACCAAGCCTGTCTGGGGCCAATTAATACCTGGCGCTGTTTTGAGAGCACATCCAGCACTGTTTCCCCGGATTGAAGTGGAGAAAGCCTGATGGCCATTGAAACCATCAAATGGGTGAGTGGTTGTGCGCGGATCATAGATCAAACCAAGCTTCCCAATAAATTTGAATATATCTACTGCCGTGATGTAGCAACGATGTGGCAGGCGATCAAGCGTTTGTCCGTGCGCGGAGCTCCGGCCATTGGTGTGGCCGCGGCTTTTGGTGTGCTTTTGGGCATTCAGAAATTTAAAGGCCAGGATAAACCTAAGTTCTTGAAACTTTTCAATAAGACCTGCGATTATCTAGCTACGTCCCGACCGACCGCAGTAAATCTTTTTAATATGCTCAATGAAATGCGCGCCGTTGTTGCCGAAAACCCTAAAGCAGATGTGCCTGCATTAAAGAAGTTATTGCACAAACGCGCGATGGAAATATTTAAAGAAGACCAAAAAGTCTGCCGCACCATGGGGGACCATGGCGCTAAACTCATCAAGAACGGCATGAAGGCCTTGACCGTATGCAATGCCGGGGCCCTGGCCACGGTGGATTATGGCACGGCCTTAGGGGTTTTTTACAGTGCCAAGCGGCAGGGTAAGAAATTCAGCGTTTATTCTTGTGAAACCCGTCCTTTATTGCAGGGAGCGAGACTGACGTGCTGGGAGCTTCTCCGTCAGAAAATCAATACCACCCTTATTTGCGATAACATGGCCGCTTCCTTGATGGCCAAGGGACAGGTAGATATTATTTTCACCGGCGCTGACCGCATCGCCTCTAATGGCGACACCGCCAATAAGATCGGTACCTATATGTTGGCTGTGCTGGCTCGTCATCACAGTATTCCTTTTTATATCGTTGCTCCGCGTTCAACTTTTGATCTGAAAATTAAATCCGGCAAGCAGATCCCGATTGAAGAGCGCAAGAGTGATGAGGTCACCCATTTTGCAGGTGTGCGGATTGCTGCTAAAGGTGTTAAGGTCTATAATCCCGCTTTTGACGTGACGCCGGCAAAATTGATCACAGGTATCGTGACGGAGCATGGGATCATTCATCCGCCGTACGTGAAGAATATTTATGAAAATCTCCCAACTCGGTGAATTTGCCTTAATTGACGCACTCAAGCAATATGCGCCTGTTTCCAAATCTGTAATTAGAGGAATTGGGGATGACGCGGCTGTTTTGCCGTACAGTAAAAGCGAATACTTGCTATTCACGACTGATATGCTGGCTGAAGGCACGCATTTTACCCGCCGTATGTCTCCTCAAGGGATTGGACATAAAGCTTTAGCTTGCAGTATCAGCGATATCGCAGCCATGGGTGGCTGTCCCACTTTTGCAGTTGTTTCTATCGGTGTCCCAAAGAATTTGCCCGTGCCGTTCATCAAAGACATTTATAAAGGAATGGAGCGCACAGCTCGTGCTTTTAATGTCAGCATTGTCGGCGGGGACACTATTAAGACAGACAAGATCATCATTAATATTGCATTGTTGGGCTTGGTGGAAAAGAAATACCTGACAACCCGCGAAGGCGCAGGGCCAAGGGATTGGATATTTGTGACCGGGCCTTTGGGCGGTTCTTTGAAAAGCGGCAGGCATTTGATTTTTTTTCCGCGCGTGCCCCAGGCAAGATTTTTGGTTGAGAATTTCAAGCCGAGCGCTATGATGGACATATCTGACGGCTTGTCTGGCGACTTGAATCATATCCTCAAAGCCAGCAGGGTCGGGGCGCGCTTGGATCATGCGTCCATCCCGCGGCATAAGGGTGCGAGTTTGTCCCAGGCGTTAAATGACGGGGAAGATTTCGAACTTTTGTTCACACTGTCCCCTGCAAAGGCCCGTGCGCTCATGGACTGGCAGGCTAAGGCAAGATCATTTTATTTTTATCCCATTGGTACCATCACCGCTGATGTTAAAGAAAAAATTAATTCCAAAAGTTTCGCTCATTTCTAATAGCGAAGAAGAAACCAAGCTATGCGCACAGCGTTTTGCGGGCCAGCTCAAAGCTGGTGACATTGTTCTTTTACAGGGTGACTTAGGTGCCGGCAAAACCACCTTTGTCAAAGGTTTGGGATCAGCGCTTAAGGTTTCCTCTAAAAAGATCGTCAGCCCCACCTTTGTGCTGATGAATTACTATAAGGGAAAGCTGCCCATCTATCATTTTGACCTTTACCGTCTGGGCAATCCCAAAGAATTGGACAGCCTTGATTTTGACGACTATTTTTACGGAGAGGGCATCAGCCTCATCGAGTGGCCCGAGCGCTTAGGCGAACACAAACCAAAGAAATATTACTTAGTGGAATTTCAGCATAAGGGAGAGCATCAACGCCAAATATGTATTTCTTGTCCTTCGAAACCTCAACCAAGATCTTCTCATTAGCCCTTAACAAAGATGAGCAGGTCTTACGTTTTAGGAATTTAAAATCTGCTTTAGTGCTGGAGGATTCCATTTTACCGGCAATGGATAAAATGCTTGGCCTGGCCGGGGTCAAGTTCAGCCAGGTTGACGGCTTTGCCATTGGTTTAGGCCCGGGTTCTTTTACCAGCTTGCGGGTGGGCTTAAGTACGGTGAAGGCTTTTGCGATGAGTACGGGTAAGCCCGTGGTCGGCATCCCAACCCTGGACATCATTGCTTCTGGAATTTGTCATTCCCGCGCAAGGTCCTCATACCGGACACTCGCAGTTGCTCGCGGGAATCCATTTTCTCATTATGACGAAATCTGCGTCATCGCCGATGCCCGCCGGGACAAGGTGTATGCCTGCCTCTATGGTCCCAAGGGGCGCACCAGTGACTATTTATTGACCTCACTTGAAGATGTTTTAGATAAAGTACATGGCAGGACGCTTTTTACGGGTGATGGCCTCAGCCTATATCGTAAAGATATTGAAGAAGCGTATCAAAAATATGCTTCTAAGAAGAGCAGTACCTGTAAATGCTTCTTTGCTGATGAAAAATACTGGCATCCTCAAGCGCGTGTGATGGCAGCGTTGGCTTATGAGCGCTTTCGAAAGAAACAATACGATGATGCCGCAGGCCTTTTGCCGTTGTATTTGTATCCGCAAGACTGCCAGGTGACCCCCAAAAATGCAACTTAAAATATTAAATTTCGAAACAGTTGTTCATCCGCCGACCTGGTGTGAGATAGACCTTAAAGCGCTGGCGCATAATTTTGAACAATTGCAGAAGGTTGCCGCTAAAAACATGTCGCATTCTTTGGGTATTGTGCCGGTCATCAAAGCCGATGCTTATGGCCACGGGATGGTCCAGGTTGCCGAGTGTTTGAGGGAGTGCGGCTGTAAATATTGGGGGGTTTCCAATACCACCGAAGGCGTGACCCTGCGCGCCACGGGTTTCCAGCAGAAGGTCCTATTGTTCGAATCCACTTTGGCCTCCGAAGCCCGTGATATCGTCGAATATAAACTGACACCGACGGTTTGTTCTTTGGAAATGGCCCAGGCATTAGACCGCTGTGCTCATCAGGCAGGTATCCAAATCCCTGTGCATATCAAAATAGACACCGGGATGGGCCGTTTGGGGGTCAATGAAGAGCAGGCCCTGCCCTTTGTGGAATCACTTAAAGCCCAATGCCCTAATTTAATCCTGGAAGGCATTTATACCCATCTTCCTCTCGCTGACACGGACCGTGATTTTACTTTAGGCCAGATGCGCCGTTTTCGTGACATCGTGTATTCCCTGGAAAATCAATTCATCACTTTTACGTATGTGCACGCGGGCAACAGCATGGGGCTGGGCGATTATAAGTCTGATCTTTTTAACCTGGCCCGTCCAGGTATTATGCTCTACGGCGTTTATCCGCTGGAAGATTTAAAAAAGAAGGTCCATTTAAAGCCGGTGATGTCGGTCAAGGCCCGCATTATTTTTGTGCAGACCATTGCCCGTGGCCGGGGCATCAGCTACGGACATACCTTTAAGGCCAAGGAAGATATTACCGTTGCGGTTTTGTCCATTGGTTACAGCAACGGGTATTTGCGTTCCTTGTCCAATAAAGCTTTTGTTCTGGTGGCTGGTGTGCGTTGTCCGGTGGTAGGGCGTGTGACCATGGACCAGATCATTGTGGACATCACCGCAGTCACTCTTTCAGGCCATATTCCTAAAATTGGCGATGAAGCTGTCATCATGGGCGTTCAAAAAGGCTCAACAATTTCAGCAGACGAAATCGCCCAATGGGCAGACACCATCAGCTATGAGATCCTCTGCTCTTTAGGCAGCCGCCTCCCGCGCATTTATCATTCCTAAAATCGTAAAATAAAAACATTACTTAACAAATTTTTAACATTTTTTTAACTCTCTTATTGTCAATATGTTGTGTCTTGACAAAAATTTGCTTTTAAAAATGAATGTGTTAATCTGTAAACAAGATTTTTTAATAATAAAAAATACCCGTGAGGCTAATGATCATTTTACGCCGCGTTTTATGTGCTTGGGTTTTACTTAGTTTTTTAGTAACATCTATTTTCCCATCGTTTGCCTATTCCCACTCACTTCCCGTTGATCCAGCAGGCCTGCCATTCATCTTGCCTAAACCAGGGACAAGGGTCACTTTAAGCCCGGCCTTTGAACCTGTTTTAATAAAGGGCTTGAAAGTCCACCCTGAAGATCCCTTCAAGTTTGATTTCATTGTAGATCCCGGCGATGAAAAATTAAGCGCTGATGATTTTAAGAAAACATCCCAGCGCATGGTCAATTATTTCCTGGCCTCTTTGGCCATCCCTGAAAAGGACCTGTGGGTCAATTTATCACCGTTTGAGAAAAACCATATCATTCCGGATGCCTTGATCAAGACCGAGTTAGGCCGCGACCTTTTGGCCGAGGACTATATCCTCAAACAGATCAGCTCTTCCCTTATATATCCGGAAAGCAGGCTTGGCCGGTCATTTTGGAATGAAGTTTATGAGGGGGCTTATAGAAAATTCGGGGTCACCGAGGTCCCGATCAATATATTCAATAAAGTTTGGATCCTTCCTGAAAAAGCTTCCGTTTATGAAAAGGACAATACGGTTTACATCATCCATGCGCATTTGAAGGTCATGCTGGAAGAAGATTTGCTGGCCCAAAGCCGGCAAGGTAAAAGGAACCCGGAGTCAAGCCACGCGCCTGTTAAGGATATTTCCAAACAGATCATGCGTGTTGTCATTATTCCCGCGATAGAAAAAGAAGTGAATGAAGACCGGAATTTCGCGCCGTTAAGGCAGGTGTTCTATGCCCTGATCCTCGCGCAATGGTACAGGGATGTCTTCAAATCATCGATACTCAATAAAGATTATTCAGGACGCAGCAAGATAGCAGGCATTGATGTCAGTGATCCTAAAAACAAAGATCGTATCTATCATCAATATCTGGCTGCGTATAAGAAAGGCGTTTTTAACTATATTAAGGAAGAAACTGACCGGTTTTCCAAACAGCCTGTTCCCAGGAAGTATTTTTCGGGGGGTTTTGTAGAGCAGCCGATCATGCGCGAGCCGGCCTCTTTAGGCAGTTTCAACAAGGCCATGGCTACGACAGAAAATGATATTGACCTTCAGGTCGATTTCAAGAAAACTGCAGCCCAAATTGAGCCATCCAAGGCGTTTTATCACGGGAAACAATTGCAGATTGTAAACGGCCCTGAGAAGGTTATTTCCGATTTGCAATATCCAAAGGGGAGTGGGGCCATCACTGATGTGACCCTTGAATCTTTCTTAGTTCCCATTAAAGGGACGGCCCAACTAGCGTTAGGCAAAGGAGGGCTTGGCTTCCTGGCAGGTGAAACTTTTCAATCCTATAACGCTCTTTTGCCCAAGTGGAATGCCGCAGGCGTTATGCCGCTTTATAGCAATGATAAGAATGGCGTTGAAGTTGACTGGGACCACCAGGAAGGGGTCCATCCTGTTATTGTTCAAGATGGGAAAGGCAATAGCCATGCCCTTTCCATTGATGTGGATTTCAAAGGGAAAAAAGAACGCGCCTATATCTACTGGGTCGATGCGAATGGAACACCCGTATTGGCTATCAAACAACGCGACCTGTTTAAAAGGTTGTACCCGGGAGGCGACGAGCAAGTAGTACAATATGGTTTTATGGGTAAGGCCTATGTTGAGCTATGTTATGCCTTAGGCATTGCTCCCCGCATAATACGATTAAGCGAGCCGCAATTGATTTTTGTCATGACAGCCGTATTGAACGATATTGATGCCAAAAGAGAAAAAGGTGAACGGAGCATTTTTGTAGCAACCAAGTTTGTAATGACGACACATACTCCTGAATTTGGCGCATTGCCTGTTTGGAAAGACGTTGGACATTTAAAATACCTGGTGGGTTCTGATCTTGTGCGAGACGATATTATATATAACGGGCAAGTGAATGCAGCCGGAGCTATGGCACATCATGCGGATTTGATTAACGGCGTTTCGCTGGAAGCTGCTGATATTACCCGTGAAGCAATTTTACCCGGTTTTGCGCACAAAACAACCGGCATCCAGAATGGATCTTTACCGCCCTTGTGGCGCTCTGATGGGCTTAACAGGCTTATTTCACAAAAAGGGATAGCCCATATTACTGGACAGGAACTGTTTAATATTGGATCAGGCCAGAAAAATGATTTAAATGATTATATAAGGAGTATGGGATTTGAGGGGTTTACTGACAATCACAGGCCATTGTTTGCCGCTGTTCGAAGGATGGTAGAATATAAATCCCAGGCCCTGTTCATTCCTATGATCAGGTGGATCGTTGGTGACCCAGATAAAGTGTATGATTCACCCTTAGGACCAAGGAATGGGCTCGGAGCAAATCTTTTATTGGCCGGTGAAGCTCTTGATGGCGTGGCCCCTGAGTGGGTGAGTGTATTAACAGGGCTGGCACAGGAGCCTGATATTAAAGGAAAATTTGTGATCATTGAAAGGACAACAGGAACAGAATTCATGAAAGAGGCAACAGCAGGAGCTGATTGCTGGTTAGTGATGCCATGGATGACTCGAGAGGCATCTGGTACAAGTGATAATAGGTCGGGTTTTAACGGCCACCCGTCCATTGCTACGGCGACCGGCGGCCCATTGGAATGGATCAAGCACAGAGTTAATGGATGGTTAGTCAATCCTTTTGATTTTGAACATTCACAGCGCAATGGCAAAGACAGTGCTAAATTTCGTAGAATTGTATGGGCGTTCCAACATAGGGAAAAATGGGCGATTGATCAATTTTATGAAGAAAGTCGCCGGCAGTTTGCCGGATACATGCAAGAATTTGTTGATATGTATCGAGAACCTGGAAGAGAACGGCTTTATAAAGTGATGGAAGGGGCTTTTCAAGCCTCTCATGAAAAGGTATCGATTTATCGTATGATTAAGGAATATGGTATTGCGTACGACGTTTTAAACGAAGCCAGTCCTGATCTCGTTGCAGTAATTGAAGCAAGACGTAAGGCTTTTGAGGAACAGTGGGAAAGAGAAGAAAGTTGGCAAATTGAACCCCCACCAATAGAGATTAAAGTCGAGGAACCTCCCCAGCTATCCATTGATCCTGATGAAGCCAGGCTTTTACTGTATGGAAGTGGAGGGTTATTTGTTTGGAGAGATATGGATGGCCATGAAATAAATAGGGATGGCGATGGTTTTAGGTCATTTCTTGATACATACCACCAGGCAAATAACAGCGTATTGGAATTTCACAATCGCCGGGGACATGCGGACATATTGTTTTATCTTGATCATCTTTATAGCGCATGTCCTGAATTGGCCCCTTTGAAAGAAAGTTTAAGAAGTGAAGAACTTGCTGCGCTTGTAAGTGTGCACGATACGCCTGGCAAAATAGCTTTAACTCGGCGGGCAATGGGAAAGTTGCAGCAATTTGTCGAAAGTCTCGACGGATCTGTTGAGAATGATCAATCTTTAAAAGTGGAGGTTCCGGCAAAGAGGATTGCTACCGCGAGCAGGGCTATGACGGTCCCAGGCGGTATTAAGTTAAACAATATCCCATTAGAACGTCACGGCCGCCTGATGACAAATATTATCAGTGATCAGCCGTTTGAGAACATGCTTTTGAGGTCTCAAGGGCTTTATGGGGTCATCGTCGCGGTTACCCGCATTCCCGATCTGCTGGATTTTATCCAATAATTAAAAATTCCTGATGATAATGAAGAGGGCCACGAGGGTAAACAGGATAGGGGTCAGCCACGCCCCTTCCCACGGTAATAATGCTTCGCCTTTGGCCAGGGCCAATCCCACCGCGTCTGAAACATAATAAAGAAATCCGATGACCAGGGCAATGGCAATGGAAGTAAAGGTCATCGCTTTACGTTTCCCCACCGACATCAGCGCGAAAGGCAAGCCGATCAAAACAATGATAAAATTGCGTAAGGGGAAGGTGATCTTCTCATGCAGGTCGACCCGCAGATTATTGAGCGTCTTTAACGCCCCGCTGCCGGCAAAACGTTTGATATAGCCATGCAGTTGGCGCAGGTTCATCGACGTGATGTCCATCCTTTGTCTTAAGAAATCCTTAGGTGTTTCTTTGATGTCCATCAATTTTTCCATCGACATGTGGATACTGCTGGGAGGGTCGTTGGGCAGGGTGCTGTTATACGCTGTTGTCTGGCAGTTAAAGAATTTCCAGGCGATGCCCGTCCATTTGCCTTTAAGGGCCACGATCTTCTCAACCAGGTTTTGATTATGGTCATGCCCGATGATGGTGATACCGGTCAACTCATTGGTGTTAGGGTCAAAGGTGTCGATAAAAAACAGGCGGTTTTTCATGCCGTAGAAGGTAAGATTGTGGATGGGGGGCAGCCCCTTGCCTTTTTGGGAAGGGACGACCTTGATCTGGGTGTCGCGTATCTCTTGGTTGACCATTGAGGATTGCGGCACGAATTTTTCATTCACTAAAAATACTAAAGCTGAAACAAAGAGGGCAAAGACCAGCGCCGGACGGGTGATCTGCCAGAAATTCATGCCGGAGGCCCTGATGGCGATGATCTCATTGTGGGCGTTGAGGCTGCTATAGGTAAACAGGACAGAGATCAGGCAGGCCATGGTGGAAGTTTGCACGATGATCGAGGGCAAAAATGAAAGGTAGTATTGCGCGATCACGTCCAGCCCTACATTTTTCGCGATAAAATCCTGCAAATTACTGAACAGGTCAACAAGGATGAATAAAAACGCGAAGGTAAACATCGTCCCCGCGAAGGTGATCAGGATAGATCTCAAAATATAACGGTCTAAAATACGCATGGTTTAAAGCCGCCTAACGGGTGCATAGTTTCCAGTTCAAAAAAATGGCCACGATAAGGGCAAGGCCATTGGGCGCCCACATTAAAAGAACGGGGTTCAAAACATTTTGGGAGGCCATGCCTTGGCAAGCTAACGATAAAATGTAATAAGGGGCGGCGAATAATAAGGCATACAAAAGATTGGCGGATTTGGCCCTGCGGTTGGTGATGGCCGCGAAGGGAAAACCCAGGAAGATAAATATTAACGGCGACAGCGACCATGCCAGGCGGCGCTGGTATTCAGCGATCAGGGGGGATGGGTCAATGGACAAATGGCGCAGGCCCTTGATCTTCTTGTGCAATTCCCGTAATGTCATGGCTTTTGATTTTTTCTCGGCCTTCGGGTTCTTTTTGGAAAGGTCCATCCTGATAAATGACTGCTGGAAATTAAGCTTATAAAAATTATTGGGATTGCTCAGGTCAGGCTCATCGGAGGTGCCGTTGAGGAGCTTGAGCATCAGCTGGTCTTTTCCCGGGACATGGACAAATTCACCTTGCTCGGCAATGATGGTTTTGGTGGGTTTATTAGGTGCCGGTTCATAGATGCGCACGCCATATAACAGGTCATTGTCCATCCGGTAAATAAAAATGATGTATTTATCAAAGGCATTGATAAAACTGCCGGGCTCCAGCATGGCCGAGGGGTCCTGGCTGCCTGTTTCCTGCAAGATGCGTGATTGGGCGTCATAAGCTTCGGGAATGATGCGGTCGTTGAGAAGATAGACTACCAGGCATAAGGCAATGCCCACGACTGTCAGCGGGCTAAGCAGACGCAGCAGGTGAATGCCCGAGGCGCGCATGGCCAAAATTTCATTTTCCGCGGACATATGTCCCAAGGCCAGGATCACCGTGATCAGGCAGGCAATGGGCAGGGTATAACCTAAAAGGATGGGGATATAATAGACGAAGACCTGGCTCATGGCGGTCAGCGAGACACCATTATTAATGACCTTGTTGGCCAATTGCGGTAAATAGCCCAGTAAAAAGACGCTGGTCAGCACACTGATCGAAAGTGTGAAAGGCTGAAGGCATTCTCTTAGAATATAATTTCGCAGTATACGCATATTTTAAACCGTTATACTAAATGTCAACACGCCTACCCGCGCGGCGCCGGCTGTTTTTAGGGCTTGCGCGGCGCTGTGGACAGTGGCCCCTGTCGTGAAAAGATCATCAATAAGCATGACAATCTTGCCTTCAACATCCGTCGAGCTTTTTATTCTAAAAGCACCTTCCATGTTTGTCCAGCGTTGTTTTGCCCCTAATTCCGTCTGGGTGGAGGTCTGCTTCTGCCGTATCAAAAGATCTTCCGAATGCAAGATGCCATAGTGCCGGCTTAAGCCCGAACTCAAGAGAGCAGACTGATTGTATCCTCTTTCCCGCCGCCTTACCGGATGCAGGGGGATGGGAGTAATCAAATCAAACTTTTGTAAGGGTAAGGCAAAGCGGTCAACGAAGTCGATCATTAAAGGGACAAAGGTTTTAGACAGGGATGTTTTGGAGTTGTATTTGAAAGCGTGCAGCAGTTTTTGGGCTGGTTCATTATAAAGGCAAACTGACCAGGCATGGTCAAAAGCAAAGCTGCCATTGGTCGACTGCCGGCCCAAGGGCGTTGGATTAAACTCCAGGGAACCCAGGCAATGAGCGCAAAGCTGCCGCTGGTGGCGGCTGTTAAGGAATTGGCGGCAGAGCAGGCAGTTGTCAGGGAAGATAAGTTCACAAGCTCCCCGTAAAAAGGCTTGAAGCATGCCGTATGTTACCATATTTATGTTGTTGACCACATAAGACGTATTATGTGGCGTTGTTGATTATGTTGCATAGATTTTTCTTTCAATTTACTCTATAGTAATTTTTTAATTATACACCACATAATTCTAACACCATAATTAAACAAATTTTAGCCAATTGGCCACAGGATGGGCCCTGGGAAAGGAACTAAATGAAAATAACGATAGAGCAGGCAGACAACGGTTTTATTATATTTTACCCAGACTATATGGAAGGTGCTGACAGAAAAGAAATAGAGGTCACAAAAAGTTATGTTGTTGAAGAAAAGGGAGGTGAGTTCGCGGAACAAGAGGCATTTGTCCAATTGTGTTTGGAATTAATAGAATTATTGGGTGTCCCTGATAGTAAGCATAATCGCAGACGAGTTAGGATCGAGTTAACGGAAGAAAATAAAGAAGCCGATCAGGAATAAATCTCGGCAGGAGTATTATTTTCTAACTTGAATTCATCGACGAATGATTTGGAAGGGGGCATTGTAAATTAAATAGGTAAAATTAATTTGACAAGTAGAGGATTACGCTATACGCTTATAAAGTATGCAAAATGAATTTGGAAAGAAAATCAAGAACAAGCGTCTTCACCTGAATCTAAGTTTAAAAAAAGTATGCGATGCAGTAAAGAATGATGACCTTAAGTCAATTTCAGTATCGTATCTCAATGATATTGAACAAGGTTATCGTAACCCTCCTGGAGGGAAAATCATTGTTCAGCTTGCTAAAAAGCTAGAGCTTGACTCTCAAGATTTGCTTAATTTGGCGGGAAAGGTTGATCCGCTGATTGAAGAAACCGTAAGTAAAAAGCCAGAGATGGCGCTTCTTTATCGTCGTCTCGCTGAGTTACCTGAAGATTCTGATATTATCCAGAAATTAAATAAAGAACTTGAAAAAGGAAATGGAAAGAAATGATGCAGTGGGTTGATGACAAGGAAAGTCCTTATGGATGTCGGCTAGTTTGTTCGGGGGCTGATATCGATGATATCATGGAAGAGAGGTACCTAAAGTTTTATAAAGGCGCCTGCAACATGATTCATCCCGCCATTGATCTTGATCGATTCGTCGATGAGGCGCTGACTCAGGAAGATATTGGATTCGATTCCCAGGCCCAACTTTCAAGGTTTATTTTAGGTGCGACAATGTTCAATCCTGATGGATCCAAATTAATTCAGATCAATGCCATTCTTTATCATCAAAGAAATACACCGGCATTTAAAGGTCGGTTTCGTTTTACCTGTGCGCATGAGATTTTTCATTCTTTATTTCACGGCCAACTTTTTCGTAATGCCGGCGATGATCGCACATTAAGATGTTTTGAAAATCATTTTATGGAAAGTACGGTTGCTCCATCACAGAACACAAGAGATTTTATTGAATGGCAGGCCAATAGAGGATCGGCGGCGCTCTTAATGCCAGTTTCAATTTTTAAAGAAAAGGTCAGACAGTTTAGGTCAAAATCACATAACCAAAATGCATTGCTACAGGATTTAGTGTCCTGTTTCGATGTTTCCAGGCAGTCTGCTGAATTAAGGTTGAAAACGTTAGGACTTTTGATTTTGCCAGGAGATGATTTTGTGCTCGAACATGATGGGATTAATAGTTATGAAGATCCCCGTCGGAGAGAATGGCATTGATATTTTTTTAATCACAATTTACGCAAGTTGCGTAAAATAACCCAGGAGGTAAGTATGAACCATGAAAAACATGAACACCACCACGAAGAGCATCATCAGCAAGTTGAGATCATCGTTAACACACGTATCAAGGCCTGGGACAAAAAGGAAATCACATACGAAGAAGTTATCATACTTGCTTTCAGCACATATGTGGATAATCCAAACGTTCTATACTCTGTAACATATATAAAAGGCCATGATCCGAAACATGAAGGGTCTTTGACCAAGGGCCAAAGCGTCAAAGTCAAGGAAGGGATGATTTTCAATGTCAGAAAAACTGATAAGTCTTAGCCCGGACCTTCAAAGGCTGCGTGCTGAGGGCTATGAAATAGAAATTAAAGGCACTATCTTGCTTGTATATAACGTGCCGTACGTTAATACTAATAAAGAGATTAGCCCCGGAACTTTGGTATGTCTTTTAAATATTTCTGGGGAGCAGCTCCTTGGTCCGGCTGACCATACCATATACTTTAAGGGCGACTCTCCATGTGATAAAGATGGATCCATCCTTAATGCAATAGTTAACAACAGCGTAAAAAAGGATCTGGGCTATGGGGTAGTAGCTGACCATTATTTTTCGGCAAAACCACCCAGCGGCAATTACCCGGATTATTTTGAAAAAATTGAAACTTACGTTTCGCATCTGGAGTCCCAGGCGCAGGCATTGAATCCAGTTGTTACCGCGAGGACAGGTAAGGTGATCGAGTCTAAAGAGCAAGATGTTGTCTTTAAATATTTAAATCCAAGTCCAAGTTGTATTGAACTTGAGGTCGTTACTAAAGAATTAAGGGACTTAAAGGTCGTCATTATAGGGTTAGGGGGCGCAGGTTCCTATATTCTTGACTTTATTGCTAAAACGCCGGTTAAAGAAATTCACCTTTTTGATGGTGACATTTTTGTTTCAAAGAACGCATTTCGGGCTCCTGCCGCCGCTTCGGTTGAAACATTGAGGCAGATGCTAAAGAAGGTCAATTATTATAGCGATATGTACTCCAATATTCATAAGCATGTTGTACCCCATGATTGTTATGTAACACCTGCGGTATTCGACGAGCTTCTATCGATGGATTTTGTCTTTATTTGCATTGATAAAGGGGATGCAAGGAAGTTAATTGTTCAGAAACTTACTGGGCTATTGATTCCTTTCATTGATGTAGGTATGGGTGTTAACCTTGAGAATGGGAAGGTAAGTGGGAGTGTGCGCACGACACTGGTCACTAAAGAAAAGAATGATCACATTGAGTTAAGAATACCATTCACTGATGAAGGGGAAAATGAATACAATAAGAATATTCAAATAGTCGAGTTGAATGCATTAAATGCGGCTATAGCTGTTATTAAGTGGAAAAAATATTTTAATTTTTATCATGACCTCACAGCAGAGAGTCATTCGATTTATGAAACCAATGTAAATAAAGTGATAAATGATTAAATTGACGCACAAATTTATAAAGCATGCCCCGGACAAATTGGAAGATGGCGTTTTGTATATTTCCATCGAATATTCAACAGTAATTCATAAATGCTGTTGTGGCTGTGGGGAAGAAGTTGTGACGCCGCTCTCCCCGACTGATTGGAAGTTGATTTATGACGGGGAGACTGTGTCTTTATATCCTTCGATTGGGAATTGGAGTTTTAAGTGCCAATCACATTATTTTATTACAAACAGCAGGGTACAGAGGGCACCTAATTGGACTAAAAGTCAAATTGAGCGGGCTAGAAAGTGTGATGAATTGATTAAAAAGGAATATTACAAAAATAAAAGCAAAAGTGAAAAATAAAAAACAGAGTCTATGCTTTTAAATCAATGCTATAAGTCTAAAAGGAAGGAGGTATAAAGAAATGAATAAACATTCAAGGGGCCTTGATGGCCGTAGCCGTGATGAAGACGGAGAAATCCGTCGGAAGAATGGCAACACCTTAGTTGGAACTCTTAGGCATACTTATGGGCCAGATTTTCTGTCTGGCGTCCGTAGCGATGCAAAGCTTGAGAATGTATTAAAGAAGACCGGAAAAGATTCCCTCAGTGATCTGCGAAAGAATTCATAGAATCATAAGGAATCAATTTTAATATAACTGCCCGTAATCAAAATACGGGCAGTTATTATTTAGTAATTTACAACCTTCCTATAAACCGCAATAGCAGCTCCTGCATTTGAACCTCTGAATCTCTGAATATTATTGAATTTGCTTTTTCAGATTGAGAGTGGTAAACTTCGCGAGTAAAGAATCTTACTGGACTATTTACGACCTAAAGGAGTACAAGGTCACGGAGAGTATGAAAATACTATTAGTTGAAGATGATGACCAGATAGCATCGTTTATCGTTAAAGGCTTAAAGCAAGCTGGATACACCGTAAATCGTGCTGATAATGGTGAAGATGGTCTGCATTTTGCTAAAGAAGAAGACTACGATCTGGCCATTGTAGATATTATGATGCCTAAACTTGATGGTTTAAGTTTGATCAACCGATTGCGTCAAAAGAAAATTCTAACCCCTGTCATAGTATTAAGCGCCAAGAATACCGTTGATGACAGGGTCAAAGGGTTACAGGCAGGAGGGGACGATTACCTGGTTAAACCCTTCGCGTTCACAGAACTTTTAGCCAGGGTCCAGGCAATTATTCGCAGGACCAGCCATAATCCAGAGACTACCACATTAGAAATAGCTGATCTCAAGATAGATATGTTAGGCCGTAAAGTTTTCCGGGGGACAAAAGAAATAATCCTACAGTCGGGTGAATTTGTCCTTCTTGAATACCTTATGCGTAACGCCGGCAGGGTCGTTTCAAAGACCATGATCATGGAGCACGTCTGGGACTATAATTTTGATCCGCAAACCAATATTATTGAAGCGCGCATCTGTCGCTTAAGAGATAAAATTGATCGTTCATTTAATCCAAAATTACTTCATACGGTCAGGGGCTTTGGTTATGTCATTGAAGAAAAAGAATAGCCTCTTCGGCACTTTTGCTTTTCGCCTCACTCTCTGGTACGCCATCCTGTTTATCATCTCATTAATTATTATTTTCTTTATCAGTTATAAAATATTGGCGTCTGACCTTGTGCACCTTGTTGATCGTGATTTATTGGCTGCTACAAACAAGGTTGATCAAGAGTTCCATAAGGAAGGATTGACCCAAGTCAAATCGGATATACGTGTAGGGATTGAGGAAGAAGGGATTAACAGAGTGTTTTATAGATTATTGACCTCCAACTTAAATATTGTTGTGACTTCAGACCCTCTTAAATGGCCCTGTTTAAATTTTCCGGTATTAAGCCAATGGGCATCGATGGCGGCAGGGGGCCAGACCAACTACCACACACTTTCTCCTAACGACAGGCCATATAATATACGAATCCTTTCACAGGTGGTTGATGATGGGAAGTATGTTGTACAAATTGGTAAACCCATGAAGGATGAAGAGGAATTAGCCAAGGTTTACAGCAAGGTATTTTTAGGGGCAGTCATTTTTTTGCTATTGTGCGGTATTATTTTGAGTTGGATAGAAGCGCAAAAAGCGATGAAGGGTGTAAAACGTGTCACGACGACGGCCCGTAATATTGGTCAAGATGGCATTGATCATAGAGTTGAGTTGGGGCATGAGGGAGAAGAGATCGAGGATTTGGCAGAAACTTTTAATCATATGTTGGATCGCATCGAGCAATTGATGATGGGATTAAAGGATGTTACCAATAATATTGCCCATGATTTGCGCACGCCTTTGACCCGCATCCGGGGCCTTGCGGAATCAACCTTGAGGGAGAAGGATGTAGAAGGTTATCAGGAATCCATTGGGATCATCGTAGAAGAATGCGATAGGCTTAATGGCATGATCAATACCATGCTGGAAATTGCGGAGGTTGATGCGGGCCTAAAGAAACCTGAAGAGACTTCTGTGGATATTGTGTCTTTGGCAAACCAAGCTTATGAAATATTTTTGGCCTTAGCCCAAGATAAAGAGATCAATTTTGAAATTAAATCTCCATCGCATCCAGTTATTGTCTTGGCCAATGCGGCACGTTTGCAAAGAATTATTGCTAATCTTTTGGATAATGCCATCAAATTTACTAATTCTAAGGGAAGCATTTGTCTTGAAATTAAAGAAACTCCCAACGAAGCAATTATCCTGGTTAAAGATACCGGAATCGGTATCGCCTCAAAGGATCAGTCGCGCATATTTGAGAAATTTTATCGTGTTGAATCCAGCCGTTCAACGCCTGGACATGGGCTGGGATTAAGTTTTGTCAAGTCCATGGTTGCATCGATGGGTGGGAGCATTTCCGTCGTGAGTGCCTTAAGTCAAGGTACTACTTTCAGCATTAATATCCCTCTAAAATCCCTCTAAAATTCTTTCCATAGCAGTTTGGCCAAGATTACAAAAATGTAATCTTGCGGTCATCTTCCTGTCATTTTCAGATCGTATACTCCCTGTAGATGAAGTTAACAGGTGCTAACATACAGGAGGGAAGACGATGAAAAACGTAAATCTTTTATTAATCACCGCGGTCTTACTGATGCCGCAGATGGCAATGGCTGATGATACGTCAACAAACGCCATGGCTGCCAGTAACCCGACAGCCACCCCACAGACAGTTTCTTTGTATGATCAAGGAGTCGCGGCGAGCCAAGCCAATGATTTTCAAAAAGCGTTGCCGCTTTTTGAGCAGGCCTTAAGGAATGATCCCAATAATCCGGACATTCTGAATATGTTGGCCCACACTCAACGCAAGATTGGTCTTCTCGATGAGTCCTTAGCCAATTACAAAAAAGCCTTGGAATTGCGTCCGAATTTCCCGGAAGCCCATGAATATTTAGGGGAAGCTTACATTCAAGCGGCCTTGCTTGAACTTCAGGTCCTAAAAAGTGATGGGGGAAATGCGAAGGAACAATTAGAAGATCTCACTAATTTTATTAAAGATGCTGCTCAAAAAGCATAACCAACAAACAGTAAACATAAGGAGAAGAAAAAATGAAAAGTTTAAAGATTTTATCAATGATGTTGATGTTAGCTGTAAGTGTATGGTCAACTGGCGCCTTCGCCCAGGACGCCGCCACAGATACACCCAGTGATTTTACATTTGTCCAATTATCCGACATTCATTGGGGGTTTAATGATCCAAAGATGAACCCGGACTATGCAGGGACTTTACAAAAAGCTGTTGATGCAGTCAATAAGTTAGACCCTCAACCGGATTTTGTAGTCATCACCGGTGACTTGACACACAGGGCCAAAACGCCCGAGCAGCGCATCAAAAGGATGACTGAAGTGCGCACCATCTTATCAGGGCTTAAGGTCAAAGACGTTAGATTCAATCCAGGTGAACATGATGCTGATCAAGATAATGGAGAGGCTTTCAAGGAATTTTTTGGCAAAGCTGTTTACTATTCCTTTGATCACAAAGGGGCTCACATCATTGTATTAAATACTACCGAGGAAGAAGCAAGTTTGGGTGAAGCTCAATTGCAATGGTTGCAGAATGATCTAAGCAAGTTGGATCGTGATAATGCTCATCTTGTTGTTTTTACCCACAGACCATTGTTTGATCTTTATCCTAAATGGGGCTGGTCAACCAAGGATGGTCAGAAGGCTATAGACATGTTGATGCCATTTAAGCAAGTGACGGTTTTCTATGGCCATATTCATCAGCTCAATGATTATATGACAGGTCATATCGGTCACCACGCTGCAGCACCATTGATGTTTGCTTTGCCTGCACCAGGCTCTCAACCAAAAAGCACACCAGTTCCTTGGGACCCCGCTCATCCCTACAAGAACCTAGGCTTCCGCAGTGTATTAGTGAAAGCTGATACAGGAGAATGTGTAATCACTGAACATTCAATTGCAGATTCCTTAGGAAATTAAAAGTGGTGGTCACAGGCTTGAGAGCCCAAGCCTGTGACCACTCTTTTTAGTAACGGAGAAACATGAATTTTAAAGGAGGATTTATGCGTCGACCTATTCAAGTAATGTTTATAGCAATTTCATTATTAATGACTTCAGCTGCTTTTGCAGCAGACACCTATGTCATTGATCCGGCGCACAGCAGCTTTGCTTTTACGGCCACACATATGATGATCAGCAAAGTACCCGGACAGTTTGAGAAATTTAGCGGAACAATTACCTATGACCCTAAGGATTTAACAAATTCCAAAGCAAATGTGAGTATTGATGTCAACAGCATCAATACCCGCACTGAGCAACGTGATCATCATTTAAGAAGCCCAGACTTTTTTAACGCTGCCCAATATCCAAATATAACCTTTGTCAGTACAAAGTTTACTCCTGGATATATAACAGGGAAATTGACCATGAAGGACGTCACTAAGGATATTACCATTCCTGTAAGCATTTTAGGACCGGTCAAGACCATGGGAGACCGCCAGGCCATAGGGATTAGTGGTTCGATTACAATTAACCGACAAGATTATGGTATTAACTGGAACAGGAATCTGGATCAGGGCGGGGTATTCGTCAGTAATGACATACTTCTTTCAATCAATATAGAAGCGGATAAGCAATAACATTTCTGCGAAGGAGAGAGTCATGAACTTAACACATAGTCCCTTAAAGTTGCTTATTACAGCTTCCTTGAGCTTAGTGCCTATGGCCAACGCTTTTGCAGACCAGCAAGACAATATAGCTATTGAGAAAGGCAAGCAATTGTACCAATCCTATAATTGTGCTGTGTGTCATGGTGAAAAAGGAAAAGGAGATGGGGAAAATGCCGAAGCTTATGATCCTTATCCTACTAATTTTCATGACACAAAGGGATATCATCATGGTTATAAAGTAGAGGATATCATCCACAGTATTAAATATGGCATCAAAGATAATCCAAACAGCATCATGCCGTCTTTTAGTCATCTAACGGATCAAGAATTAAAGGAGATATCCGCTTACCTGCTGTCCTTGCAGGAGAAATAATGAATCGTAGTGATAAAAAGGAGAGAGTCATGAACCTAACACTGAATCACTTGAAGTTGCTTGTTACAGTTTCCTTGGCAGTAGTGCCTATGGCCAACGCTTTTGCCCATCAAGTAATTTTGAAGTCCATCCACAAGCATATCACCTTGGGCTCAACGGTCCCGGGCAATGGTGACCAAAATCCATATGCCATTATAGTAGCACCTGTAACATCCGGGAATATCAACAAGGGAGACGTACTTGTAGATAATTTTAATGATAAATCCAATTTGCAAGGCACAGGCACGACCATCATTGATTATAGACCTTCAACCAAGAAGACGACCTTGTTCGCAAACCTTCCTAAAAAGTTGGATCAATGCCCTGGTGGTGTGGGTCTTTCGACCGCCATGACGATGCTTAAGAGCGGTTGGGTGATTGTCGGCAGCACGCCAAGCACCGATGGAACTACTGCTACCAAGGGTGATGGTTGTTTAATAGTGCTCGATACTACAGGACATGTAGTATCCGCATGGTCTAGTCCGACGATTAATGACCCATGGGGTAATATAGCCTCTATAGACAGTGGTTCTACGGCTACCTTGTTCATTACCATGGCAGGATTAGGCGTGTCTGACCCTAAGATCATTGATCCGAAAACAGGTAATCCACCCATCATTCATAAGTCAACTGTCGTAAGGATGGAGATATCTATCCCGGAGGGTAAGCCTCCTGTGCTTCTTAGTCAGACTGTTATCGGTAGTGGTTTTTCAGAACGTGCTGATAAGGACAGTTTTCTGTTTGGTCCCACAGGCCTTGCCCTTGGCCCCAATCGCACGATCTATGTGACCGATGTACTGGATAACGTTATTACTGCTATTCCTGATGCTGTAACTCGTACTGATAGTGCTGGAACAGGTTGGGAAGTCACTCGTGACGGTCAATTAGCGGGGCCATTGGCCATGGTAATGACTCCTGGAGGGCATCTGCTTGTGAGTAATGGCAATAACGGTAAGGTTGTAGAGGTTGATCCTATTTCAGGAAAGCAGATTGATGCACAGTGGGTTGATCAAAACCCGGCACAGACGCCTCCTGGTAGCGGAGATTTGTTTGGAATAGCGATGACACCGGACGGCAAGGGATTTTATTATGTGCAGGATGATACGAATACATTAATGGAGGCGATTTAATGGGCTGTGGCGTAGATTACAAAAATGTAATCTTGCGGTCATATTCCAGTCATTATCCTCCAGTATGCTTAGAAGTGTAGTAGCAGTTAAACTATAATCTAAAAGGAGAAAACATCATGATCGACAAAATCTTAAATTTGCAATCATCAACACCGGCAGCAGTTCTTATTCGTGTCATTGTAGGGTATGTCTTTTTTGTAGAAGGTATTCAAAAATATCTTTATCCGGATACATTGGGGATAGGGCGTTTTATAAAGATAGGCCTACCCATACCCCACCTGATGCTGCATATTTCTGCAGTATCGGAAATTGTTTTTGGCGCCCTTCTTATAGTGGGTTTATTCACGAGATTAGCTACTATACCGTTGATCATCGATATTATAGTAGCCATTATGTCAACCAAGTTCATCATGTTTGTCCAAAAAGGATTTTGGCCGGCTGTCCATGAATCCCGCTTGGATTTCACTATGTTGTTGAGTTTGATTTTTCTTTTGATCGTAGGGGCCGGCATCTGTTCCATGGATGCAAAATTATCAGAGAATAAACTTAATTAGGAGGGGCATATGATTATTAAAAATAATTCTAGTAAAATAGCCATTGTTGGTCTGTTAGGTATGGTCTTTTTAACACAACCGGCTAAGGCCTATGTAAGTCCATTGGGATGGGACTTTGAATTGCCGGCCGTGAAGGTGGCGCCAACTGATGGTGCTGCATTTGTGGTATCGTCAGTGCCTGTTGAAATCCGGACCCAAGTGAGTAAAAATATTTTTGCGGCTAATATTCCCAACGATAAAGGGGGGTATTCAACCGTAATTGTCCAGAAATTAGGTAATAGATTTATAGGACTTCCAGTGGAGCTCTATCCTGAAGTATCACAGCTAAAAATGATGTATGGGGAATAACAGAAAACGGTAAAAAAAGAAAAGTCTTATAAACATAGTAAGTATGAGGAAATCAAAATTTAACTATCAGATTCAAGCTTCACATATGAATGTGTAATGTTAGTTCTTGAAAATTATTTTCAATAAATTTAGGCAATTATACGTTTAACACACCTATTCAACAGAGGGCAATATAAAAATATGAAAAACATTAAAAGGCGCTGGGAATTGCTTGAAGGTCACAAACAAACGTAGTACACTTATCGAATCATGTCTCCACAACACTTCAAGAAATATAACGCCTACCCGTCGGTCGATCTGCCTGACCGGCAATGGCCGAACCGCCGCATCACGCAGGCGCCGATCTGGTGTAGCGTGGATTTGCGGGACGGCAACCAGGCATTGAGTAGCCCTATGAACATTGAGCAGAAGATCGCCATGTTCAAGCTGCTCGTTGAGATTGGTTTTAAAGAAATTGAAGTCGGTTTTCCTTCTGCCGCCCAAGTCGAGTTCGATTTTGTACGCACACTCATAGAGAATAATCTTATTCCCGATGACGTCACGATTCAGGTCTTGACCCAGGCCCGCGAGCATTTGATCATCCGTTCAATGGAGTCCTTGAAGGGTGCCAAGCGTGCCGTTATGCATATGTATAATTCCACATCCCCCGCGCAGCGCGAGGTCGTCTTTGGCAAGACCAAGGACGAAATCAAGGCCATTGCTGTCGAAGGTACGCGCCTAATCAAATTGTTGGCCGCACAAATGAGCGACACGGAAATCCGTTACGAATATACCCCTGAAAGTTTTACGGCGACCGAACTCGAATACGCACTTGAGATCTCTCAGGTCGTTATCGATACCTGGCAACCGACGAAAGAACGACCGATCATCATCAATCTGCCATCAACGGTTGAATTGTCGACGCCAAATATTTACGCCGATCGCATCGAATGGTTTGGTCGTCACATTAAGCCCCGTGAGGCGGTCATTATCAGCGTGCATACGCATAACGATCGTGGTTGTGCCGTTGCCGCCGCCGAACTCGCCGTTATGGGAGGGGCAGAGCGGGTCGAAGGCGCATTGTTTGGTAATGGCGAACGCAGCGGGAACATGGATCTTTTGACCATGGCGCTCAATCTTTATTCGCAGGGTGTCGATTGCAAACTCAATCTCAGTAATATGCCGCATATCGCACAGGTATATCAGCAATGCACAGGCATGGACATTCATCAGCGTCATCCATGGGCGGGTGAGTTGGTCTATACCGCATTTTCGGGTTCGCATCAGGATGCGATTCATAAAGGTTTAAAACACCACGCCGATCATCCGCGCGCATATTGGGATGTTCCTTACATTCCGATCGAGCCTTCCGACATCGGGCGCACCTATGAGGGTGTGATCCGCATTAACAGCCAATCGGGGAAGGGCGGAGTTTCTTATATTTTGGAAAAGGAAGCAAGTATCCAGATTCCTAAATGGATGCAGCCGGATTTTGGGCGCATTGTGCAAAAGATCAGCGATTCGACAGGCCGTGAACTTCAGCCTAAAGAAATCCATGATGCCTTTGATCGCACCTATTTGTTAAATGGCAATTTGCTCAAGAAATATCAGATCGTATCCGGAAGCAGCAAGACGTCCCTTGAGGCAGAAGCCATTATCGGTGGTCGACCGATTGCATTTAAAGCGGAAGGGAATGGACCCGTTGATGCGTTCATTAGCGGGATTGCTCAGGCTGCAGGGATCCACGTGGCAGTGACCAATTACGCCGAACACGCGCTCACCAAAGGGGCTGATGCCCAGGCCATCGCTTTCGTTGAAGTCAATACCAACGGTCGTATCGTTTACGGCGCGGGCTGTGATGCCAACATCAGCGCCGCTTCAATCAAGGCTGTTGTCAGCGCTATCAATCATCTTTAATTCCTGTTTGAAAAGAAATTCTTGACAAAAGTCTACAGCATAGTATTATTAGACCAACTGGTAGGTATGTATATGAAAACAGCACAAGAAAAACCAATCAAAAAAGAAAATCTCTTGGACGCGGCTTTTGAGCTGATGATGGCCAAGGGCTATGTCGCCACCAGTGTTGATGAGATATGTGAAAAAGCAGGGACAACTAAAGGTAGCTTTTTCCATTATTTTGAGAGTAAAGAAGAGCTGGCTAAGGCTCTTTTGACACGCCAATGTGTTGCAAGTCAGAAAATCAAAGAGGAGCTATTTGGTAAAGATCCTTATAAAATAGTGTTTGGGCACATTGATATGCTTATTGAAATGATTAAAAAGCCAGGTGGTACTAAAGCTTGTATCAAAGGGATGTTAGGACAAGAACTTTCAGACACTTATCCAGAAATTCGTAAGATCTGTGCTAATTATTTTGATAAGATGGCCAATGACTTCGCTCAAGATTTAGCTGATGCTAGAAAGCAGTATGGCGGGAATTTTGATCCGCATACTCTAGCAAAACATTTTATAGCTGTTTTGCAAGGATCGTATATTTTGGCAAAAGTCCAAGGTAATAATAAGGTGATCGTTGATAATTTGGAGCATTTTAAAAAGTATCTTCAAACTTTAATAAAAAAGTAAGGTAAGTTTTTTTGTCCATAATAAATACCAACCAGTTGGTATTAGAAGGAAGTAAAGATGAAAAATACCACAGTTGAAAAATTACAGATCGGTGTAGATAGCTTTGCAGCCATATCTTCGGATCCTAAAGTCAGTGCGTCAAATACCCTGAATCAATTGGTTGAACGTATTGAACATGCAGAGCAAGTCGGGTTGGATGTGTTCGGAGTCGGCGAACATCATCGTCAGGAATTTATTGACTCCGCTCCGGTAGTTATTCTTGCAGCTGCGGCTGCGCGGACGCGTCGTATTCGTCTGACGAGTGCTGTTACGGTCTTAAGTGCAGCAGATCCTGTACGCGTGTTCCAAAGTTTCGCTACCCTTGATCTTCTTTCCCAAGGACGTGCGGAGATGATCGTTGGACGCGGTTCGTTTATCGAGGCTTTCCCTTTGTTCGGACTACAGCTTGAGGACTATGATTCGCTTTTTGCAGAAAAACTTGACCTGCTTCTTAATATCCGTAAAAACGAACATGTTCACTGGTCCGGCAAACACCGTGCCGAACTTAAGGGCCAAGGTGTCTACCCAAGACCTTTGCAGAATTCATTGCCGATTTGGCTGGGTGTGGGTGGGACACCTGAATCCTTTGTTCGTGCCGGCACACTTGGGCTTCCTTTGATGATTGCGATTATCGGTGGTGAAACACGACGATTCCGTCCACTTGTTGATCTTTACAGGGAAAGTGGCAGGCGTGCAGGTTACTTGCCTGATCAACTTAAAGTGGGAGTTCATGCCCTAGGTTACGTTGCAGATACGACGCAGAAAGCCATTGATGACTTTTTTCCTGGCTATGCCCGTTCATTTACTGAGATCGGTCGTGAACGTGGATGGCCGCCGGTGACTCGTGCCCATTTCGACGTTCAACGAAGTCGTTATGGCGCACTGCTGGTAGGGAACCCTGAAGAAGTAGTCGAAAAGATAATTGAACACAGTAAAGCCCTCGGAGGAATTTCGCGTATTAGCTTTCAAATGGATGTTGCCGGATTGTCTCATGAGAAACATATGCAGGCGATTGAACTTCTTGGTGCTCGAGTAGCACCTGCACTTAAGTAAAAGAATGTCAAATTATTAACCATTTAACAAAGGAGGTAGTATGCAGTTTATCGTATTAGCAGGTAGGTTCTTTTATTCGCTCATTTTTCTCTTTGCAGCGTTAGGTCATTTTTCCCAACCCACTATAGCTTACGCAGCATCCCAGGGTGTGCCCATGGCCAATGTACTCGTACCTTTATCAGGTATTATGGCGCTGGTCGGTGGATTAAGTATTCTACTTGGATATAAAAGCCGCTGGGGAGCTGTGCTTATTATTATGTTTTTGATCCCTGTTACCATTGCGATGCATAATTTCTGGGCGGTTACAGATCCTATGATGAAACAAATACAGATGATCATGTTCTTAAAGAATGTCTCGATGTTGGGGACTGCCTTGATGATCCTACATTTTGGCACAGGACCATTAAGTTTGGAAAAAGATAAGGGAGTAAGATCATGACAATTGCTAGGGCCTTGCCCCAAGAAGCGCTGGAAACAATTTTTACACAAGCCCGCACCCATAAGGATTGGCTGTCGGACGCGGTGAGTGACGAACTGCTTCAACAGATCTATGATCTTATGAAATGGGGTCCCACCAGTGCTAACTCTTGTCCAGCAAGAATCGTATTTGTGAAGTCTAAAGAGGCCAAAGATAAACTACTTACCTGCATGGCCCCTGGCAATATCGAAAAAACCAAGACCGCTCCTGTGAACGTGATCATTGCGCAGGACATGGAGTTTTACGAAAAGCTGCCCAAACTTGCTCCGCACGCGGACGTTCGTTCCTGGTTTGTCGGAAATCAGCCGTTGATTGAATCAACAGCTTTTCGCAACAGCAGCTTCCAAGGGGCCTATTTTATGATTGCCGCACGTTCTCTTGGTCTGGACTGCGGTGCGATCTCAGGTTTCGATAATGCAAAAGTGGATGAAGTTTTTTTTCAGGGAACATCCTGGAAATCAAATTTTATCTGCAATATCGGGTATGGAGATTCCAGCAAACTTCTTCCCAGATCTCCGCGTCTTGACTTTAATGAGGCCTGTAAAATTATTTAGTAAAAGATAAAAGAGAGTAATAGAATAACAAAAAGGAGATGATTATGAAACTTTACTATTCACCCGCTGCTTGTTCCATGGCATCACATATTCTTTTGAATGAATGGAATATTCCTCATACAACGGAAGCCGTTGATCTGAGAACTCACAAGACATCCAAGGGAGAAGACTTTTACAAAATCAATCCTAAAGGGTATGTGCCAGCTCTGACGTTGGATAATGGTTATACTCTGACTGAAAATATTGCGATCTTGTCTTACCTTAGTGATGCCAATGGCACTCTCAAAGGCGACAAGCATCAGTTTTTAGAATGGTTAGCTTTTATTTCTACCGAACTACATAAAGGTATTGGCTCCTTGTTTGGTTATAAGGATGGACCACAGGAAGTAGTTCGTGCTATTAAAGAGAAGGTGGCCAAGCGCCTACTATGGGTAGATGAAAAATTAGGTTCGAGAGAATATGTTTTTGCTGATGCCTTTTCTGCCGCTGATGCCTATCTGGTGACAGTTTTAAATTGGTGTCCTATGCTGCAAGTGGATTTAAGTGCTTACAAAAACATCAACACTTATTTTAAGCGCCATATAGCCAGACCTTCTGTTCAAAAAACTCTAAGGGAAGAAGGATTGGTCAAATAATAAAAAGTGGAGATGAGAAAAACAAGAAAGGATAGGAATATGAAACTGGATAATCAGGTGGTTTTTGTCAGCGGTACAAACCGGGGCATCGGCAAAGCGATAGTAGATGCTTTAATTAAAAGAAAAGTCAGAAAAATTTATGCTTCAGCACGCAAGCTTGATCAGTTGCCTGTCTGGAATGATCCAAGAGTGGTTCCCGTGGAATTAGACATCACATCAATGGGGCAAATTCAACAAGCCGCAGCCAAAGCCCAGGATGTCAATGTCCTTATCAATAATGCCGGGTCCCTGTCAGCAGGATCTGTCTTAACAGCCAAAGAACCGGATTTAATGCGCGATATGCAGGTCAATTATTTTGGCACATTAAATATGATTCGCGCTTTCGAGCCGGTGATCGAAAAAAATGGCCAGGGCGCCATTATCAATTTAAGTTCGGTAGTGGGTTTGGCTAGCATGGCGCAGGCCGCAGGTTATTCGGCTTCTAAGGCCGCTGTGTTTTCTGCTTCTCAAGCCCTTAGAGCGGAATTAAAAGCAAAGAGAATCAGTGTCCATACGGTTTTTCCGGGACCTATCGATACAGATATGGCGCGTGATTTTAATTTTGATAAAACCAGTGCTGCTATTGCGGCAGAAAATATCATCAAAGGTATTGAGGCAGGGAATGAGGACATTTTTCCTGATCCTTTCTCTGTCCAGATAGGGCAGTCTTGGGTCAAGGACCCAAAAGCCGTGGAACGTTCATTTGCGGCTATGTAGAAAAGTAGGAGGTTATATGCGTACTTCCGACGATAAGTTATTAGACAGCTATTCGCAGACGGTTAGCGGGGTTTTTCAACACTCTTCTTCTGCAGTGGTCAATATTGAAGTGCAAAAAGGTGATACGCCAGCCGGTGGTTCCGGTTTTGTGTTTACGCCCGATGGGTTTATCTTAACTAATAGCCATGTGGTTCATGGGGCCAAACGGATCAAGATAACCTTTATTGACGGTCGTAAATCAGAGGCCCAGTTAGTTGGGGATGATCCACACACAGATTTGGCGGTGATTCGTGTTGGCTTACAAAATCTCAACTATGTGCAATTAGGCGATTCCAACCGTATTCAGGTAGGGCAGATTGCCATTGCAATCGGCAATCCTTTTGGATTTCAATGCACCCTGACAGCAGGCGTTATCAGTGCCTTGGGACGTTCCATGCGGTCACAGTCTGGACGTCTGATTGAACAAGTGATCCAAACTGACGCGGCTCTTAATCCGGGCAACTCAGGGGGGCCGTTATTTAACAGTCAGGGGCAAGTCGTCGGTATCAATACCGCCGTGATTTTACCTGCCCAGGGAATTTGTTTTGCGGTTCCTTCAAACACGGCCAAGTTGATTATGACTGAATTGTTACAGTATGGTCGCATCACCCGTGCGTTTATCGGTATCATGGGGCAGAATGTGGTTTTGCCTCATGGTATTGTACACGTGGGTAAATTGCCAGTGGAGTCTGGTATCAGTGTGTCTGGTATTGAGCCCAACAGTCCTGCGGATAAAGCGGGGCTGGCCGTGGGTGATATTATCGTTGGTATCAATGATCAGTTAGTTTCCAGCATCGATGATTTGCATCGGCTGTTGACCAATTATAGTGTGGGACATCCGTATATTTTGACGATTATCCGTCAATTCGAGAAAACTTTTGTGCGGATCATTCCTATCTCCAATCAAGAATAAGGAGCGATTGCTGTATGGTAGTTAATAAAAAATCTTGACTCTTTTTTATTTTGATGTATAAATAGAAACAATTTCTATTTATGGAATTGAGCAAAATGACAACATATATCGAAAAATTAAAATCTCAAAGACTTAAATTCACGCCAAGACGCGAGGCGATATTGAATTATTTTATAAAGGAAGGGCGTTGTTTAACCCCTGAAGATGTTTGGAACCAATTGAAGAAAAATTTTAAGCGTATTGGCTTTCCGAGTGTTTATAGGAACTTGGAATCATTTGAGGATTGCGGTATTTTAGTCAAGATTCAAAGGGAAGAGAGGCGACTATATTACGCTTTATGTCATAGCCACAGCAATGATCACCATCATCATATTGTCTGTGTAAAATGCGGGAAGGTAGAAGATGTTGATGGATGTGCATTGGCAAGCATGGGTCGTGCAAGTGGTTTTAAAGTGTTGAAGCATTTTGTTCAGCTTGAAGGTCTTTGTCCTAAGTGTGTATAAATTTTTTTAATCTTTAAACAGAAACTGTTTCTGTTTAATTTTTTTAATCAATAAATAGAAATGTTTTCTATTTACAAACAAGGAGAAGGTTTATGTGGGTATGGTTTTTGGCAGGTTTTCTATGTTGGTTCTCTATTAATAGTAACGCGGATAACACATCATCAACTCAACTTAATGAAGTGGATGTGATTGGGAAATTAGATCAAGCCCGTAATAGTATTCAACCAAGCCTTGGGGCAACCGATTATAACATTGCCAGTGATCAGATCGACGATCAAACCCAAGGTGACAATGCCTCATTCAATCAGGTCCTATTAAGAGCTCCTGGGGTTGTCCAGGATTCATTTGGGCAATTACATGTTCGTGGCGAACATGCCAATTTGCAATATAGGATTAATGATGTTTTGTTGCCGGAAGGACTGACAGGCTTTGGTGAAGAACTTGACACACGCTTTGTAGACAATGTTTCTTTGATTGATGGATCGCTGCCAGCCCAATATGGTTTTCATACAGCAGGCATTGTGGATATTCATACTAAAAGCGGGGCATTTACTAATGGTGGTGACATTTCCATGTATGGGAGCAGTCATAGTGAAGTCAACCCCAGCTTTACCTATGGAGGCTCTGCAAAAGGAGGGATTAACTATTTTGTCACTGGTAGTTATTTGGAAGACAATCTTGGTATTGAAAATCCCACCAATGGCACATCAGCTATCCATGACCAAACTCAGCAGGGCAAGATGTTTGCCTATGTCTCCAAGGTCATCGATGATACCAGCCGCCTTAACGTGATGCTGAGTGCTTCCCATAGTGATTTTCAAATTCCCAACAGTCCCGGCGGATCTCCATTTACTGATACTGCTGGGAATCCTCTCCCACTTCCAAGCATTGATTCAAGCAATGTGAATGATCGCCAGATAGAACAGAATTTTTATGGCATTGTCGCATACCAAAAGGCTGAGGATAAGCTCAATTATCAGGTTTCTGCCTTTACCCGTTTTAGTGAGGCTAATTATCTGCCTGATAATATCGGAGACTTGGAATATAACGGGGTCGCAACCAAAATCAATGACAGCATATTGACCAACGGCCTTGAGGTGGATGGTAGTTACCAGTTAAACGATAATCATACGCTTCGTGCTGGGTCGATATTTACAATTAGTGATGCTATTAACGAGAATAATTCCTTAGTTTTTCCAGACAGTGGTAGTGGTGTTAGCGGGCCTGAAACTTCGATTAATGTTAATAATCAAAAACAGGGAGAACAGTACGGCCTTTATTTGCAGGATGAATGGAAGGTCTTTGATCCCTTGACCATCAATTTCGGCGGTCGTTTTGATCAATCATACCAATACCTTAATGAGTATCAATTTAGCCCTCGCGTTAATGCCGTCTATGAAGTCGACCAAGCCACCAAGATACATGCAGGATATGCTCGTTATTTTACCCCGCCACCGCTTGAGCTACAGCAAAATATTAATCCTGCTATTTTTGATAATACAACCAACGCGGCTCAGATTGATATTAATTCCCCTGCTAAAGCAGAACGCGCTCATTATTTTGATGTAGGCGTGACACACAATTTCATGCCTGAATTGCAGGTTGGTTTGGATAGTTATTATAAAATAGCTGCACATCAACTTGATGACGGACAGTTTGGTGCGGCGCCTATTGTCACTCCTTTTAATTATAAAAAAGGAAAGGTTTACGGGACTGAATTAACAATCAACTATAAAAAAGGTGGATTTTCTGGTTATGCGAATGCCGCCTACAGCCATGCTTTAGGTAAGGCATGGGAATCCAGTCAGTATCATTTTTCCCAGGATGAGTTTAATTACGTTGCCGATCACTATATACCTTTAGACCATGATCAGAGTCTGACAGTTTCGGCTGGATTGGCATATGAATTTGATCATTTATCCTTATCAGCATTGAATAAAACCAAGGTTTACGCTGATTTGCTTTTTGGTAGTGGGTTACGTAAAGGTGGGGATACGCCTAATGGTAAACGCGTGGGCTCCTATAACCCCATTAATATGGGTATTGAACATACCTTTAGAATTAATGATAAGAATGACATCAAAGTCCGTTTTGATGTGGTCAATGTTTTTGATGAGGTCTATGAGTTAAGGGATGGCACAGGTGTTGGCGTTGGCGCATCTCAATTTGGTTCCCGCCGTGGATATTATGGCGGTGTGACGTATGATTTCTAACAGGAGGATAAATGTTTAGTCTTTTTCTTAAAGGTGGCCCTGTCATGTGGCCCTTGCTTATTACTTCATTGATGGCATTTAGTGTTGTCATTGAGCGGTTGTTATTCTTATGGCGTATTAAAATATCCTACAGACCGGACATTATTAAAGCTATCTTGTCCAATGTTCAACATGGCAATATTGACAAGGCCATTGAGGAAGCCCAAGGCTGTCATGATTATGTTGCAACGACCTTGGTTTATGGCTTAACACACCGGGAAGATGCTCTAAGCAATGCCTTGATGCAAGCGGCTAGTGTCGAACTAAAGCGCTTTAGTAGGGGATTGGTCGTTTTAGATACAATTATCACAGTGGCGCCTTTGCTTGGGTTGTTGGGAACGGTGACAGGTATGATTCATGCCTTTGGTTTATTAGGTAGTAGAGAATTGCAAACTCCAACAGTAATCACCGGTGGTATAGCCCAAGCTTTGATTGCGACGGCTTGTGGTTTGGCTATCGCGATCATCGCTCTTGTACCGTTTAATTATTTAAATGCGCGACTTGAAGAAGCCCGTCATGAAATTGAACAGGCAGCCACACATCTGGAGCTTTTGTTGCTTAAGTTGGAGAAAAAATCATGATTATCCCATCTCCGGTCAGCAGAAAACGGGCGAGGATCGAAATAATCCCGTTGATTGATATTATTTTCTTTCTGTTGGCTACTTTCGTCATGATTTCTCTATCGATGGTAAAAAACCAAGGGTTGAATGTGAATTTACCATCGGCACAAACTGCTGTTTCACAGGATCGCAAAGCCGCTGTGACAATTACTGTCACTCAAACAAATGAAGTTTATCTTAACCAGGAAAAGATAAGCCTGGATGCTTTACCCGAACGTCTTAAAGAATTAAAAGATCAAGATCCTGATTTGAAAGTCTTTATTAATGGTGACAGCCATGCTTATTTCCAGGGAGCAATTACTGTTCTTGATAAAGTAAGGGCAGTGGGGATTACAAGGGTGGCGATTCAAACTAAAGGTGCAGAGTCTTCAAATCAATAAGTGTCATGGTTTCTATAGACAATAACAAACAGGATATCGTTATAGCTTGGACAGCAGCAGTCTTAATCCATGTCTTATTTTTTTCTCTTACGGGGAAAATGTTCATCAGACAAGCTCAACTTGCCATTGCTCCAAGTCGTGAAATTGACATTAGTTTGATTGATGAACCCAAAGAAGTGGTTAAAGTTCAAGAAGAAACGAAGCCTGTTGTCAAAAAAGTTGAGAAGATCGTTCCTAAAATACTAAAGCCAACAGTTAAGGTTATAGAAAAACCAAAACAACTTATAACGCCTAAAGTATTGATTAGGCTAAAGCCTATACTGACATCCAGTGCCCAGGTAAAAGTAGAGGCCAAGCCGGATTATATCCAGAACCCGCCGCCGCAATATCCTGAACTTGCCAAGCAGATGCGCCAAGAAGGTATTGTCATGTTGTCGGTTGATGTGAATAAAGAAGGCAATCCGGTCAATGTAGAAATTATACATGGTTCGGGATTTCGTTTGCTTGATCAAGCGGCTTTAAAAGCTGTCTGGCATTGGAAATTTCAGCCTGGCCGCATTGGTAACATGGCTGTTGAGTCTGAGGTAAGAGTGCCAGTGAGATTTAGATTGGAACGATAAAATTTCTACTGCCTGTTGTATATAAGCCTAACTTCCTATTATTTCTTTCATAAAGTAAAATAGCAATTCTAACCCTAAAAGGAGGATCTGCTATGTTTGAGAAACTTTTTGAGAAACCTGGAACCATAAAGCGTCTACGTAACGCTTCTCTGTTAGAGGATCGCTTACGGTATCTTACTTATCGTGCCGAACGAGGGAGTGGGTGGTTAGCACTCCGTGAAATTGCTCGTTATCAATATATCGCGACTAAATATCTTAATATTGATAATGATCGAATTATAACGATTAAAGAAATTAAAGACGCAACCAGGCGTTGGCTACGTGATGAAATGTTAAAGTTTGGTCGTAAAGACTTTTCTTGTTCTTCTCGTGGCTACCGTTTTATTAGTGATATTAAGATTTGGTTGAAATTTTTGGATCGGCTTGAAGATCCAAAACAAAGAATCCCCTGGCAGTTGAAAGAGTATGTTAATTACATGCGAAAAGAGAAGGGGCTATCTGAGGCAACGATTTATACTCGTCGCTTTATATTGGTACAGTTCTTTAGCAAAACCAAAGAAGATCTTGAGCATTTCCTTGCTAACCTCATCCCCGCGCATATTGATACAATTTTGATTAAAGAACTCAGTCGAGGACTATATGCTCGTCGCACTATAAAGAATCAAATGTCAATTTTACGAAGTTTTCTTCGTTATGCTGAGCATCGGAACTGGTGTCCTTGTGGAATAGTAGATTCTATTAACTCTCCGCGTGTATATAGACATGATGCGCTTCCCACTGGACTCTCTTTAGAAGAAATTCAACGTCTTGTCAAAACAACAGAAGGGGAACGTCCTTTGGACATTCGTGACCGAGCCATCATTTTATTCTTGGCAGTATACGGTTTTCGTGCCAGTGAAGTTCGACAATTACGATTGGAGGATATTGATTGGAAACAAAGAACTTTTTGTCTTAAACACTCGAAGCGTGGGCCTGCACAACAATTTCCACTTAGTCAAACCGTAGCAGATGCATTGTTGGAATATATTACAAAAACTCGTCCCCAATGCGTTTCGTATGGTGAGATTTTTCTGACTTTCCGCGCACCTTTTCGTCCTTTAAAAGGATTGGCTTCGCTAATTTATGCCCGTTGGAGGCGACTAGGTGTTGATATTAAGAAACATGGCACGCATTCTTTGCGTCATGCTTGTGCTAGTCGTTTAATTAATCAAGGAGTTCCACTTAAGACTATTGCAGACCAGCTGGGACACCGTGACTTGGAAACAACGCGTGTTTATACGAAGGTAAATCTTACGAAACTTCGGGAAGTCGCCAATTTTAATTTAGGGGGTGTGCTATGAAGCTTTTAACGTTAGTTGATCAATATATAAATTATCGAAAATCACTTGGTGAATCCTTTGAAAGTGGTTCCTGGAGACTAAAAGCTTTTGTTCGGACCTTGGAGCCAGGGATTGAACTTTCCGAAGTGAAACCTGATTCCGTAATTAGTTTTCTTACAGGAGGGACTTTTGCCGTTACTAGAAGTTGGCATGTTAGACATAGCGCATTACGTGGTTTTTATAAGTATGTAATCAGCCGAGGATATGCGGATACTTCACTTTTGCCACTGGTAATACCGAAACAGCCCCCACGATTTTTACCATATATTTACAGTACTGAAGAAGTTAAGGCTTTAATTAATGGCTGTTTTACTCATCACAAAATTAATAGTAGGATTTCACCTTATACGATGCGTACAATTTTATTACTTTTATATGGAAGTGGTTTACGAATTGGGGAAGCTATTTCTTTAAAATTGGCTGATGTTGATTTGAATCAATCATTGCTCACAATTCGGAAAACGAAATTTTATAAGTCACGTTTTGTTCCTATTGGTGAACAATTGACTCAGGTTTTACAAGAGTACGTTTCTTGGCGTAAGCAGAAAAAATATTCCCAAGATCCTCAATCTTCGTTCTTTATAGGGAGAAACAGAAAAGCCGTTAAGCAACCTGCTGTCGGGGAAAATTTTAGACGTATCCGTGAAAAAGTGAATATTAGGCGTCTTGATAGTGATCAACAGCCACGCATTCATGATCTACGCCACACTTTTGCAGTTCATCGTCTAACTGCTTTATATAAAGAAGGGGCAGATGTACAAAATCTTGTACTGATGTTGTCTGTTTACTTGGGACATGTCACATTGGCTGCTACTTCTGTTTATCTTACTATGACACCCGCATTACTTGAAGAAGCAGGACATCGTTTTGAACAATATACTTTAAAGGAGGCTTGAAATGATTAACCATAGCTTGATTGGCCCTTGGATTAGACGTTTTTTAATGGAATATTTGATCAGTGTCAAAAATCTTTCATATAATACACAGCGCAGTTACCGCGATACTTTGTGTTTACTTCTGCCTTTCATTGCCTCTCAGACACGAAAAAATATTGATCAACTTTTGATCGAAGATGTTTCGAGGGAGCACGTATTACTTTTTCTTCTTGATCTTGAAAAGACACGTCATTCAAGCATCACAACCCGTAATCAACGTTTGGGAGCTATTCATTCACTGGCTCAGTTTATTGGACTTTATAGTCCTGAGCATATTCAGTGGTCTGGACAGATCATGGCCATCCCTTTCAAGAGAGCTCCTCATGCATTAATTCCTTATCTTGAGAAAATGGAAATGGATGCTTTACTTGGAGCTGCCGAATGTACTTCACCTCAAAAACAGCGTGACCATGCGCTTCTTCTTTTTCTTTACAACACCGGAGTTCGTGCCGACGAAGCGGCTCAAGTTACCATTGCTGACCTTAATTTGGCTCATGTGCCAGGCCGTAATTATTCATCAGTAGTTATTCGTGGAAAGGGGAATAAGCTTCGCAGTTGTCCGTTATGGTCTCAAACTGTAAAGGAAATACGGTTGCTTATAGAAGGGCGGGATGTTAAAGAACATGTTTTTCTTAATCGTTGTAAACAGCCTATTACGCGTTTTGGCATTTATACCTTGGTTGAACGTTATGCTCTAAAAGCCTCAGAGAGAGTCCCCTCTCTGAAGCTTAAACGAGTTAGCCCTCATACAATTCGGCATACAACTGCCACACATCTCTTACGATCTGGAGTTGATATTAATACTATACGAGCTTGGCTGGGGCATGTTTCTATCAATACGACCAATATTTATGCTGAAACTGACCTTGAAATGAAAGCAAGGGCGCTGGCTTTTTGTGATATTGAATCTAAGCCAGTAAAACGTTGGCATGACAATGTAAATCTGGTACAATTTCTAAGAACACTGTGATAGACTGCTGTTGTTTATGTGGTGTTAACTTTTGATTCCATATTAGGAGATATCATGGTTTGAGGCGCAAGGCCACATAACTGGCTGCGCCACATAAACCATATAATTAACTTACCCGGGAGAGATTTTAGGTGTCTAATCTATATTGTCATTCCCGCGCAAGCGGGAATCCATTTAAAGGATTTTATGTATAAAAAACTAGCTTTAGCGATGATGGTGGTCTTGTTTTTAACCCCTCTGTCCATGGCTGAATTTCCATCGGACGTGGCCATTTTAGAAAAACCAGCCATCGTCAAGCTCACTGATGACCAGCTCATTGATACCTATGAGAATGCTTTGGTCGAGATCGAGGCCAACCGTTCCTTCCACGCTACATCCGGTTTTAGCCCCAAAGAATACAAAGATTATAAAGCCCTGTTAAAATTCCGCCTTTTGCTGTTGATCGAGATCCATGCGCGCAACTTAGAGATCCCCCAATTTTAAATGCATACACCCATTACCGCCGATAAAAGTGAATTATTCCGCCTTCTTAAGGCCCAGGCTTTTTCAAAGGGAAAGTTTATTTTATCGTCGGGCAAAGAGAGTGATTTTTACCTGGATGCCCGGCTGGTGACCTTGTCTGCCGCGGGAGCGTTCCTGACCGCACGCATCATGCTGGATATGATCGCCCAAGACCGGCCGGATGCCATCGGTGGGCCCACCTTGGGCGCTGATCCTATGGTGGGTGCCATCGCCTCTTTAAGCCATCAGGCAGGCCGTCCCATCAACACCTTTATCATCCGTAAAACACCTAAAGCCCATGGCAAGCAGCAGCAGGTGGAAGGCCCGCGGCTTGAAGAGGGCGGCAGTGTCGTGATCATTGATGATGTGGCCACCACCGGCAAGGCTTTTGTGGAATCGATCGAAGTGCTGCAGAAGATGAATATCAAGATCAAAAAAGCCATCTGTGTCATTGACCGGGGTGAAGGCGCTTTTGAGGCCTTGGCCAAGTACAAGGTACCCTTGGAATCTATTTTTACTTTAGCCGAATTCCTTAAATGAAAAAGATCATCCTGGCCTCGGCTAGTCCCCAGCGTCGGAAACTGATGAAAATATTGGGGCTGCCTTTTAGCGTTTCCCCCAGCCGGGCCAAGGAGATCACCCGTTTGACCCGCGGCTGCGCGCATCTTGTCCGGATCAATGCTTTGAGAAAGGCCCAAGAAGTGGCAGATCGCCTGCAGGAGGGGATAGTCATCGGATCAGATACGGTGGTACTTTCATCCAAAGGCCGTTTGATCTTGAAACCCCGGGATTTGCAGGAAGCTAAAAAAAATCTTAAGGAATTGATGGCCAAGCCGCATTGGGTTTACTCCGGCGTGGCTGTCATTGATGCCAAGACCGGGCGAAAAGAGGTAGGGTTTGAAAAAACCAGGGTGTTTATGTCCAAGCTGACAGACGGGGCGATCGGACGTTATCACAAGCAAGTTTCTCCGCTGGATAAGGCAGGCGGTTTTGATATCGAGGGTAAGGGCGCGCTTTTTATCCCGCGCATCGAGGGATGCTATTTTAACGTGGTGGGACTGCCTTTGGCCAAGCTGGCCGAGATGCTAAAAAAATTTGGGGTGAGCATTCTTTTTTTCATATTTTTAATCTTAGGTATTGGCCCGGTACAGGCCGCATCCCCGCAGGTTTGCCATTTGAACAACTGCGTGACGGTGGAGGTGGTCTTTAAACAGGATGATCTGGAGCGCGGGTTGATGTACCGTACCGGTTTGGGCCAGGACAAGGGCATGCTTTTTGAGTTTGCCAGGGATGACATTTATAAGTTTTGGATGAAGAACATGCATTTTAATTTGGATATATTGTGGATTACCGTCGATGGCCGCATTGTTTTTATAGGGCAGAACATCCCTGCTTGCACCAGCGACCCTTGCCCGGTTTATGGTCCTGGCCGGAAAGCCCGGTATGTTTTGGAAATTAACAGCGGTTACGCTACCTCTCACCACTGGAAGGTGGGAGATAAGCTTGATTTAAAAGGGATTTGATGATGCACGCCATTTTTATTGCCGTTGATCTGGTGCTGGTGGCTTTCCTGGCCTGGTTTTTTATCCAATATATCCGGCTTAACCATGCTCTTAAAGAAAAGAACGCGCAGCTGGAGTCCACGATCATGGAACTGAAAGCGGCCCAGGTCAAATTGATGGATAGCGGAAAAAAAGGGGCGGTCGCGGCTTTGAGCGCCGGGCTTTTGCACCAGATCAGCCAGCCGATCACGGCCATCCACGGTTTTGTGCGTTTTATGAAAAAGGAAATGGACATCAACTCTCCTTTTTATAAACCTGTCTGTGTGATGGATGAGCAGTCTTTTTACATCAAGGACATGCTTGCCAACTTGATGGAATTGATCCGCCATCGCAAGATCCAAAAAACCCAAACAAGCGTCAATACGGTCATTCATAAGTCCTTTAATTTGCTTTTAGATGAGCTGCGTATACGCCGCATCGGATGGGACATCCAATTAGATGATCGTATACCGCTTATTTTCGGGGACGCTTTGCATCTGCAGCAGGTGTTTATGAACTTGGTCGTCAATGCCATGGAGGCCTTAAGTGAGATGCCTCATGGGGTTTTGCGCACCTTGCTGGTGACGTCAAAATATGATATTGAGAACAACCAGGCCCTCATTATTTTTAAGGACAACGGGCCCGGAATCGCCCACGAACATCAGGCCAAGATCTTTGACCCGTTTTTTTCGACAAAGGTGCAAGGCTCAGGCATAGGGCTGGCGTTGTGCCACGATTTGATCAATGAGCACGGGGGAAGTATCACTGTGCAAAGTGATCAGGAGGGCACCGTTTTTACGATAAAACTGCCATGTGTCAGCCTTGACACGGTCAGTCCAAAAGGAGAGCTTCATGAAGCAACTTAATATTTTAGTTGTCGACGATAAAAAGGTCATCGGGGATTTTTTTATTCTGACCATGGGTTATTACGGCCACCATATCACCGTGGTCCATGATCTTGAGCATACCCTGGAAGCTGTTAAACAGCATGAATTTGACATCGCGTTCATGGATGTGATGATGCCTGACCATGATGGGGTGGAAGTCCTCAAAGAAGTCAGGGCGATCACTCCGGAATTGCCGGTGGTGATGATGAGCGGCTATAGTATGGATGAAAAACGCAAACAGGCCGGTCTTCTGGGAGCGGTGGAATGCCTGAAGAAACCCTTTGAGGTCGACGATATACGCCGTGTCGTCAAAGAAACCATCGGGCAGGAGATTTAATTGCTATACCAGCTTCGGATTTGGAAAATATTGACCAGCATTTTTCCGGAATCTTTGATCAAATTGATCTTGCTGTTCTCCACGTGTTTCCAGTTTACGGCCACTTCCTTGATTTTATAATCCATTCGCTGTGCCAAGAACAAGACTTCCAGGTCAAATCCAAAGCCGTCAAGCCGGATATTCTCCCACAATGGCCGTACAATTTCACGGCGGAACATTTTAAATCCGCATTGAGTGTCTTTAATGCCCTTGATCAGGAAGGTAGAAACAAGAAAGTTAAAGACCCAGCCCATGCTTTTACGATAGAGCAGGGCCGTGACCTTGGATGTTTTGCTTTGTAAGACCCTTGAGCCGATGACAATGTCATAGCCTTCCTGGAAGAATTTTAAATTTTTTTCGATCTCATCTGCCGGGGTTGAGCCGTCCGCGTCCATGAACAAGGCGATGTTCCCGTGGGCCGCCAAAAGCCCTTGTTTGACCGCGTAACCTTTGCCGTGATTGCGGCCTAATTTGAGGAGTGTCAATCCGGGGAATGATTTTTGGAAGGTCAGGACAGCTTCGGCTGTTTTATCCGTACTGCCATCGTCCACGACGATGATCTCATAACGTAAAGTGCTCGCCCAGCAATAAGTGATGAGGGTCTGCAAAAATTGAGGGAGCCGCAGCTCCTCATCTTTCGCGGGAATGACAACCGTTATATCGAAAATACCTTCAGGCATGACCTTGATATGTATAACAAAAAATGGTGACTATAGCAATAGAAATGGGATAATGGTTTCATGTTTAAGAAAATTGCTTTAGTTTTTATTATTTTAACGGTTTTAGTATTGAATGTCCTGCGCTTCGGGAAACTCGACTCCATTCCTTATGGTTATCATGTGGATGAAGTCGGCTCTGCCGTCACCATGCAGTGTTTTGCGGAATCCGGATGTGATGCTGAGCTAAAACCCTGGCCCTTATTTGCTTTTATGCAATACGGCCAGGACAAGCCGCCGACCTATGTTTATCCGGGCATCCTTTGGGTAAAAGTATTTGGGTCAACTGTCCCCAGTTTAAGGGGCTATAGTGTCTTTGTTTTGTTGATCGGCATCCTGGGATTATTTTTCTTAAGCAAACAATTATTCGGCAAGTCTTTTGCCGCGGCGGTTGTTTTGGCAGCCACGTGTTCGCCTTGGGCTTGGGTTGTGACCCGTGTCGCCCTGGAATCGTATGCGGCCCCGGTTTTCGCTGTTTGGGGTCTTTATTTTTTTTGGCGTTCCGGCGCTTGGTGGGATTGGGCGCTGGCAGGTTTTCTTTTGGCATTGTCCATGTATGCCTATCCGCCGGCACGGATGCAAATACCATTAATGATGGTAACGCTTGGGACCTATGAATGGGGCCGGCGTTCTGTGCGTTGGCAATCTGTTTTAAGTTTGACGGTGGTATTTATTTTGTCCTTGCTCCCGTTGGCAGCCAATTATTTGAATGGCCCATTGGGCCGGCGTTTTAATTTGATCAGCATCTTTAATAAGGATTATCTGCATTCCTTGGGGAAAACCGGCAACCCTTGGGACATTGCCGGTATTTTTACCCACAATTATCTTTTACATTTAAGCCCTGATTTTCTTTTTCTGACCGGAGACCCTTCCTATGTGCATTCAACCAGGCATTTAGGATTATTCAGCGGTCTTGATATCGCGGCCTTGATCATTTTAATCGTGTTTTTAGTATTGGCCTTTTTGCGTCCTTCTTGGAATGATAATCCGGTGGTCAAGAACCGCCGTTGGCTTTTATTCTTAGCCGCTAATTTTTTTATCGGGATCATCCCGTCGGCATTGACCAACCAGGAATTGCCTCATGCCTTGCGCATATGCGGCTCGTGGCCGTTTATGATGTTATTTACCGGGTTTATGTGGTGGTCTGCCGGCCAATACCTGGCGGCAATATGGCCAGCGCTGGCCATGGCAGGGATATTATGCGGCGGGGTGTTAGCGTATCAATATTTTACGATCTATCCTCAAGAGAGTAAGGGCCTGTTTGATTATTGGGTCAAAGAAAAAGCGGAACAGCTTAAGACACAGCAGGATTGGCAGGAATTTTTATTGTATTTCCACCGGCGCAACTATCATGAACGTTATTTTATGGTCCATCGGTTAGGAATGACCTGCAAACAGGCCAATGATGCCTGGTGGCAGCTGCACGATTACCTCGCCCAAAAGGGGATGTTTTAAAGAATTTCCTCTGTCATTCCCGCGAAGGCGGGAATCCACAAAAAATGGCAAAATCATAGAAAATAGTGCATACTTTCACTATGCGCAGCTATATGTCTTTGCGAGGCCAGTTTTATAGGCCCTGGCAATCTTTTATCATTTTAATATCATTTATATTAAATTCTTGCGGCCCCATGCCCTTGGCTCAAGCGCAGGAGTTTCGTTTGCCTGCACCCGGGATAATGGTTCCTTTAAGTCCGGAATTCAACCCACCGATCCTCAAAGGCCTAAAAGTCCATCCCGACAATCCATTCCGCTTTGATTTCATTTTGGACCAAGGTAGTTCCACTGTCATTCCCGCGAAAGCGGGAATCCAAACCGAAGCCACCAAACTTATTAAATATTTTTTGGCCTCTTTAACCATCCCGGAAAAAGACCTCTGGGTCAATCTCTCACCTTACGAAAAAAACCGCATTATTCCTAATAGCTTTGGCCTCACCGAAATGGGCCGCGACCTCTTAGCAGAGGATTACATGCTCAAACAGATCACCGCGAGCCTAATTTATCCTGAAGGCGAAACAGGCAAAAAATTCTGGAAACGCATCTACCAAGAAGCCGCCAAGAAATTTGGCACGACCAATATCCCTGTTAACACATTCAATAAGGTCTGGATCATCCCTGAAAAAGCCGTGGTCTACGAAAATGCCAAAGCTGGCACAGCCTATGTGGTAGAAGCCAAATTAAAAGTCATGCTTGAGCAAGATTACCTTGCGCTTGAAAAAAATATTGTCATCCAAAAGAACCCCGTCATTCTGAGCGAAGCGAAGAATCTTAAGACATCTAAAGATTCTTCGGCTTCGCCTCAGAATGACGTGAATGCTTTAGGTTCCCAAATCGTCCGCGAAATAGTAATTCCCGAGTTAACAAAGGAAGTCAACAGCGGCCGCAACTTCGCCCAGCTTCGCCAAGTTTACAACAGCTTGATCTTAGCCACTTGGTATAAAAAGAAGATCAAAGACAGCATCCTGGCGCAAGTCTATGCGGATAAAAATAAAGTCGCCGGCATTCAATATGCTTCTACTGTCATTCCCGCGAAAGGTCGTATTGACCGACACTCGCAGTTGCTCGCGGGAATCCATTCCCAGGACAACGTCGAATTTATCTACCAGCAATACCTAAAAGCCTTCAAAAAAGGCGTCTACAACTACATCAAAGAAGACCAAGACCCGCTAACGCAGCAAATCACTCCCAGAAAGTATTTTTCAGGCGGCATTGATTGGGCAATGTCCCCTTTGGAGATAAAAAACACCTATATTGGTTCCGTTCTCTGGAGAAGAATAATGAAACCGGTAGGGAGAAATTTGATCATAGGGGTCATGCTGACCATTCCCCATCAAGCAAATGATTTTCTTATTGGATCTTATTTGAATTTGATAGAAAGAAAAATCATCAAGGGGCAAGACGTAGACTGGTATTTTAGAGGTATCTATGGGATCGCGACAAGGTTTCCGTTGACTTCTGATTTAATAGGCAGGTTGTTGAAAGACGCATTGTCGGCTGAACATAATAGCCGTTGGGCAAGAGTGATAGTGAGTTTTGTGTTGGACCATGCGGATTACTTGGGCGATGAATATATGGAACAAATTGTCACCAACCATGATTATGGCGTAGGTATACGGTTACGGGTATTAAGAGTTTGGAGCCAACATAATTTTTCTAAAGCACGGCCTTTATTCAGGAAAATACAGGGAGTATTATTGGGTGATAAAACCCCGGAATCCATGGCAATATCAAAGGCGATCGATTTGATGAGGACACAGGGATTATTTAATAAGGACATTCTGGGCACAACAGGGGCCTATTTTATGTGGGATGATCCGTTTGTCATATTGAGTGACTATTTTAATAAAGCTGGATTTTCAGAGTTGATAAGTGCCATGTCAGAGGATGAAGGGAATAATTTTTATAGGATTGTACTATCATTGTTAGGTTTAGGATTAACGTATCAAGAAAGAGAGGATATTTTAATAAAAGGTTTGGAGCCGTTTGCATTAAAACACCCGGAGGATTTAACGGTCCCTGTGCTGGAAGACATCAGCAAGGTATATCAGGAGGACCGGAACTTTAGATATTTTTTATATTACATCACGACCAATCCCCGGGCATCCTCTTTGGTCCAACAGCAAGCTGAGGGTATCATCAGGAACAGAGGGCTGTTCAGCTTGCATGGGTTAATAGAAAACCACTTAAAGTATGGGAGAAAGAATATATTAATTATCCATAACATTAAAGATGGGCAAGGGGATGAATTGGTCCGAACAGCTTCTTTAATTCAGGGATTATTGGGCTTCAACCCGGATTTGGAGGTAACGGTGATCACGGGACGTCCTTATTTATACAACCATCCAAGGGTCAAGATTATTCCAATGCAGGATTTGGCCAGAACACATTGGCAGATTGATGGGGCCAGGGAGCATTACGATGCTGTTATTGATTTTTACGGCAATACGATTTCCTTTAACAATGATTTGGAAGAAAATTTCAGGGTAAGCAATATAGGTAAGAATGCTTTCTTAAATATCCATGCTCATCATGCAGATGTAGGGAGTTTAATATTTGAAAGAATCCGGGTCAATGGACAGGATTATGCTGACCGATTGAATTTGGATGATTCTGTGCCTTGGGAATTTAATATCCATGAGGTATATTCAAGGCTAAATGCAGAGTTGGGACTGCCCTTGAAAAAAGAAGGTACAGAATTTTTGGTCAACGGGACCCCTAACGCCCGGTTCAAGGAACAATGGGGCCATTTGATGGAGCAGATTGGAAACCCATTGATCGGGCATAAGTATAAATACCCGGTTGTTTCATTAAATCCGTATGGAGGAGGAATGGAAAGCAAGGGGTTTTCCCGCAGCAAGAAAGATCAGCAAGAGTTAGTGAGTATTATAGAAAAATTAGTAAGTAATGATTATAAGGTTGTTCTTTTGCCCAATGATACGCCCTGGGGAACAAGGAAAATAGCGGAAGAATTAGTTGATCAAGTCTCCAAAAGTAATCGGGGAGGTATTGCGATCGCCCCTGGGCCATCACTCAATCCGGAAATGTTTAAATATTTCGTCAGCTATTCAAATTATGTGTTGACGGTTGAAGGGGGGATGATGCATTTGGCATCGGTGATGGGTAAACCATTTGGTGTTATTTTTAAATTGGCGGGCATGTCGAGCTGGGTGCCTCTTAACAGGACAAGGTTGCAAGCAGCGGGCGTACAAGATGCATTGCTTGCCATACAACATAAGGAGGGTAGGAATTTAGCCCTTGAGATCAAACCAGCGGACCGGGCGATGGTGATTCCTTTTGAGCGGTTTAAATATTCTGAAAAAGCGCATGAATTGGTCGATCCGGATGGGAATAAATCAGTGGTCATGTCTGAAGGACAATCTTTGATTTTAATTTTTAATGAAGGCCCTTGGAGCGGTTTTGTTTTTAGGATGATCAATGAAGAGGAGAGGGATAATAAAGAAATAGAAAATGAAAAGCAGGGGTTTGTATTGGGGCTTGAAAAGGGAGTTGTCCCGCCGTTTGCCATAGGAACAATCAGTGGGCATGGGGTCATTGCCGTTACCCGGATCAAGCCGGTAGATGGCACGAAGTCTCTACATGAGTTATTATCCCAACAGCAGGTAAATAGACGATATTTGGAACTTGTACAGGATCTTTTTATAAGACTCGTCAAAAACCATTTGGAACTGCTCGACGCACAAATTTCTTCTAATATCGTAGTTGGATATTTGAATGGAGAGCTTGGGGCCTGGATCGTAGACGCGGAGTTATTAGTGCCTTCGAATAAAACACTAAAACAATTGTCGCTCGTCTATTATCGGAAAATTTATGATCAAGGGGGTGATAATTGGCCGGATGGCCCGTTTACCCAGAGCATCTTAGATATGTTAGAGAATGGCATTAAGAGGGACACGGTGCCTCATGTAGAGAATTTAAGCAAGGACCAGGAGTATTTCGTTCCAGCTGGCGCTGATGATCAAAATCCGGAAAAGTGGGGGAAGGGCGATTTAATAAAGGACAGGGCTGATGGGACGGTGTGTAAAATAGACAGTTTTCCAATGCGGCGCGGTGATGACAATAAGGTTGAAAAACAAATTCATATGATAAGGAACAGGCAGGCCAGACTTATACCTTCCCTTGGAGCGGAACAGTTGTTTGAATTGGTTTCCAAGGTCAAGCTTACAGAAAACAGCGCCCAATTGGCTGCTCCCAAAGACCTGGCCATGATTTATAAGATCAGCCCCAAGGCAAAGACCGGGCAGGAAGGGTTCTTGTCCTGGGCAGAAAAAAGGGAAGGCAGGTCTGTGAACATGACCGGGATGGAGTTGGCAAAGAGGTTTAAAGTAAGCCGGGAAATAGTCAACGTTGTATGTTTGGTGTACAGCATTAAGACAAAAGGCTGGACGACATCCCCCAATATGAAAAAAGCGCTCACATGGGCCCAAAAGAAAAAGAGCAAGACCACTAAAATGACACCGCAACAGATAGCAAACAAATTTGAAGTTGCGCAAACATCAATCAATGTTATTTTGCGAGTCTTGGAGATTCAAGCAAGCAGCCGCAAAAGCCCGGAGCCATCAAAGGAAATAAGAAAATTCTTAAAATGGGCAAAAAAGTTACATGAAAAAAATGTGAAGTCCATTGATAAAACTGAGCGGCAAATAGCAAAGAAATATAATGTTTCAAATTCTATAGTCCACTCAGTTTTGAAGGCCCTTGGTATTTCAACTAAAGGCTCCCAGGACATATCGCCAGAGATGGAGGCATTATTGTCCATGGCAAAGAAAAAAAGATACAAGACCCTTAAAAAGACAATAAATAAAGTAGCGCGAAAGTATGGAGTAGCACGCTCCAGAACATCCATTGTTTTGTGGGCCAGTCATATTAAACCAAGGGATGGCCGAAGAAAGCTCCAGCCTAAATTAGATCAGGCGATGAAAACGTCGGCTGATTTAATGCCAGGTGTTCTTATTGCAGATCCAAGGAAAAGCATTTTGGTCTCTGGGAAAATTGGCCAATCGCAGATTTTTGAATTGGGTACTTACCAATTGCGGGAGGATGTTACGCCTAAGCCGGGGGAAACACGTAAAGGGATCATTTATGCCCTTGAGAATCTTTATTCTAAAAGATATGAATTGCGTTTTATTCTTTCTTCTCAAAAGAAAGATACTGATCCTTTCTCGTTTAATAATTTTAAATATGTCCAAGTTGATAAGGATTCAGGAGATGACTGGCAAATGACTAATTTTTGGCCATATTCGAGAGATGATGGAACGATCAATCGTTTTGCGAAAAGCGGCGGGGCCGAAGTTATATTGTCCTACATTGAGCAGGCTGTGAACATTTCAGGGAGACAGCTTAAAAATTCAGGACACACGGCTTGGAGAGTGTTAAGTTGGTATTTTTATAATAGGTTATATAGGAATTTTTCATGGCCCGCGCGAGTGCGTATTGAAGGTTCAGAGGACATGAATGATTGGATTTCAATTGATGATCCCTTGGTGGCTGATGGTTTTTTTAAAAAGGAGAATGTAGGGGTTGTACAGGCGTCCCTTGGTGGTGAGGCAGTTTTGATCTCTTTGAAGAAGGAGGGAAAGAAACGGTATCAGGTCGAGGATATTTTGGGTCCGTTCAACATGCCTATAAAAGTAGACGATGATATCGTTGTGGATTTTTCAACAGGGGATATTGTATTTCAGAACAAAAAGATCGGCCGTGTAGAAATACTAACAAAGAAAATTGAAGTTGGCGACTTTGTCAACCTGGCCATGGTGACGGATAAAAATGAGGGAATGGACCGGGCGATGAAGAGCGATGATCCTGCAACAGAAAGAGCGGAAGATTATTATGATTTCACTAAGAAAGAAGACAATATACAAAAGTTAGAAGAGGTTTTACAGGAAGTTATGCGTCCGATCTCAAGCCATGTTAGACCGGTCATTGTGGGGGGAAGAAGATATTTTGGTCCCGGCCGGAAAGATATAGATGTGCTTTTAGAAGGGACCAATATGTATCAAAGCCAATTATGGCTTGATTTTATACAAGCGTTAGCAAAGAGGTTTAATAAAGTAAAAGGGATCCAGGTAGAAATATTGAAAGACGAGCCTTTTTTTATTGATGGTGTTATTCAATCAGAAGCGTTAAAGCTGGTGCTTGTTTCAGGATCTGGTGAACAGGCAAAAATACTCCTGGATATTCTGCTTAATTTTAATGGCAGTGATGAAGTACAAATTAATCAACTTAAAGCCCTATTACAATTGGATGATAAAACTATTACGGAAGCTCCCTTGGCTGATCTTGCCAAATCTTATTTTAAGGTTGAATATTACATTGGAGACAGAAATATATACCGTTCAATGAGAGAGCAATACCAGGCAGGGGACATGCTAACATTAGAATCTTCCTTGCGTCAGAGGATGAAAGTATTAAAAGATTTATTATCTAAAATGAGGTATGAAGAAATTAAAGAGCGTATCCAAGAAAGATTAAGCGATTCTGTTTCGGATTGGAGCATGGCGGCGGGTAGAAATGAGGGAATGGACCGGGCGATGAAGGCGTCAGCTATTTTAACACCAGGTGTTCTTATCGCTGATCCCAGGCAGAGCTTTTTGGTCACGGGAAAAAAAGGAGTGTCACAAGTTTTCAAGTTTGGTCAATACCGGTTACGCAATGATGTTGAGCTTAAGCCAGGAGAAACGCGCAAAGGGTTTATTTATGCCATGGAATATCGGGCGCGTAATGAACCATATGAATATGAACTGAACCTCTATTTTTATTCTCGAGCGCAAAATATCAGGAGTCCATCGTTCGAGAATTTTAGCCAGGGAAAAACTGTTACACTGGTTAAAAGTCAAAATGGTGATTGGCGGATGGGAGATTTTTGGCCATATTCAGCTCATGAAGGTACGATCAAGCGTTTTGCAAATAGCGGCGGGGCTGAAGCCGCGTTATTTTATATCATACAGGCCGTTCGGATATCAGGGAAACAGCTTAAGAATTCAGGTTGGTCAACTTGGAGGGCGTTGAGTTGGTATTTTTCCAATAGGTTATATAGAAAATTCCCATGGCCTGCTCGGGTACGTATTAAAGGTTCAGAGGGCATGAAAAAATGGACGCCGATTGACGATCCCTTGGTGGCCGATGGGTTTTTTAAGAGGGAGAATGTGGGGGATGTACGGGCATCTTTTGATGGCGAGGAAGTTTTGATCTCTTTAAAGAAAGTAGGAAAGCAACACTATCAAGTTGAGGGAATTTCTGGCCCGTCAAATAAGGTGCCTATAAAAGTAAATGATGAGATCGTTGTGGAATTCCCAACAGGGAATATTATTGTATTGAGAAATAAAGAAATTGGTCGTGTTGAAAAGCTAACAAAAGAAATTGAAGTTGGCGGTTTTGCCGACCGGGCCATGGCGGTGGGGAAAAATGAGGGAATGGGCCGGACGATGGCTGTTAAAGTACATAGACAAGGTGGTATTGATTTTACTGCCGGCAGGACGCCGTTGGAGGTCAAAGGGGACGGCAATGGGGAGATTCAGTTTCATCTTGACCCCACACAGCTGGCACAACTGCAAAATGCGCCTGGCTTTGTGCCGGTGATCATTAGCATTCAGCCTATGACGGATTTGAGGGCGTTTTTAGAGGGGTAAAAATCTACTTTCCGCTTTTTTATCAGCTTGGAAATGTTATAATATATTGATGATAAAAAAGATCCTCAAAAGAACTCGCCTCACAGATCCCTCAAATCTCGATGAAGATCTAAAATATTGGTTAAAGCAGCCTGCGAAAGACCGTGTGGCCGCTGTCGAAATCCTAAGAAATCAAATCTATGGACTTTCAGCAAGACTTCAAAGAGTTGCTCGCGTTATTCAACGCCCTTCACGTTAAATATATCATTGTTGGTGGTTATGCCCTTGCCTTTCATGGAGCCCCACGAATGACAGGAGACATTGATATTTTTATTGAACCAAGCGATGACAATGCCCTTAAAATCCTTGAAGCATTAAAAGAATTCGGTTTTGGAAATGTAGGATTAAAAATTGAAGATCTTAATCAAAGGGATAAAGTTATTCAACTCGGCCAGCCGCCTGTGCGTATTGATATCTTAACTTCTCTTACCGGTGTTTCTTGGGAAAAAGCTTATGCGGCTAAGAAAAAAGGCAAATATGGAGAACTGGTCGTTTTTTTTATTAGCCGTGAATTGCTTTTGAAGAATAAACGTTCTGTAGGACGTAAAAAGGATCAAGCTGACGTAGAAGCTTTGGGTGAATGAATTTATCTATTATTTTTTAGGCTTGTAGATATGAGTGCTGTGGCCGAAGAAGCTTTCGGCGGCTTCCATGATGGTCTCGGACAGTGTTGGATGAGGATGGATGGAAAGTTTCAGGTCTTCCGCGACAGCGCCCATTTCAATGGCAAGGACCCCTTCAGCGATCATTTCTCCGGCTCCAACCCCAACAATACCAACTCCCAGGACACGCTGAGTTTTAGGGTCAATGATGAGTTTGGTCAAGCCTTCGGTACGGTCAAGAGTGAGCGCGCGGCCTGAGGCGGCCCAGGGGAATTTAACAACGGTCACTTCTCGATTAGCTTTGGCTGCATCAATTTCAGTCATCCCGCACCAGGCGATCTCAGGATCAGTAAAGACGACAGCAGGGATGGCTTGCGGTTCAAAGGCAACTTTGTGTCCGGCGATGGTTTCCACGGCCACACGACCTTCGTGGGAAGCTTTGTGGGCCAGCATGGGATCACCAGCAATGTCCCCGATGGCAAAAATACTTGGATCTGCTGTTTGGCGCTGGCCATTGACTTCAACAAAGCCGCGAGGTGTCACCTTGACCTTGGTATTCTCTAAGCCTAAATTTTCTGAATTGGGACGCCGGCCGATAGAAACCAGGACTTTATTGTAATCTTCTTTGATTTCTTTGCCTTCCTTGTCAGCAAAAGTGACAGTGATGCCAAGACCGCTTTCCTGCATATTAACGACCTTGGTTTCGAGCATGATATTGGCAAACATGCCCTTCACGCGCTTATAAAGGACATCCGACAGATCACGGTCCGCGCCAGGCAAAAGCCCGGGCGTCATTTCCACCACGGAGACATGCGAGCCTAGTTCATGATAGACCGTGCCTAATTCCATGCCGATATACCCGCCGCCAACCACTAATAATTTTTCAGGTATGGTATCCATGTCTAAAGCGGATGTAGAATCCCAAATATGAGGGGATTTAAGTATATTAGGGATGGCTGACGGTCGTGAGCCTGTTGCTAAAATGGCTTTTTCGAAAGATAACTCTTCACTGGAGCCGTCAGCTTTTTTAATTTTCAGGGTATTGGAATTGATAAAACTGGCTTCCCCTTGAAAATATTTGATCTTGCGCGCCTTTGCCAATTGGCCCAAACCGCCGGTCAATTTGCTGACCACACTCTTTTTCCAGTCGCGCAGTTTGTCTACGTCTATTTTGGGCGTCGCGTATTCAATACCAAAGGCCTTGGCATGTTTGGCCTCACTGATGATCTTGGCCGCGTGCAAAAGGGCTTTAGAGGGGATGCAGCCGCGATAGAGGCAAACACCGCCGGGATTGGGTTCTTTTTCGACGATGGCAACTTCCATGCCAAGATCAGCGGCTAAAAAAGCCGCGGCGTAACCGCCGGGTCCGGCACCAATAACCACGAGTTGGATAGAAGAGCTCATTTGTTCAGGTCCAATAAAGAAGGATGTTGCATGGCTTCACAAACCCAGCGGATAAAACGGGCGCCATCCGCGCCGTCGATCATGCGGTGATCATAAGACAAAGACAGGGGGAGCATGAGCCGCGGTACAAAATTCCCATCAACATAGACTTGTTCCATAGATCCCCGCGACACGCCCAGGATGGCCACTTCCGGCCAATTAACGATGGGTGTGAAGCATGTCCCGCCGATGCCGCCCAAATTAGAGAGCGTAAAGCACCCGCCTTGCATTTCTTCGATGGTGATCTTGCGCAAGCGTGCCCGTTGGGCCATGGCGGTCAGCTCATCATTGATCTGCAGGACAGACATCTTATCCACATTTTTTAATACCGGTACCAAAAGCCCGCGGTCAGTGTCAACCGCGACCCCGATATTGATATAATCTTTAAAGACAATTTCCTGGGTTGTCATGTCAATGCTGGAGTTAAATTGGGGAAATTTCTTTAGGCCTAAGGCCAGCACTTTAATGATGAAAGGTGTTACGGAAATTTTTTTGTCAGTGTCGGACAGTGATTTGCGTAATTTCTCCAGTTCCGTGATATCAACCTTGTCGAATTGCGTGACATGGGGGATGCTGGTCCAGGCATTCGAGAGATGTTCCGCGGTTTTTTTACGGACATTACTCATGGCCTCGCGCCGTACGTTGCCCCATTTGGTAAAATTGGGCAGAGGCGGGGAAGCAACGGCCATGCCGCCGCCGGCAGGGCGGGTGGTATTAAGCATCTTGCAATAGGCTTTTACGTCGTCATTGGAAATACGCCCGCCGCGGCCTGAGCCGGGGACTTTGGAGAGGTCAATGCCTAATTCACGCGCCAATAAACGCACGGAAGGTGCTGCCGGGATGTCTTTTCCTGCCACGGGTGAAAATGTAACAGTTGTTACAGCCGCCGAAGGCCTCTTTACGGGCTCAACAGGGCTGCTTGCCCCGCCAGGGGCGGGGGTGGCTTTAGCCGCTGGAGCGGTGGTTTGGGCCGCGGGAGCAGGGCTTGGGGCGGATGCACCGCCTTCGATCTTAAAGACCGGCTGGCCTATCTTGACAACTGCGCCAGCTTTAATCAAAATTTCTTTGATCACCCCTTCAGAGGCAGAAGGGACTTCCAATACCGCTTTATCAGTTTCAATCTCCAGGATATTCTGTCCCTTTTTAAGGGTGTCGCCGACCTTCACTAAGATTTTAGTGACAGTGCCTTTTTCAATATTTTCTCCTAAAGTAGGTAATTTCATCTCTGAAATACCTACAGGGCCGGATGCAGCAGGGACCGGCTTAGCTGGCTCTGCCGGTGCTTTAGGCTCAGATTTAGCTTCAGGTTTACTTTGAATTATTTTAGTTTCTGTGGGTGTGGGGGTTGAAGCAGTTGTAGAAGAGTCGGTCAACTTAAATATCGGCTGCCCGACTTTAACAACCGCGCCGCTTTTGATCAGGACCTCACCAACAACCCCATCAGCATTGGAAGGGACCTCTAAAACAGCCTTGTCCGTTTCCAATTCCAGGATATTTTGTCCCTTTTTGATGGGATCGCCGGCGTTTACTAAGATCTTAGTAACGGTGCCTTGGGTGATATTCTCACCCAGTTCAGGAAGTTTAAGTTCAGCCATAGTTATGAAATCATTGGATTCAGTTTATTGGGATTGATCTTCAATTCACCTTGAGCTTTGGATAAAACATCGTCCCCGATCTGTTTTTGCTCATGCAAGCTTATCAGCGTGGCCCAGACGATATGTTTGGCATCTACTTCAAAGAAATCACGCAGGGCCTCCCGGCTTTCTGAGCGGCCAAACCCGTCGGTACCAAGCACGGTATAAGGGCCCGGCACCCATTGGCGGATAGAATCCCCCAAGACCTTCATATAATCAGAGGCAGACACAAAAACGCCCTTTTCATTCTGAAGCACCTGTGTCACATAAGGCACGCGGGTCTTTTTGCCGTTGAGTAGATTCTCACGTTCCGCGTGCAGGGCTTCGCGGCGCAATTCATTATAGCTGGGCGCGGACCATACGTCGGTGGAAACATTGTATTTTTCTTCCAGGACTTTTTGGGCCGCTAAAACCTGGTTCATGATGGCACCAGAACCTAGTAAATGCGCTTTTAGATCAGATGCTTTTGTTGATTGGCTAAAACGATATAGACCTTTGATAATGCCTTCCTTGACACCGGCAGGCATGGCAGGCATGTTGTAATTTTCATTACCGACGGAGATATAGAAAAACACGCTTTCCTGTTTTTCATACATGCGTTCAATGCCGTTGCGGATGATCACCGCGATCTCATAGGCAAAGGCAGGGTCATAAGAAATTAAATTAGGCACGGTTGAGGTCAACAGATGCGTGTGGCCGTCCTGATGCTGCAGGCCTTCGCCGTTTAACGTGGTGCGCCCGGAGGTGGCACCGACCAGGAATCCCCGGCAGCGAAGATCGCCCGCGGCCCATACCAGATCACCCACGCGCTGCGGACCGAACATCGAATAATAAGTGTAAAAGGGTATGGTGTTAATGTTGTGAGTGGCAGCTGCAGTCCCCGCCGCTATGAAAGAGGAAATGGAGCCTGCTTCGTTAATACCTTCTTCTAAAATTTGCCCGTCCTTGGCTTCCTTATAATACATCAAGCTGTCAGAATCCACAGGATCGTAGAGTTGGCCGACGTGGGAATAGATCCCGCATTGACGGAAAAGCCCTTCCATGCCAAAGGTGCGTGCTTCGTCCGGGATAATGGGGACAATAAATTTGCCGATGGACTCATCCTTCAGCAGTTGGGAAAGGATGCGCACATAAGCCATGGTCGTTGATACGGCCCGGCCTTCAGTGCCTTTATAAAATTCTTCAAAGACCGCTTCTGAAGGGGTTTTTAATGGTGTTGTCTCTGTGCGGCGAAGAGGTAAAGCGCCTCCCAGGACATTACGGCGTTCACGGATATATTTCATTTCCGGGGAATCTTCCGCTGGTTTGTAAAATGGTGCTTTGGCCACTTCCGCGTCTGAAATGGGAATGTTAAAGCGGGAGCGGAATTCTTTGAGTTCCTGGTCATTAAGTTTCTTTTGGTTATGGGAAATATTCTTGCCTTCACCGGATTCGCCCAAGCCATAACCTTTGATGGTCTTGGCCAATACCACCGTCGGAGCACCTTTGTACTCGACCGCGGCTTTGTAAGCGGCATAGACTTTTTCAGGGTCATGGCCGCCGCGTTTCATGTCACCGATCTGTTCGTCCGACAAGTGGGCCACCATTTCAAGCAGGCGCGGGTCTGTGCCAAAGAATTTTTCACGGATGTAAGCGCCCGAGGAAACGGAATATTTTTGGTATTCACCGTCAACGACTTCTCCCATGCGGCGCGCCAGCAGGCCTTCAGTGTCCTTCTCTAATAGGCTGTCCCAATCATCACCCCAGACCACCTTGATCACGTTCCAGCCGGCCCCGCGGAAAAGAGCTTCCAATTCCTGGATGATCTTACCGTTGCCGCGCACAGGACCATCCAAACGCTGTAAGTTACAATTAATAACAAAGATCAAATTATCCAATTTCTCCCGGGAGGCCATGGTCAAGGCACCTAAAGATTCAGGCTCATCAGATTCGCCGTCGCCCATGAAAACCCAGACTTTATTGTCGTCTTTGGGCTTAAGCCCGCGGTCTTCCAAATAGCGGTTAAAGCGGGCCTGATAAATACCCATGATAGGGGCGAGTCCCATGGAAACTGTAGGGAATTGCCAGAAACTGGGCATCAGCCACGGATGAGGGTAGGATGACAGGCCGCCGCCGGCGGCCAGTTCACGGCGAAAATTACCTAAATTGATCTCTGACAAACGGCCTTCCACAAAGGCGCGGGCATAAATACCTGGTGAGGCATGGCCCTGGAAATAAACCAGGTCCCCGTTATTCGTGTCCGTGCGTCCGCGGAAAAAGTGATTGAACCCGATCTCATAAAGCGTCGCGGAGGAGGCATAGGTTGAAATGTGCCCGCCGATACCGTCGGCGAGCTTATTGGCTTTAACGACCATGGCCATGGCATTCCAGCGGACGATGGATTTAATGCGCCGCTCCAGGTCGCGGTTGCCCGGGAAAGCCGGTTGTTTCTCTTTGGAAATGGTGTTGATATAGGGGGTATTATAAGTGAAGGGAAGGGTGACACCTGATTCCTGGGCCCGGATCTGAAGCTGCTGCAGAAGGTATTGCACCCGGTCAGATGTTCCGCTGTTAAGGACATAGTCGAGTGAGGCCAGCCACTCTTTGAGCTCGACATCATCCATCACAGAGTTCTTTTTAACGTTTACGTCATCACTCATAAAAACCCCTTCTCTAATATTAATACTATATTGGTGCCGGAGGAGAGATTTGAACTCTCAAGGCTTTCGCCATACGCTTCTGAGACGTACGCGTATACCAATTCCGCCACCCCGGCAGATTTCTCTGCGTTTTTAGACTTCGTAAGGTTTTTAGTAAAAGGCCCTATTGCCTCGAACTCGTAAGGTTTGTAGTATAGCGAGAGGAAATAGTGCTGTCAACAAGAAGCCGCAACTGTTATAATCCAAACTTATGTTTCCCATCACTTTTCAAACATCCACCATCGCTGTAGCCCAGATCTTTGCCATGGGCGCCATGGGCTTTTATCTGGTGCGTTCCGGGATCATCCATGAGTCCGGCCTTAAGCTCTTGTCCTTTTTAAGCGTTAATATCTTTTTCCCTTTGTTTATTTTTTACCAGATACTTGCCCATTTTGACGCTGTGCAAATGCCGTTTTGGTGGGAATTCCCGCTTATTAATATTAGCCTGGTTTTAACAGGTTTACTGGTCTCTTCCCTAGTCATGTGGCGGCATCACGGGAACCTTAAGAGCGGGTTCCAAGCAGTGTCTTCATTGAATAATGGCGGCTACATTCCTTTATTGATAGCGATCTCCTTGCCTTTAGGGCCATTGGCAGGAAAAGTATACACCTCAGTGATCTTTTCGATCATCGGTTTTGACCTATGCCTGTGGTCATTGGGCATTTGGCTTGTGACCAGGGAAAAATCCAGTCGAATGGACTTAAAGAAGATGATAAATCCGCCTTTATTAAGCATGTTTGCCGCGTTAATTATTGTTTTGACAGTCGGGAAAGGCATTGTGCCGGAGCCGGTTTTAAAGCCCATTAAGATCTTTGGGGATGCGGCACTGCCCATTGCCATGATCGTCATTGGCGGGAACCTAAGCTTATCCAGTTTACACCGGACCAAATGGATCCAGGTCACAGGGGCGGTTTTGATCAAATTAATCGTCTTGCCTTTGGTGACCTTGATCGTCCTGTCGATGGTCAAATTAAATCCTTTGGTCAGCTTGGTGGCTATTATCCAAGCGTGCATGCCTACGTCCATTACGATATCCATCATTGCCAGGAATTATGAAACAAGAAATCAGGATTTTATTAACCAGGGTATTTTTGTCACACATCTTTTAAGTATGATAACCATCCCTATTTTCTTAGGGTTATACGGCAAATTATGTCAACCATAGCCACCAATAAAAAAGCGTACCATAATTATTTTCTCCTCGACAAATGGGAGTGCGGCATTGCCTTGTCCGGCGGCGAGGTCAAATCACTGCGCGCTGGGGGTGCCAGCTTTACCGATGCCTTTGCCCATATTGATCGTGGAGAGCTGTATCTTTATAATCTGCACATCGCTCCCTATGAGCAGGCCTCTTATTTGAATGAAGAGCCTGCCCGTCCGCGTAAACTTTTGGTGCATGCCAAGGAGCTTGAAAAGATAAATGGAAATCTGACCCGCAAGGGCCTGACGCTGATCCCCACCAAGATCTACTTTAACAAAAAAGGCTGGGCCAAGGTGGAGATCGCAGTAGGGCAAGGTAAAAAATTATACGATAAGCGTGACGATATCAAGAAACGTGAAATTAAACGGGAAATAGATAGGTCAGTTAAGAATAGAAAGTGATGTGCGGTGGCGGGTGGCTCCAGGACCCGCAACATTTGCTAAAATTTTAATTTTGCGTTATAGTATATATGTAGCTGTTCTTTCTAATGGGGGTGATTTGGTTTCGACTTGTGTTAGTCGGGTATAGGTCGCGTGTCGAGGAAGCTTGGTAGGCCTCGTAAAATAATCTAAGCACAAATTAAACGCTAACGAAAATAAACCGTTAACGACTGGCGATTTCGATGCCGCTGTCAAAGCTAACCCTGTTGCACCTATGGGTGGCTTTGTTCCAGCGACCGTCGGTTTCGCTGGCTAAGCCTTAACTACACTGTAGTTAAGCCCGTTTACTGGCAACGCCTGCTAGTTGGATAAACGGTCATGAGCAGGCTGGCTTTCATGTTTGCCTTTTGCATGGAGGCGAGATCTTAAAAGGCTGGTCCCGAAACGATCCTGTTTGCCGGAGGGTAAGGGGCGAGACGATGAGTTGACAAACTACACATGTAGACGCTTATATTACGAGACTCAGGGACTCGGGTTCGATCCCCGACACCTCCACCATTATTATACCGCGGTACAATTGCTTTATTTTTTTTCCTTCCTAAAATACCTTCATGCAGTCAGAGAATTATCTGGAAAGCGTTGGGCGTATTGATGATTTATGCCAGCTCGATGGGGAAGATGTTTCCCCGGACGGGCGCACTATTTTTTTGTCACATGGCATGAAAGCGCCCCATGCTATCGTATTTTTCCATGGGAACACCAACAGCCCCCGGCAATTTGAAGCCTTGGGTCAGATTTTTTATAAAAAGGGATATAATGTCCTGATCCCACGGGTGTCTCACCATGTCCTCAAGGATCGGATGACCAGAGACCTTTCCAGGTTAACTGCTTTGGAAATGATCAAATTATCCGCCCTTTCCGTGGACATTGCCCAAGGACTGGGCGCTTCTGTGACCGTCGTCGGCTTCTCCATGGGGGCCAACATGGCGGCCTGGGTCGCGCAAAACAGGGGTGATGTTGATAAAGTTGTTATCATCGCGCCTTTCTGGGGCTGGAAAGGATTACCGGCTTTCTTTTTTAAACCTTTTTTTATTTGCCTATCTATTTTGCCTAACATCTTCGTATGGTGGGATAAAAAAACCAAGACAGCGCTCACCGGGCCGACATCATCCTATTACGGCTTTTCAAGCAGAGGAGTGAGTCAGATCATGCGCCTCGGCTGGTCAGTGATGAAACAAGCCAGGAGCACCGCACCCAAGGCACGGGCCATCGTGGTGATCACCAGCGGGATGGATGATTCGGTCGACGAGAATAATCTCGACAAGGTTGTCGATCAATGGCGCCGGCATAGCAGTATTACGATAACACGCTTTAAGTTTGATAAAGCGATGGGCATTTTTCACGATATGATCGACCCTCAGCAGCCTTACCAGAACACCGCAGTGGTTTACCCCAAGCTTATTGAGTTGATAGAGCAAGCCGATTCTTCTTCTTATTTCAGCGTGTCACTGGTACAATAATTTTTTATATTTGACCTCCGCCATCATATGTCGAATAAATTTCTGGATCTTGCAGGTTCAGTACCGCCTTCCATGTGGCTGCGCATTGGTTTGTTGGCGCTTGTACAATCATTCCAATTCGTTATCTTAATATCTTATTTCCTGTTATTTTTCCCCGTCTATTCACAAGTTCATTTTACCGTTCCTCTGTGCATCTCGACCCACCCGCACAGGGACTCTCAAATATATTGGTTAGGTATTTTATTTTTTAATGCGATGCTTTTATTGATCGCCATGATGGGTTTTAAGAACACACAAAGAGGTCGTTCTCCCGCGATCTTATGGGCCATCTTGGTTGAAATTATTATTTTAATGGTCCTTTTTGCCGGATTACATTTAAAACTGGTCGGTGATCAAGTTGTTCCGATACCGAACGCGCTTTTTATCGTAGGGTCATTGTCAGCGGTCTTTGCCAAGGCCCTGCTTCCAGGGGTGTGGCGATCGGTTTCCGGCGCCTATTCGGATCATATTAAACATGCACCGGTCCATGTTCAAGGCCCTGTGTTCACCAGGGAATGGTTTTATTTATTTATTTTTATTTCTTTATTTTGCGCCCTTGGCTTCTACATCCCTGATATGCACGCGCTTTTTGATGCCGCTTATTTTGGGGAACGGCAAGTCACGAACCAGACCTTCGTGCTTAGCGCGGCCTATTGGAGTTATTCCGGCGGACTTCCGGGAATTAACGGGGAATCCTTTTACGGGGTCGGGCTTCCCATCCTTATCGGGCAAATGTGTAAATTAGCCGGGAGCTTTGACTGGGAGATGATATTTCAGGTTGTATTATGGCTTATCATTTTCTATGCGGCGGCTTGGTTTGTCCTGTACACGCGGGTTTTTCGAAGCCCTTGGCTTGCTTTGGCGGTATGGTTCTTGTTTTTGAAATTCCGTTTGTTGTCGTCAGAAGGAGGGGCGCTGATGACAATGGTGAATTTTCCCGCGAGCCCGCTCAGGTTTTATGGCGACGTTTTCTTTTTAGCGGCCATTTGCGCGCATTGGTCATCAAGAAAAAGGGCATGGTTGACAGTAGCTGCTTGTATCGCGGCATTCCAATTATTTTTGGTCACCAGTATCGGGTCAATTCTTTGCGTAATGATGGTTTTTTATCTTTTGCTCTATGTGGCCGCATCCGGTCCAATGGCACGGCAGCAAGCGGTAAGGGATGTTTTGCTGGGCCTTGCCGCAAGCATTGCCTTATACGGATCAATAATGTTTTGTATATATGGAAGCCATCTGGCAGATGCTGTATTTTGGGATAATTTTTTTATATGGCTTAAATTATACCGTAACGGCTTTTTGAATGGTTCGTATATCTATAATTTATTCATTAATCCCGGTGCTTTTTTTCTTTCCCTTGGGTTTATCACGCTGTATCTTTTGGGCCTTTGGCCGGCGGTCTGTTTAGTCCTACAGCGGCGATTTTCCGACGTAAGGCCCATGCTGGCCGTGATCTTGTCCATTTATGGGATCTTGCATTACCAGCATTTTATGTGGTATGCAGATCCTGTAGTGCTCCAACGCAATGCGTCCATCGTGCTTTTTCTTATTTTTATCTGGTATGATATTTTGATAGAAGCTAAGTCCAGGTCCCTTAAACAGCGTCTTTCAGTTGTTTTATTGATAGGAGCGGTGATCTTATTTTTTAATGCTCCCAAATGGCAAAGTTATCCCAATATTTTTCATTCTGAGGCCCGGATGATGGAGACCATGGATAACTCTTTTTTAAAAGAGGCTTTTGATACAACGTATGTTTTTGACCAGGACGTTCAACTGATCCAAAAGCTGACCGCTCCGGCGGACCATGTCCCGATCGTCAGCGGTCATGAACTGTTACTTTTGATCAAGAGCCATCGAAAACCATTTTTTTATGTCTTCCCGCTCATATATTCCGATCAGATCGGACAGACGGGGTTCCCTCAAGATCAAATATTTACGACCGGCCAATTGCAAAGGACCTTGGACCAGATCAGGGCACAGAAACCGCCGGTCATTTTTGTGCAAAGAAATTTATTCCAAGCACCGCTACCGGCATCTTCTCAGGGCATTGATGTTCCGTTGGTCCAGATTTTGCGTGAAATTATGAGGTCCTATGCGCCCGTCGCAAAGAGTCCGTATCTGGTCGCGCTTAGACGCAGGGAGTAGTATGCTGAATAGATTTTTGGATTTTTTGACTTCAATATCACCCTCGGCATGGCTTCGTGCCGGTTTTTTGGCACTGATACAATCGTTACAGTTTGTCATTCTCCTGTCCTTTTTTCTGTTATTTACCCCGAGCGTTTCACATATGGATTTCATTCCTTCTTTATATCCTGTGGTGCATCCCAACAGAGATTCCCGCATCTATTGGTGGGGTGTTTTATTTTTTAATGCGATGCTTCTATTGATCGCCGTCATGGCGTTTAAAAACACACAGAAGAAAAAAAGTTTTGTCCCGATCTATGGGGCGATCCTGGTTGAGGCCATTGTGTTAATGGTCCTTTTTACCGGATTACATTTAAAGCTAGTCGGTGATCAGGTTGTCCCGATGCCAAACGCGCTTTTTATCATAGGATCATTGTCAGCGGTTTTTGCCAAGGCCTTGCTTCCAGGGGTGTGGAGATCTGTTTCCAGCGCCCATGGTCATTCTAAAATAACACCGGTCAAGGCCCAAGGCGCTGTGTTTACCCAAAAATGGTTTTGTTTATTGGTCTTTATTTCTTTATTTTGCGCTTCGGTCTTCTTTATCCCTGATATGCACGCGCTTTTTGATGCCGTCTATTTTTTGGAACGGCAGGGGCAGAACCTGATCTATGTGTTTGGCGCGGCCTATTGGAGTTTTTCCGGTGGCTTGCCGGGGGTTGATGGCATAAACCTCTATGGGGTCGGGCTTCCCGTCGTTATCGGGCAAATTTGTAAATTAGCCGGAGCATTCAATTGGGAGATGATATTCCAAGTGATCTTATGGCTCATCATCGCTTATACCGTGATCTGGTTTGCTGTATGCACACGGATTTTTCGGGCACCTTTACTGGCCCTGGCTGTATGGCTCATTTACGTGAAGTTCCGTTTATTATCTTATGACGGAGGAGGGCTTGGCATATTTCTAAGATTGAATGCCAGCCCCATCAGGTATTACGGGGACGTTCTTTTTTTGGCGGCCATTTGCGCGCATTGGTCATCAAGAAAAAGGGCATGGCTGATCGCAGCCGGCTGCATTGCCGCGTTCCATTTATTCTTGAACACGAGTATCGGAGGCATTCTTTGCTTATTGATGGGTGTTTATTCGTTTATTTATGTGCTTGCCGATATGAAAACCACTCCGACGGAGAAATATAAATCTCTAAAAGATGTTCTGCTGGCCCTTGGCGTAAGCGCTGCCTTGTACTGGTCGATCATGCTGGGCTTATACTGGAGCAATCTGGCACAGCCCTTATTTTGGCATGAGTTTTTCTTTTATCTTAAGGCGCCCATGGAAGGTTTTTCCAGCGGTTTATATCTGAATAATTTATTTACCGAGCCCGGCACATTTTTATTTTCCCTTGGGCTTATAACACTTTATCTTTTGGGCCTATGGCCGGCCTTGTGCCTGCTCCTCCAAAGGCGGTTTGCCGACATGCGGCCCATGATAATCCTGGTCTGGTCGTTTTATGGGCTTTTGCATCACCAGCATTTTTTCTCCGCCCTGGACTCGATCACGCGTGACTTGACAATAGGGCTTTTGCTTGTTTTTATCTGGTACGATATTTTGATAGAGCAGCAGCCGCATTTTCTTAAACAACGGGTCTCGGTGGTCTTGTTGATATCAGCGCTTATCTTATTTTTTAACAGCCCCAATTGGAAAGATTATCCGGATATTTTCCATCCTAAGGTGCGCTTGATCGAAACTGTTGATAATTCCTATTTGAAAGAGTATTTCGATAAAACATATGCTTTTGACGAGGACGTTAAGCTGATCCAAAAGCTGACCGCGTCAGGTGACCATGTCCCGATCGTCAGCGACCATGAATTGATACTTTTGATCAAGAGCCATCGAAAACCGTTTTTCTATGTTTTCCCGCTCATATTTTCTGATCAGCTTGGGCGGATGTGGTGGCCGGCAGATCAATTCATGAGCATGAGTCAGTTCCAAAGGACGATGGACCAGATCAAGAATGAGAAGCCGCCGGTTATTTTTGTGGAGAGAAAAATGTTTCAAATTCCGGTACCGGCGCCGACACGCGGCTTTGCCTATCCATTAAGCCAGATAGTCAATGAGGTATTGAAGGAGTATAAGCCCGTTGAAAGCAGTCCATTATTAATTGCATTCAGGCGGAAGGATTAGCGGGACATTCCCAGGACAAAACGCAGGCCTTTCCAGTAGCGTTCAACATCCGTGAAGGTGCGGATCCCCATCACTTTTTTAAAGACGTATTTAGGCCGCATATAAAATCTTTTGAATGCCTGCTTGTGCATTGTCTTTAATTCCACCGCGTCTTTATACCCATGCGGGATAAATACCGGCGACCATCCGTGGAAATCATTATATTCTTCCGTCATTGTTCCCCATTTTGGGAATTCTTTATGCAATGCTGTTCCCGGGTATGGCGTGACTAAAGAAAATTGGGCATAATCAGGATCTAATTCAATGGCAAATTTGATGGTTTCTTCCGCCTTGGCCGGAGTTTCGCCGGGGATGCCCAGCATAAATGAGCCGCGGATCTCAATGCCGATGGACTGCACCAAACGCACCTTTTCCCTCATTTGTTCGACGGTCATTAATTTTTTGATATTGTCTAAAAGTTCCTGGTTGCCGGATTCAATCCCAAAGAAGATCGTCCAACAGCCGGCCTGCTTCATCTTTTTTAAAAGTTCGGCGTCCACTAAATTCAGGCGCGAGTAACATCCCCATTTCAACTTCATCTTCTCCTGGACCATCGCCTCACAGAAGGCCATCATCCAGGAGCGTTTGACGGTAAAAGTATCGTCCCAAAAAGAGATCTCAACGGCCTTGTAATTGTTTTTTAATTCTTTTAATTCCTGGATCACGTTGGCCACACTGCGCTGGCGGAAACCTGTTTTAGCATCAAAACAAAAAGTGCAGGGGTAGGGACATCCCCGGGAAGTAATGACGTGGATGGAGTTGGGTGTCAGTTTGTAATTATTAGGCAGGGCAGTGTACTTGTTCAGGTCGATCAAGTGCCGCGCAGGGTAGGGCAATTGGTCTAAATTTTCAACTTTTCCCGCGTTAACAATTTTCTTTTGGGCGTATTGGTCAAAATTTTCGACCATGTCCGCGATGACTGTTTCCGCTTCGCCGGTAATGACAATGTCGGCTTTTGTATCTTCCAACACCTGCTGAGGCATGGCCGTTGGATGCGGGCCTCCCACAAAAATTTTAATCTGAGGGTTTTGTTCGCGGATCCCCAGGCATAAGAGCTTGGTCTTTTCTGCCAGGGAGGTAATGGCAGAGACCCCGACAAAGTCCGGCGCAAACAAAGCGATCTGTACTAAAACCTGTTCAAGGTCCAGGTTTTCAACAGGAGCATCAATGATCTTGACCTCATGGTGGTGCTTTTCTAAGATGGCAGCCAGGTGCAGGAGCCCTAACGGAGGCAGGTTTCCGCCGGCATCACCCACGTTGTGCGCGTAGCGGTGTTTAAGGACCAACGGTGGGAAGATCAAAGCAATTTTCATTATTTATTCTTGAAAATACGCATTATTGCCGAGGGCCAAGGCGATTTCCGCTTTTTTTAATTCCTTGCCTAAATACGCGATGTGTTCTTTGTCCGAGAACCATTCCAGCTTGTTTTTCTTTTCATACTGGAAGATGGTATGGTATACATCCTGGGCCTTGCGCCCGCTGAAGACCTTCATAATATGATGTTCTTTGGAACAGATGGATACATCAATACGCAAAT
>JABDCU010000003.1:90247-90335 GCA_013287965.1 Candidatus Omnitrophota bacterium | reverse complement strand
GATGAGGCGATGATAAATGTACAAAAAATTATTCTTCCGGAGAGTATTCAGGAAGAAATTCCAAACGATCTGGGTGAAAAACCAGAAA
>JABDCU010000003.1:0-90237 GCA_013287965.1 Candidatus Omnitrophota bacterium | reverse complement strand
ACCGCTTCACCGTTTTTAATGATCAATATATGATCTGGGTGAAAAAACCAGAAAAATTAATTAAGTTAAAACAATTAGGTTTTAATGTTCCCAGGTTTTTTATTATCAAGTCTGATGGAAGCGGTCAGCTTGTCATCAATGATGAATTACGACACGCATTTGATGGTCTAAAGAAACCGGTCATTGTCCGTAGCGCTCACCCCGAAGAAGGCAAAAAGTATTCTTATTCAGGCATTTTTACAAGCATTCCTAACATAAAAGTCTTATCCGAGAGGGAAGCTGAGAAGACGGTTTGGCAGCATGACGAGGATTTTGATGAAATTCTCGCAGACAGCGTTGAGGGGGCTTATGAGAAGATGGTTTCTCTCGCAAAAAATGATTTCAGAATCAATCGGTATAAAGAAGCGCATAATATTTCTGATATTGACTCAAATGTCATGAATGCGGTCGTTATGGAACAAGTTGATGTGGATGTGTTCGGTATGTTTGTAACCTCTGACCAACATGATCCGAATAATATCGATATACATTTTCAAGTGCGCGGTAATGAAGATAAAGGTTTAGGGGGAGTGGTGACTTATAATAAAATTACCCATATGTTAGAAGATCGGCAATTAAGCCCGCGGCTTCAGCGTATCTTGATTCAATTCGGGGAAACAGCTTCTCGAATTGAGAAAGAATTTGGTGTTCAACAAATTGAGTTGGCTTCATCGAAGGATGGAGAGGTTTATGTGTTCCAATCCAGAAATATCAATTTGGGTAACCCCGAAGACGTTCCCCGGTATCCTCAATATAAAACCTTAGCAAAAGGTTTGAGGGCTATAGGTTATGGTTCCTATCACCTTCCGGTTTTGGTCATTGATGATTTACAAGAAGCAACGGGGTATAAGCAATCGTTAGAATACAAGGAATTAGAAAAAGAGAACGTGGCAGCCAGTGGCAATGACCAACTTTGGAGACAGAGGTATAATAAATATTTAGATTTTTACAAACGGGTTATGCTCAAATACCGTGAAGAATTATTGGAATTTCAGGCCAAGCACCCAGATCATATATTGATCATTAAAAACGGTGAAGCGGTTGTTCGTGATGGTGCGGAAGGGCCTAAAAATTATGAATTTTTAAACCAGCTTATTTCAAAAGCAAGGGTCGTTATTAGAGGTAGGGCCCAGAATGCCATCCGCCATGAGGATTGGGACAATGTGGAGCATGGAGGGTTGACAATCATAGATGGGCCGAACGGGGAATTAGCGGATTATTTTCTTTATAAGCGACAGGAATGGCATCGCGGGACTGTTATAGTGACTGGTGACTATCTGAATGTTTTAAGTAACTCAGATGGTGTTTTTGTCTGGAAAGATCCGGCAATGAGAATAGGGGACCAAGCAATGACAACCGAAGGCAAATGGACGTTTATATTGGCAACTATAGTGGGCGTTTCTACTTTTAATTGGGGAACGTTCATTTCGTTCAAAACTGGAGTTTCAAGCATATGGACAGATGCCGTGTCTTTGGCGATTGCTGGAACTGTTGGAGTTGTGGTATACCGTATAAAGATGAAAAATGATAAAAAAAGGATCATGAGCTTAATCAGCCCAGGTTGCGAAACCCTTATACGGCATTATCTTACACTTTCCAGAAGAGATGAAGTGTGGGAAGCATTGGGGGATGAAATTAGAAGTTTGGTATCATCGGTTAAAATTTTCAGTTCAATGTACCCTTTGAGCAAGGATGATATAGAAGAAATTTTACTGGATGCCTTGAACAGAAATTTATTGTTTATCAATTCGTCCGAAGAAAGAAGGGAACAAGATAAACATGACATAAAACTTTTGGTCAATGAGCTGTGGGAGCAACATCAACCAACAACCTTTAGATACAGTAGTAAGAAGAAATTTTTTGACTTTGCGATGAAAGCAAAAGGTTTGCAAGGTCAGAGTTTTAAACGTGGTGGTATTGATCTTACTTCTGCTAATATGAATTTACAGACACAAAATAACGGTGGTGATATCAAATTCCATCTTAATCCCGCACAGTTGGCCCAACTGCAAAATGCCCCTGGCTTTGTGCCGGTGATTATCAATATCCAGCCGATGACTAATCTTAGGCTTTGGCTTGGTCTTAACGACCAGAAACCTACCAGCCAGAAGATGGTTAGTATCTAATTTCATTTCCAACGACGTTTCCAATGACATTTCCAATGACGTTTCAAATTTGAAACGTCATTGGAAATTTTTTTATGCCGTAACCCTCCCATTTGCAACGGTTTTTTTGGGCAGAAGCGCCCAAAATCGTTCAAGACCTCCCTCTCCCTACCATAGGTTTAGCGGGGAGATGGAGGTCTTGAACTAAACCGTAGCAAATGGGAAGGTAAAATTTTAGTATGGATGATTAGCGTTTAGGAGTGTACTAGTGGTGAGGGGTGAGGAGAGAAGGTCAAGAGGATGAATTAGGGGTGGTTAGAGGTAGTGTTGAGTGGGGGTTTTGGGTTGTCTGGGGTGAAGGACATATTGGGGGTTGTTAGGATTGTTTTGGGGTATTGTGTAATGCTCATGGGAAAGTTGTTAATCAGTACCAGTTGTCAGCGTGAAAAGTGTACCAGTCTAGTCATTCTTAATATGGATCCGGCACACTGTGGAGCATCCCCAAAATGCTCATGCGTTGTGCCGGAGATGTCGCGGAACAAATCGAGGCTCAAAAAAGTCCCAGAAAAGTCTCAGTACTGAGCCTTTTTTGTGCCTTTCTTTCATCATAACTCTCCCATTCTCATTCGGTTTTTGGGCGAAAGCGGCCCAAAACCATTCCCGACCCCTCTCCCCCTACCATAAATTTTTTATGGGGGATAGGGGTCGGGAATTACCAATTGAGAATGGGAGAGGGAAGGTATTGATGATTGAGGTAAATATTTGTTAAAAGGAGGAAAAGGTAAAGATGAGAGAGGAAGGGGTAGCCAGATTGTGTTGGTTATATTTGAAGTTGGATTATTAGGATTTTTGTTTTATTTTGATTTTTGGGTTACGGCCGGTCAATGCTTAAGCCGGAGGTAAAATTGAACAAAAGTGGAACAAAGCCAGAACAAATCCTGAACAAAACCGGAACAAACTGTTCCAGGTTTGTTCAGTTTAGGCGTTGTAACCCTCTCATTGGCAACAGGTTTTTGGGAAAAGCACCCAAAATCGTTCCCGACCACACCCCCCCAACCATAGGTTAAGCGGGGGGTTGTGGTCGGGAACTACCCTTATGCCAATGAGAGGGTTGGCTTTTTTGTTATGAGTTAGGTGGTTAAGAAAGTGGGGGTTCAAATAGAAAAAATATAATAGATTATGGGTTAATAAGACTATATCGGGAGTGGCAGATGTATTGATTAAATATCAATTATTTGTTGACTTTTAGAGATTTTATGCTTGACTTATCGTCTAATTTTGCTAATATATTTATGTTGATTTAAAATCAATAAATCTTCTACAATTATGATGTCTAATAACAAGCAGACAGAGCATAAATTTGATAAAATTTTTAGCATCTATGATGAAGCTAAAAATAAGATTTTGCTTTACGTGGAATCCTCTGTGTCCCCATGCCAATTTAGGGCATTAAGAAAATTGATCCTTGATGAATTAGGCAAAAGCGGCGCGGAGGGGAAAGTACGGGCATTATTGGAAAGGAACGGGCAGGCAAGCATTGAATCAAGCAAAGGGGGTGGTGAATATGAATGATAATGATTAAGCAAAAAGAACTGTATCGTGGCTGGAACGTATTAAAATCGAAATTAGAAGAGAAAGGATTGAGTCAACACGAGCTGGAAGAGTCTGAGGCATCGTTTCATAGAGGAATCCAAGCCTTGTCACAATTATTTTTATTAAATCGTCATATTAAATCTGATTTTAAAAATAATTGAAAGATGGGCCTTTAAGGGATATAATTTGACCATATTGACAAGTGAAATGGTGGGTTCTATATGAAAGTCGCACTGTACACGCGAGTAAGCACCGAAGACCAGGCCCGTGAAGGGTTCTCATTAGAAGTGCAAAAGAATTTTCTTCTGCAATACGCAAAAAATTTTCAATGGGAAGTGTTTTGCAGTATCCCTAATCATCAAGTATACGAAGATGATGGTTTCACAGGCAGTAAGATGGAACGCCCCGCCCTTCAACGTCTACTCTTGGATGCCCATAATAAACGATTTGATTTAATAGTCGTATATAAGCAAGATCGCCTTAGCCGGAAATTAAAAGATTTATTGTTCATGCTGGAAGAATTCGATTCTTTGGGGATAGGTTATAAGAGCGCGACCGAGCCGTTTGACACAACCACCAGTGCCGGAAAAATGGCAATACAGATGTTGGGCAGCTACGCTGAGTTTGAACGTAACAGGCTCATCGAGCGGGTATTCCCGGGAATGGTTGAAGGGGTCAAAAAAGGGCATTGGCAAGGTTCGCGCTATGTCCCTTATGGATATGTGCATAATAAACAAACAAAGAAATTGGAAATCAATCCTGAGGAAGAAAAGCTTGTCCAAGAAATCTTTTCCATGTATTTAAGCGGCAAAAGCACTACTCAGATCGCTGGACATTATTACAATTTAGGGATTACTTCGAGACAAGGAGGAAAATTTTATACAAAATTTATTGCCGATATTCTTAAAAATAAAGCTTATATCGGCACCCTTGTTTGGAACAGGCGTCGATATGAAATGAAGGAAAAAACAAAAAATGGTTTGGGTAAAGGATACAGGTATATAAATAACGATCCTTCAAAGATTATCGAAACACCCAATGCCCATGATGCTATTATTACTCAAAAAGATTTTGATGCAGTCCAAAAATTACTCAAACGCAATAGACGAAATAGTGTTGTGCGTTTTAAAAATAACATATATCATCTGTCCGGTGTTTTAAGGTGCAGTGGATGTAAGGGGACGTACCGCGGGAAGATGGTTTTATCCAATAGAAATAAAGGCACCAAGAAACCCTGGTATTATTGTTCCTCAAATGGCGTTAAATACATTCATTGTAAAAATAAGGCAATACCTGCTGATGAGATCAATAAAAAGGTATGGGAGATAATCGAGGTCATCTGCCAAAATATTCATATTCTTGAAGAATTGGGTGATTTAATAAAGCTTAACGCTTCTGAACCGGAAGAATGTTATTTAGAGCAGTTAACAAATCTGGATACGAATGTACATAAAAATTTAGAGCAGCAAAAAACTCTCTATGAGATATTCTCCAAAGACAGGATTAATATTGATATTTACAACGAAAAAGCAGATTTATTAAGGAATGAAGAGAAGCGGCTAAAATCAGATATTAAGGCCACACAATTCAAAATCTTAGAAAAAAGGAATTCCCTGAATGTTATGAAGGAGGCAGAGGAATTTCTGAGAGGGATCAATAGGGAGCATTTAACTACTGAGCAAATAGATTATTCGATAAAGACCTTCATGCGGATTATCTTTAAGAATATCTATCTTGAAAATAGGGAAATTGTAAAATTTGAGCTTAATGAACCTTGGAAGCTCTGTTACGAAGAAGGGTTAAAATGGAAGAACAACAAGCAGGAAAACACGAGCAAACAACGGGAAATGGCAGTAATGGGAAGCGAAAAACTACCGTCCTTTTGGAGACCTACGGCTGCCAGATGAATGAATATGACAGCGAACTCGTCCGTTCGATCCTCAAAAAAGAGAATTATGAGTTCGTGACCGATGAGCGGGCCGCGGACATTGTCATGCTCAACACCTGCGCCATCCGCGAGCATGCGCACCGTAAGGTCTATGGCCGGGTGCATACCATCCGCCATACGCGGGGCAAGGCCAGTCCTGTGATGATCGGCATTTTGGGCTGCATGGCCACTAATTTGCGCCAGGAATTATTTGAAGACCGTACCTTAAAGATCGATTTTATCGCCGGGCCTGACAGTTACAAGCGCCTGCCGCAGTTGATCCGGGAAGCATCAGATGAAGGCCAGAAGTCCTACGACGTCACCTTGTCCGAATTTGAAACCTACTCGGACATTTATCCTGATGCCCAGGACCGGGCCAACCCTTCAACAGCCTCCAGGGTCAATGCCTGGATCGCGGTGATGCGCGGGTGCAATAATTTTTGTACCTTTTGCGTGGTGCCGTACACACGCGGCCGCGAGCGCAGCCGCTCGCCGGAAAACGTGGTTGATGAGGTGCGCCGCCTGAGCGCTGAAGGCTTTAAGCAGGTCACCCTGCTTGGCCAAAACGTTAATTCTTACCGTCATGATGACTATGATTTTGCCTATCTGATGGACGAAGTAAGCAAGGTGGAAGGCATTGAGCGCATCCGTTTTACCTCACCGCACCCTAAAGATTTCCCTGACCGTTTCCTGGACCTGATGGCAAGCAATCCTAAAATATGCAAGCATATCCATTTGCCCCTGCAGGCAGGAAATAATCGTATTTTAGATATGATGAACAGGACTTACACGAAGGAAGAGTTTTTGACCCTGGTTGAAAAAGTCCGTGCTAAAATCCCGAATGTCGCTTTGACGACGGATATCATTGTGGGCTTTCCCACTGAAACTGACGAAGAATTTGAAGATACGCTCCAGGTTGTTAAAAAGGCACAATTTGATTCCGCCTTTAATTTTAAATATTCCGAACGCCAAGGCACTGTTGCTTCCAAAAAATATCCGGATGATGTCCCGGAAGCCATTAAGACCGAACGCATCATGTGCTTAAATGAGGTCCAAAAAGAGATCACCTATCAAAAAAACCGCGCCCACATCGGCGAAATTCAAAGCGTATTGTTAGAGCCATACCCCGAAGCCAAGAATACCAACCAAATGCCCGGCCGCACAGATGGAGGTAAATTAGTGATTTTGCCTCTAGGCCCTTACAAAGGCGGGGATTTGGTCAAGGTGCGCATCACAGACGCCACCCCGCACGCCCTCAAAGGCCAGCCTGTTTAAGTGTCATTCCCGAATGCTTCTGTCGGGAATCCAGACATGGTCCTTCATAGAACCTTCTCTTGATAATTTCTCTGATTAGGTATATATTTATAAATCATGTTAAAGACCCAAATGACAGCTTCACAGCTCTACGAAAAGCTCAAAAATATCAAGCTGGGGGCTTCTGTGTGCCAGTATTCCTTAAAAAAGTGCGAGGAATTGGTCCCCATCATCAATGAGATCAATGAGCTTAAAGAAGAAAAAAACGCCGTTATCCTGGCGCATTCCTATATCAGCCCGGAGATCATCTACGGCGTTTCAGATTTTGTCGGCGATTCTTATAAATTAAGCAAGGACGCTCTAACGACCAAGGCATCAACCATCGTCTTTGTGGCTGTGCGCTTCATGGGGGAGACGGCCAAGATCCTCAACCCTGAAAAAGAGGTGCTCATCCCGGCTGTTTTAGACGGCTGTTCGCTGGCGGATTCTATTAATGCCGAAAACGTTAAAGACCTGCGCCGTCAGTACCCTGACCATACCTTTATTTGCTACATCAACACCAGCGCCCAGGTCAAGGCTGAATGCGATATCACTGTCACTTCCGCGAATGTATACAAGGTTGCCAAGGACATTCCCAACGATAAGATTTATTTTTTGCCGGATAAATTCATGGGGCAGAACCTGAAGAATTATATGGATCGTCAGGGGATCAAGAAGGACATCAAATTTTATTCCGGCACCTGCTATGTGCATGAAGATTACGGCATGGAAGACATCCTTAAAGTAAAACTTGAATATCCCGACGCTAAAATTGTCAGCCATCCTGAATGCAACTCAGCCATCGTGGATAATTCTGATTTTGTCGGCAGCACCGAACAAATGCTGGGTTACATGAAAGAGACCAATTCCAGGCAATTCCTGATGCTGACGGAATGCGGGCTTTCCGCCCGTCTGCAGTCGGAGTTTCCCGAAAAACAATTGGTCGGCTCTTGCACCATGTGCAAATTTATGAAGTCCAATACACTTGAAGATATTTTACGGTGCCTTAAAAACCCATTGCCCAAGGACAGGGTCATTTTGGATGAGCCCACACGCCTGCGGGCGCTAAAAACCATCGAGGCCATGTTCCGGTACGCTTAAATGAGTGATCCCCAGTTTGTCGAAACCCAATATTTCACCTTTGGCCAGGCGCCTAATGAGCTGGTTTTAAAAAGCGGCGTCAAGTTAGGCCCTGTGACCCTGGCCTATGAAACTTACGGCCAATTAAATGCCGATAAGAGCAATGCCATTTTGATCTTTCATGCCCTGACCGGGGACGCTCACGCGGCAGGCTGCCATAAAGACACTAAAAATACCGGCTGGTGGAACCCTATGATTGGGCTGGGCAAAGCATTTGATACGAATAAATATTTTATTATCTGTGTCAATTGTCTTGGCGGGTGCAAAGGCTCCACCGGGCCATCGTCGGTAAATCCCGCCACCGGCAAACCGTATGGTTTAAGTTTTCCGGTCATCACCATCGAAGACATGGTGGTCTCCCAAAAATATTTGATAGACCATCTGGGCATCAAAAAATTATTGGCCGCTTCCGGCGGCTCCATGGGAGGACTTATGGCCCTTGAGTGGTCAGTGCGTTTTCCTGATACGCTTCAATCAGCGATCCTGATCGCGACCAATTATAAGCACACCGCCCAGCAGATCGCCTTGCATGAGGTGGCCCGCCAGGCCATCATGTCCGATCCAAATTGGAACAAAGGCGATTATTATGGCAAGGAATTGCCGGCGCAGGGGATGGCGGTTTCCCGGATGATCGGGCATATAACTTATATGAGCGAAAAATCGATGGAAGAAAAATTCGGCCGCAAATTGCAGGGCAAGGAAAAGGTCGGCTATGATTTTTCCCATGATTTTGAGGTAGAAAACTACCTTAAATACCGGGGGGCCAGCTTTGTCCAGCGCTTTGACGCCAACAGCTATTTGTACTTATCCAAGGCCCTGGATTATTTTGACCTTTCCGAAGACACTGACCTGGCGGGAGCGTTTAAAGGTGTCAAAACCAAGTTTTTAATTATAACTTTTACGTCTGACTGGCTGTATCCTTCCTATCAATCCAAGGACATTGTCAAAGCCATGAAGACCAATAATGTTGACGTTTCATTTATTGAGATCGACACCAACTACGGCCATGATTCATTCTTGGTGGAAATTGAGGGGCAGTCAAAATTAGTATCGCATTTTTTAAATAATGTAAAATGACCATGCGCATAGATCACAAGTACATACTGGAGATGATCAAACCCGACAGCCGCGTGCTGGACCTAGGCTGCGGCGACGGGGAGCTTTTGTCCCTGCTCATGAAACAAAAAAATTGCCATGCCTCGGGCATTGAGATCGATGAAAAAGCCATCTATAAATGCGTTGAGCGGGGGGTGAGCGTTTCTCACGGGGACATTGATTCCAGCCTGGCGGATTATTCTGACAAACGCTTTGATTATGTGGTCCTTAACGAAAGCCTGCAGGAAGTTTTGGACCCCGAAAAAGTGATCGCCGAAGCCCTAAGGGTCGGGAAAAAAGTCATCGTCGGGATCCCTAATTTTTGCAATTTAAACGCCCGCCTGCAGATCTTCTTTTTAGGCCGGGTGCCGGTCACTCAGGGCTTGCCTTATAAATGGTATAATACACCAAACTTACGTTTTTTGAGCATCAAGGACTTTCGTGATTTTTGCGCCGAGCGTTCCATTACCATTGAGCGTGAATGCGCCATCGCCGGCCAGCAAGAGGTCCCCTTCGCCCGTAATCTTTTTTCTGAAATAGCCATATTTCTTATCAGCAGGAGCAGTAAATGAAATTCCTGGAAGAATCCACACGCCCCTGGGGCAAATATCAAAAATTCTACCAGGAAAACGGCGTTTGGGTCAAACGGGTGGAGGTCAGCCCTAAAAAACGCCTAAGCCTGCAAAAGCACCAATACCGTTCTGAAAAGTGGATCGTGGTGCATGGCCAGGGGCTGGCGATCGTTAATGAAGAAGAAATTCCTGTGGGGCCGGGCAGTGTCGTGGATGTTCCCTTAGGCGCCGTGCACCGCATAGGCAACCCGTATGAACACCCCTTGATATTCATTGAAGTCGCCTGCGGCGAACACCTGGCAGAGGATGATATTGTCCGCATCCAGGACGATTACGCCCGGCAGTAAAAAAGTCGTGACAGGCACGACTTTTTCTATGCAAGTTTTGCGTGCGACCCGTCGCAAAACGGCTTGCCGGCGCTGGTCTTGCAGCCGCACCAGGCAACCTGTTTCTCTTCGGTGATCTCCACGAACACGGGCCTCATGCCGGTGGGGCCATGGGAGCCGTCGCAAAACGGCTGGGCTTTAGACTCGCCGCAGCTGCACCATACATAACAGCCCGGTTTGACGGTCATGACAAAAGGATGGTTGTTTTTGTTCATTGGGTCAAGGTGTTAACAGCAGTAGCTGACACCACATTAATGGGTTTGCCCAAGCTCTCGATCTGGCCGACGAATAAACAATTAACGATATTGCTGTCATAAATATAAACACGTCCATTACTTTGGTCCAAAAACCCTACACGGTCATTAGTGGTGACAAAAGGCACGATGCCTGAATAGTTCTTGTCCTGGGCCTTGCTTTGCATCGTTGCCCCGAGACTAAAACTTAAAGCCGTAATGACGATCACTAAAAAAGCAGTTATTTTATTCATGGGTTTCTCCTGGGTTAGTGTTATAATTTTAAAATTTCCCATGTCATTCCCGCGAAAGCGGGAATCCAGACATGCGCTTTATTATATCAAACTCATATAAATTTTATGAAGAAATATAATTTCATCATCATCGGCTCAGGTATCATCGGCTTGACGATAGCGCATGCCATCAAGGCCCGTCAATCAGATGCCCGTATTTTGATCCTGGACAAAGAACCGGGTGAAGCCTACCATGCTTCCGGCCGTAACAGCGGTGTACTGCATTCAGGATTTTATTACACGGCCGACAGCCTGAAGGCCAAATTTACCGTCGATGGCAGCCGGGCCATGAAGGCCTATGTCAAAGCCAAAGGATTGGCCATCAACCAATGCGGCAAATTAGTGGTGGCCCAAAACGAGCATGAATTAGGCCAATTAGATGAGCTTTTACGCCGGGGCCAACGCAATGGTTCCAATGTCCGTCTGGTTGATGAGACTGAAGCCTTGAACATTGAGCCCAATGTCAAAACCTTTAAACGCGCTTTGTACTCTCCGGACACCGCGAGCATTGACCCTAAAGAAGTCTGTGCCGCCCTCAAAGAGGACCTGACCAAGATAGGCGTTGAATTTTCTTATAATACAAAATACTTAGGCCGCTCTGCCAATATTGTTCAAACCAACCAAGGTGATTTTGAAGCTGGGAAGACCATCAATTGCGCGGGGCTTTACGCTGACAAAGTGGCCCAGGACTTTGGTTTTGGGACAAAATACACCATGGTCCCTTTTAAGGGCCTTTATTTAAAATACACCAAGGACAAAACCGCCATTAATACAAATATTTATCCGGTACCGAATTTAAAGAACCCTTTTCTTGGCGTGCATTTTACCCGGACCGTGACCGGAGACATTAAGATCGGGCCGACGGCCATCCCGGCTTTTTGGCGGGAGAATTATAATTCAACGGGCGGATTTTCAATGGATGAAATGTCTGAAGTCTTATTTTATGAATCTAAACTATATTTGACCAATGCTTTTAATTTCCGTTCACTGGCCCATGAGGAAGCGCGTAAATACAATAAGGAGTATTTTATTTCCTTGGGCGCGTCCATGGTCAAGCACATTGATCCCAAAGGTTTCACCGAATGGACAAAGCCCGGCATCAGGGCCCAGCTTTTGGACAAAAAAACACTTAGTCTCGTCCAGGATTTCGTGATCGAAGGAGACCATCAAAGCGTCCATGTGCTTAATGCCGTATCTCCGGCTTTTACCTGTGCTTTCCCGTTTTCCCAATACGTGGTGGACCGCTATGTCTTTATTTAAAATAGCTTCCCGTTCAAGCCCGCTGGCTTTGGCGCAAGTTGAAGAAGTCATCTGTGACTTGAAACAAAGCGTCATTCCCGCGAACGCGGGAATCCATTATGAAGTCCTAAAATTCAAAACTTCTGGCGACAAAGATAAAAGCACGCCGCTCACCAAAAGCCCCGACGATTTCTTTACTGATACCATTGACCGCGCCCTGCTAGAAGGCAAGGCAGACATCGCCATCCACAGCGCCAAAGACCTGCCTCAAAACTTACATAAGGATTTAAAAATCTTCGCCTTGACCGAAAGCTTGGGTGACAAAGACGCATGGGTCAGCCGTGTCCATTGGAAAGATCTGCCCTCAAAAGCCCGTGTCGGCACCAGCTCTGTCTTGCGCCAAAAACAAATTCTCCAACTGCGTCCTGATGTCACTATCGTCAACATCCGAGGCACTATTGAGGAACGTTTACAATTGATCAAAGAAGGTAAGGTGGATGGCGTTGTAGTGGCAGCTTGCGCCCTTAAACGGCTGAAACTGGAATCAGAGATCAAAGATATTTTTCCCTGGGAAGGCATGCCTTGCCAAGGCCAATTAGCGGTGGTGGGCCGCCAAAATGACCAAAAGCTGGAAAACTTATTCAACGCCATTGATGTCCGCCGGCGCTATGGCAAGGTCATCTTGGTCGGCGCCGGCCCGGGCGATCCTGAATTAATAACACTCAAAGGCATTAAAGCCCTCGAAACGGCAGATTGCGTATTTTATGATTATTTAGTCGATGCCAGCCTTTTAAAATACGCGCCGCAGGCAGAACATATCTATGCCGGCAAGCGCAAAGGCGAACACTCACTTTCGCAGGATGATCTTTCACGGATGCTTAAAGAAAAGGCTTTTGCCGGTAAAAACGTCGTTCGTCTTAAAGGGGGCGACCCATTAATTTTCGGTCGGGGAGCGGACGAGATCCAATACCTGCGCTCCTATCACATAGAAGTTAAGATCATTCCCGGCATCTCTTCAGCCACGGGCATTCCGTCTTCTTTAGGCATTCCTTTAACAGCGAGAGGAATATCTTCATCGGTAGCTTTTTTGAGCGGCCACGAAGAAGATGAAGATAAAAACCATCCCAAACCAATAAACATCCCTAAAGCAGACACGCTTGTCTTTTTAATGGGCCTGACTAAATTAAACATCATAGTCTCATCTTTACAAAAAGCCGGTTGGCCCCAAGAAACACCCATGATGATCATTGCCAACGGCACAAAACCCCAGGAACAAATTGTCAAAGGCACTCTTTCGACGATAGAGGAGTTGGCCCAAGCCCGGGATTTAAAACCTCCGGCGCTGATCCTGGTCGGAAAAAACCGGGACACATTGACTTTTCTTCCCCGAAAAGTCAATGTGTCCCGGTTTTTTCTGCATTGCGGCACGCATCCTGACATGTACGGACATTTGGGTAAGATCCTGCACTGGCCTATGATCGACATCAAACCTACTTCAATGAGCGAGGCCCAACAAAAAGATTTGCTGAAATCTTTTGAATCCGCGGACATCGTTGTCTTCACCAGCTGCTATGCCGTAGAACATTTCTTTCGCGTCATAGAAAAACCGGGACACATTGACTTTTCTTCCCCGAAAAGTCAATGTGTCCCGGTTTTTTTTGCCGTCATCGGCCGCCGCACCCAAGAATGCCTGCAAAAATATAATATCCAAGCCGCGGTAGTGGCCCAAGAGGAAACAGCCCAAGGATTACTGAAAGCCATGACGCAAAATTGGGACCTGAAAGGCAAACGTATCTTGTTCCCGCGCTCGTCTTTGCCAAACCCGTTTTTAAAAGATGCTTTGACCGCCCTCGGGGCGCTTGTCACAGAGATCACTATTTATGAAAACACTAAACCTGCCAAAAGAGATCTGCCGTTGGTAAATATTGAAGGCGTCATTTTCACAAGCCCTTCAACAGTACAGAATTTTCTAACGGATTATGGTACAATACCAGCTTCTTGGGCTATCATGGCCAAAGGCCCGGTGACTTTAAAAACATTGCAAGACGCAGGGTATCCTCATGCCGCATCGTTATCGTAGATTAAGAGCCACGCCAGCAATCAGGAATTTTGTACGCGAAACACATTTGACCGCGCACGACCTGCTCCAGCCCTTTTTTGTCATTGATGGCAAAAACAAAAAAGAAGCCATCCCCAGCATGCCCGGCATATTCCGCTTTTCCGTTGATCTATTGCTCAAAAACATGGAAGCTTACATCCGTTTGGGCGGCAGGGGAGGCGTATTTTTTGGAGTGTCCCGCGATAAAGACACTACGGGCAAATACGCCTATGCCTCAAGCTCTCCGGTGATCGCGGCTATCAAGGCAATAAAAAAACATTTCCCGGATTTTTTAATAGTGACGGACGTATGTCTGTGCGCCTACATGAGTCACGGCCACTGCGGTATCGTTGAAAATAAAAAGATCAGCAATGATAAAACTTTACCAATACTCGCTAAAATGGCCTTGGCCCATGCCCAAGCCGGCGCTGACATCATAGCACCGTCGGACATGATGGACTTTCGCGTGGCTGCCATCAGGCAGACCCTTAACAAAGAACATTTTCAAGACATAGGTATTTTATCTTACGCAGTCAAATATGCCTCAGCGTATTACGGCCCTTTTCGTGATGCCGCGCATTGCGCGCCTGGATTCGGCGACCGCAAAACATATCAGATGGACCCTGCCAACAGCCGCGAAGCCCTTAAAGAAGCCCGACGGGATGTGGAAGAAGGCGCGGACATGGTCATGGTCAAGCCGGTCCTGGCCTATTTAGATATTGTGTCAACGCTGCGCCAGGAATTGAATATTCCCATCGTCGGATATAATGTCAGCGGCGAGTACAGCTGCATCAAGGCCGCTGCTCAAAACGGCTGGGTGGATGAAAAGGCGATCGTGCTGGAAACGTTAACTTCTATCAAGCGCGCCGGTGCGGACATTATTATTTCCTACCACGCCAAGGACGCCCTCAAATGGATTTAGCTCAAAAAGTCATGGTAGGCGGCGTTAACAGCCCTGTCCGCGCTTTTAAAGCCGTGGGCGGCAATCCATTGATCATGGAGCGCGGCCAAGGGACCAAACTTTTTGACACCAACGGTCGCGCGTACACCGATTATTGCTTGTCGTGGGGCGCTCTCATCTTAGGCCATGCCCATCAAGAGGTGGTCAAGGCTGTGCAAAACGCCGCTAAAAAGGGTATCAGTTACGGCACCACCACCAAGCCTGAGATCGAGATCGCCCAATTCATTGCCAAGCATGTGCCGTCGGTGGATATGGTCCGTTTTGTCAACTCCGGCACGGAAGCCACGATGAGCGCTGTGCGCTTAGCGCGGGGTTTTACCAAACGCGACAAGATCATCAAATTCGACGGTTGTTATCACGGCCACAGCGATGATCTTTTAGCCATGGCAGGTTCAGGCGTTGCTTCCCTGCCAGCCTCATCAAGCCAGGGGATTCCAAACGCTCATATTCAAAACACCTTAAGTTTGCCATTCAATGATGCACAGGCATTGACCAACACCATCGAACGCCATCACGCGGAAATTGCCTGTGTTATTTTAGAACCGGTGCCCGGCAACATGGGCGTTATCAACCCCAAAGAAGATTTTCTTAAAAATCTACGCGCCCTGACTAAAAAATATAAGATCGTGCTGATCTTTGATGAAGTGATGAGCGGTTTTCGCACCAATTTGGGCTGCGCCCAGGCAGATCTGGGCATCATCCCTGATATCACCTGCTTAGGCAAGATCATCGGCGGAGGTTTTCCCGTCGGAGCTTACGGCGGCAGGGCTGACATCATGAAACATCTGGCACCTTTGGGCGGAGTTTATCAGGCCGGCACATTTTCAGGCAATCCGGTCGTTATGCAAGCAGGCCTGGCAACTTTAAAAAACCTGACCCCATCAGCTTATAATAAACTTAACAAAGCATGTGATGATTTTGTTTCCCGGACCAATAATATCCTAAAAACAGCCAATGCCCAGGCCCACCTGGCCAATTATAAAAGTATGATTAGTATTCGCTTTTGTACCAAGCCTGTCTATAATTACGTAGACGCCCAAAACGCTTCATCAGGAAAAAAATATGCTGAATTGTTCCATTATTTATTACGCCAGGGCATTTACTGGCCGCCGGCAGACCTGGAATCTTTTTTTGTGTCCGCCCAACACACGGCCAAAGACCTAAACCATTTATTTGACCAAATAATTGTGTCATTGCAATGACTGTTAGAAATTTTAAATTGATTTTAGAATATGACGGAACAAATTTTTCCGGCTGGCAAACCCAGTCAGAAGGCTTGCGCACCATCCAAAACCATCTTGAAGAAAAACTGGAAAGGATCTTTAAAAAGAAGGTCCATTGCCAGGCGTCCGGCCGCACGGACAGCGGGGTGCATGCCTTGGGACAAGTGGTCCATTTTAAGGCTGACACTGACATAAAACCGTCCTTGATCCAGAAAGCTTTGAATTCTTTTTTAGACAGGGACCTGTCCGTCGTTACGGTCCAGGAAGTCCCGTTGGATTTTCACGCGCAGAAGAATGTCAAAGATAAAACGTACCGGTATACCATATTAAACCGTGCTTACCCGTCGGCATTGTGGAGGGACAGGGCTTATTTTTATCCCCATAAACTAAATTTATCCGCCATGCGCAAAAAGGCGAAAGACTTAAAAGGCACCCATGATTTTAAACCATTCCAATCCGCGTCCCAGCGTTCAAGGATCAAAAATACAGTAAGGACTGTAAAAAATTTAAGCATTGTCAAAGAAGGGGATTTGGTCCATATCTCGATCACCGCTGATGGTTTTTTATATAAGATGGTGCGTAATATTACAGGGGCCCTGATCTCGACAGGCAACGGCCGTTTACAGCCGAAAACAGCCCCGAGCCACGGGCTTTGCTTAATGTCCGTCCGTTATTAAAGAGGAGTTCTATGCAAAACCAGCCACAGCCAAGCAACAACGAACAACGCGGCCAGCCGCGCATCAGTGTAGAGTTTCCCGCGACCATCAGTGTCGGCTCACAGCTGACCGTCAAAGGCCAGCTCAAAGACCTTTCTTTAAACAGCGCGTTTATCAAGATCAAGAACAGTATTTTTTTGAACGTCAATGATGAGATCGGGATCACCATCCAATGCTCATCCAATGATGAGGAAACCATCCAGGGCCTGGCCCGCATTTCCCGCATGGTGCCGGGAGAAGGCTTTGTCGTTTATTTCACTAAAATAGATGATAACTCTTTAAAACATATAAAGAAAATTCTTCAAAAATAATCCGCCCCAAAAATATTTCACTATTTCCTTCCATAGCATAAATCAATTGTTATAATTTTATTATAACTCACGAAACACCTGTACTTTATACTCTCTTAATGCCACTTCTTTTTTCTTATTTTTCTAAATCATCTATATATGCAAAAATTTTCGTGATTCTATTCCTACGAAAAGAAAAAAGCCGCAGGAGATCCCAGCGGCTGTGGAGGACGAACAGGTTAAAGGGTATATTTAGCTCAATGGATGCTGTTTCTGCGACCAGAGCATCCATGCCCCAAGAGCGCCCATACCTACTGCGATTATTATCAGGATTTCCATTATTTGACTCCTTTTTTATCCATAATGTAAATACCAAAATACATCAGCCCCAAACCGACTATACCAATAGTAATACGCATTGGCAAGGGCAAATCTTTGAAGAAATAACTGGCCAAACCAGCCGTGAGGACGTTTTTCCCCAAATCCCCATTTATTTTTTAACCTATTATGACCAACGCACGTAAAATAATTTTACTCCTTGCCCTGCTGCTGGCAATCACGCCCGCGGCCAACGCCTCATTCCTGCCTTTTAATACCAGCGTTCATATGAATGTCGGTATCGGCTCGGCATCGCCCGGCCAGATGCTCGATGTGCAGGGCACGGTGCGCTCAACGGGCTTGGCCGTGAGCGGACAGGGCGCTGCTCCCGGCTATGTGCTGACAGCCACGGACAGCACCGGAGACGTGACCTGGTCAACAGCAGGGGGCTTAAGCGGCTGGACCACGGCTGCCGGCCTTGTCTATTCCACGACGGGAAGCAACAATATCGGCATCGGCACCAGCACCCCGCAAGGCGGTCTCGTTGTCACCAACGGCAATGTGGGCATCGGCACCTGGGCGCCAGGCGGGGCGCTGACGGTTATGGGCGGCAACGTCGGTATTGGGGTGACGAGCCCAGTGGGTGTATTGCATATTGGCACTTCTGGGACTCGGGCTATTTTGTTAAACAACTCTACCCTGGGCCTAACCTCTGGACACGGAACATATTTATCTAATTCAACTGATGGAAGTTTTTCAATTATAGATCAAGAATCCAGTAATTTCACTTTAGGTTCCGGTAATAATGGAATAATAACTTTAGTAGGGTCTGACGCCTACGTCGGCATTGGGCAAGCAGTACCAGGGAGTAACTTATCAGTGTTGGGCGCAGTGTCAATAGGCGATGCCACTTACAGCACTACCACAGCTCCGTCAAACGGGTTGATAGTCAAGGGCAACGTGGGTATTGGCACCTTGGCACCGGTCAATAAATTAGATGTCAACGGCACCGTTGCTATCGGAGCTGGCTATGCAGGGATCAGCACCGCCCCATCGAATGGATTGATCGTGCAAGGTAACGTCGGCATCGGTACTACCGGTCCGCTCGTGAATCGTGCCATTGTTTTGTCAATAGCAACTCCTCAAACTGCTGCAAATGAGATTGCCTCCATACAGTCCCAAGGCAAAACTTCAACAGATGGAAGTGCCATTGGAGAGTGGCGGATGTACAACGGATCAAGTGCTCTGGGCGTCTTAGACGTTCTGCGCCACGGATCGAGCGGAGCAGCATTTGAACTTGGTCTTGCAAGTTCTGCAGGTTCAATGACCGACAGAATAACAGTTGATAATGGCGGTAATGTCGGTATTGGCGGTACTATTACCGATGCACCGAATGTTGGATTTACCGGCGCATCCATGGTAGTAAAATCCGGCAACGTTGGTATTGGCACAACAACCCCGCAAGGCAGCCTCGTTGTGACCAACGGCAATGTGGGCATCGGCACCTGGGCGCCGTCCCAGGCGCTGGACGTCATCGGCACCGCGCGCATGACAGGCTTTATCCTGACCACCAACCCTGTTTCCAACGCGGTGATCGTTTCCAACGGCGTGGGGATCGGCACCTGGATGCCCATCAGCGCCGTGGCCCCCTCGACCCCGCCGGCCGGCACCGGCACCGAACTGCAATACCGCAACGGCACTTCCTTCGGGGCCGTGACCAATTCTGCCTTTGACGGCACCAACGTCGGCCTGGGCACGACCACACCCCAAGGAGGCTTTGTTGTTACCAACGGCAATGTGGGCATCGGAACGTGGAGTCCGGGAAATTATAATCTCACAGTCAACGGGAATGTCAGTTTTGCAGGTGGAAATTTAATTACATCAGGCAGCGATATAGATGTTTGGGGCAGGGTGGTCGCCGGTTCGGCCGCGGGATCAGCAGGTGCTCCTATCTTTACTTTTGGCGGTAATACAAATAACGGTGTTTACTCTCCGGGCACCGGCATCTGGGCCATTACTACAGCCAGCACAGAAAGGTTCAGGGTAGATGCCAGCGGTAACATTGGCATCGGCACGACAAGCACGCAAGGCGGCTTTGTCGTGACCAACGGCAACGTGGGCATCGGCACCTGGGCACCGGCTGGGGCGTTGGTTGTGCAAACCGGCAATGTTGGGTTTGGAGTGGCGAATCCAAATACAAATTTTGTCGTTAGTGGAGGACTGTCTAATAGTATCGGCATGTTAAAGATCCAACCATCCAGCGGGGACGATGTTGCAACTCTATCATTTTGGAGCCGGGCAAGTGGATCTAGCGGAAGCGCCCGGAACTGGATGATCGGCAGCAATTACGTAGCTTACGGAGATTTAGCGATCAATCAAAGTTCTTCCAGTACCGGTAACCCAACGGCAGCGACAAGGATGTATTTAGATACTAATGGCAACGTGGGTATTGGCACGACAACGCCCCAAGGCGGCCTTATTGTAACCAACGGCAACGTGGGCATCGGCACCTGGTCGCCTGCCCAAGAATTAGAAGTACAAGCTAACGCTGCAAGTGATAAAACCGTAGCTTTATTTTCCAACCCCGCTGGAACAGGCTCGACTTCAAGCAGCCAAATAGCGATCCAAGGGGGCAGTTATACAAATACATTTTTACGGCAGAACGGTAACGCAGGATCACAAACATTGGGCGGCGCCGTCGACACTGTTCTTTTAAATACTTATGCCGATGGGGCTACTATCGGAAACATGCATTTTGGCACTAACAGTTTGATCCGCATGACTATTAGGGCAGGCGGCAACGTCGGCATCGGTTCAACGGCAGCAGGTCAGAAATTAGACGTTCAAGGCACCATCCGCTCGACAGGCTTGGCGGTGAGCGGGCAAGGCGCGGCGCCAGGGTATGTATTAACAGCCACCGACAGCACCGGAGACGTGACCTGGTCAACAGCAGGGGGCTTAAGCGGATGGACAACGGGCACCGGCCTTGTCTATTCCACGACGGGAAGCAATAATATCGGCATCGGCACCACGACCCCGCAAGGCGGCCTGGTCATCACCAACGGCAACGTGGGCATCGGCACCTGGGCGCCCGCAACTGCTTTAAGCGTTGTGGGCGCAATGACAGTTTCCAGCTTACCGACGTCCACAGAAAATGTTTATGACCCGATCCTTATCCGAAGGTCTGACGGGGTGATCATTCAAGATACTTCCCTTGTCCTTAATCCAGGTGCGGATACATTGCAGATAGGCGGGCAGGCAGGCAATCCTTTGAATCTTAGTACAGGTAACATTTTTGCTCAAAGCTCAAATCTTACGATCAGTACCAGCAGTTTTAATCCGAACATTACTTTAAATAACACGACAGGAGCTGTAACTTTTGCTAACAATGTCGGTGTCGGCACGACGACTCCGCAAGGCGGCTTCGTCGTGACCAACGGCAATGTGGGCATCGGCACTTGGGCGCCTAGCGGAGCATTGATCGTAGAAACAGGCAATGTTGGTCTAGGAAGCGAGATCCCCACTTCCTATCTGACCATAGGAGCGGACAACATCGGTCTTCAAAACCAAGTGCGTATTGCTCCGTATCACAATCATGGAGGTTTATACCTTGGCTCCGGCCCAAATACAAGTGAAATGGGCATCCATTTTAATACCTATGGCAGGACAAGCAACGCAGATTATCACACCCTGGATGACACGACCGTCGGAGCCTGGTCTATGGTCATGGGAAGCCAGGCTTACAGTGCTTCGGCCGGCTTTGATATCAGGCATGCTTTAGCCACGGCAGGCACGCCGGTCTTCAAAAGTTATTTCAATATCAGCGATAGCGGTAATATTGGTATTGGTACCACCACCGCGCAGGGCGCGGGCCTCGTGGTGACCAACGGCAATGTGGGCATCGGCACCTGGGCGCCGGGCGGGGCGTTATCAGTGATGAACGGCAATATTGGTGTTGGCATTAACAGTCCCAGCGAAATGTTAACGCTCTATAATACAAAAAGCGGAGCTTTTTCATCTACTGGGGCGCCGACCGCTACGGAATCTATTTATAACGTTGATAATGTGGGCACCAACGCGGAATATGCTTCTTTGAAATTTCAAGTGAGCGCAACCAATCTTGGCGCAAATGCATTAGGGTTCCTTACCTTGGTACAGCCTAGCGATAACAACGCGAGTGATTTTGCTTTTACGCTAAGAAATAGCGGAGGCAGTTACGCGGAGGCCATGAGGATCACTAGCACAGGCAACGTGGGCATCGGCACGACAACCCCGCAAGGCGGCCTCGTTGTGACCAACGGCAACGTTGGCATCGGCACCTGGGTGCCTCCAACGGCTTTGGCAGTTGCCGCCGGAAGCAGTCAGGATGTAATGGATTTGGAAGGCACCGGTTCCGGCGGGCCGGGAACAGGCCCTAAATTGCATTTTACACTTGATAGCTCTCCCATGATCGGCAGCGGTGTATCCGATGGTTACATTCAGGGATATACGGTAACAGGTCTCAATAACCGAATGGGCTTTAACTTTGTGACCAATAACGGCTCAGGTTATGTGACAGCGGCAACAATGGATTCAAATGGTAATCTCGGTGTCGGCTCCACGGCGCCGGGCCAGACGCTGGACGTGGCCGGCACCGCGCGGATGACGGGATTTGCGCTTCCTGTTTCGCCGGTCAACGGCTATGTGCTCACCTCGGACAATAACGGCAACGGCACCTGGATGGCCAATGCCGCCAGCGGCGGATGGACGTGGTCCGGCCTGCGCATCTACGCCACCAACGGCAATGTCAATGTCGGCATCGGCACCACGACACCGCAAGGCGGCCTCACCGTGACCAACGGCAACGTGGGCATCGGCACCTGGGCGCCGGGGAATAAGGTGTCAGTAAATGGAAACACCCAATTATTAGCCGGTAGTTCTCTATTATTTGAAAATTCAGCAAGCGATAATCATGTTAGAGTCTATAACCCGAATGGAAGCGCTGGCGCAAGTTTACAATTTGATACAAACGTTGTTGGGACAATGTATTTATCAACAGCCGGCAATGTGGGCATCAGCTCCACGTCACCGGGAAATCCGTTGGATGTCGTCGGAAACGTCGGCATACTTGGCAATAATCAGTTGAAATTCTACCGCGGCGACGGCACCAACTGGGTCTACTTAAAGAACTCATCAGCCAGCGGCAACCAAAACCTTGGTTTTTATATCACAAACAATACTCCGGACATGACGATCATCAACGGCGGCAACGTGGGCATTGGCACCACCACTCCCCAGGGTCCTTTGCATATTTCCAACGGCGGCGGCGGAAGAATAGTTTATGACGATACGACCAGCAACCATTATAAGTGGCAAGTGGGCAATAATATTAGCCTGAATAACGCTTTTGAGATCACCCCTTCAACAGCCATCGGCGGACTTACGTTTTCAAGCCCTGCCATTGTGATCCGGGGAGGGGACAGCAACGTGGGTATTGGCAATGGAGGCACAATACCTCTTAATAAATTGGATGTGGCAGGGTCTGTGGGCATCGGTGCGTATGCCGGGGCAAACACCGGTCCTTCCAACGGGTTGATCGTCTCCGGCAACGTGGGCATCGGCACGACGGTGCCGGGCAGTAAATTAGATGTGCAGATGGCAGGCGCGGCCGCCCAGATGTTCAACTATCAACTGTCCTCGGCAGGCACTAATTATCTTTATGGATTGCTCCAGAACACGGGTGGGCAATTGGCCCTTGGTGTTGTCAATTCCGCGAACGGCAATACCCTGATCAACAACGGCTTGGCGTATGCGTCTGCCGTCGGAAGTTGGAACAGCACGCCACTTCAACTGTTCACGAACAGCACGGCCAGGATGACTTTTGATACCGCCGGTAACGTGGGCATCGGCTCGACAATCCCTTCCTATCAGCTCGATATCAATGGTACCGGCAATGCCACCAATCTTCGCGTCACGACCACCGGAAACAACTCTTCCCTGACTCTCAACAATTCCGGCACGGGAGGGCTCCCATGGAACATCAACAGCACGAATAATAATGCCGGTGCCGGCGGCGGTAAACTGACAATAGACAATAGCACCAGCACTATGCTTACCATTTTAGGCAGCGGCGGCAATGTGGGCATTGCGACAATCAATCCTGGCAAGGCCTTAGACGTGAATGGGGATATCCGCGCCAGCAACGGCGGTGCATTCTACGGCGACGGCTCACACCTGACCGGCATCAGCGGCACTGTCAGCGGCCTGACAACTAATTACCACGTCAAAGCCGCCAGCGCCACGACACTGACCAATTCAATTGTATACGACGACGGCACCAACGTCGGCATCAGCACCTCGACGCCGGTAATGAAATTGGAAATTTTGGGCGCTGCCTATGGATTACCTGCCAACTCAGGAACAGCACAGACAGGAGGTGTTGCAAGATTCAGGGATTCCAGGGCCTCTGGTGACGTCGTTTTAGACATAGGGGATTCAGCGGGGACCAATGCGACGTGGCTGCAAAGTACGGACATGCGTGCTTTGAATACCAATTATGCTTTATTGTTAAATCCCAACGGCGGCAACGTGGGCATCGGCACGACAACGCCTGACTCACAATTGACCATCTTCGGCGGCGCTGGGATTAGCATCGAAGGGACGACGAACAACAATACCGGTGGCCTCACCGTGTCCAATACTCTTACCGCTTCCACGGCCCTGACCAATTCTTTTGGTATCTACGCTTATCCAAGCATCAATACGACCGGCGGCTCGGCTACCAACTTCGCGACCATTGCCGCCAACGGCGTCTCAGGCAGTAAGAGCGGCGGAGGATCGGTAACTAATGCTGCCTCACTGCTTATTCTTGGCCAGCCAAACTTCGGCACCAATAATTACGGCTTGCTGGTGCAAAACGGGGCGCAAAACTCCGTACTGGCGAGCATTGACGGCAGCAGCGGTGGGGCTTATTTTAAAGGCAACGTGGGTGTTGGGACGACGACCCCGCAGGCCGCCTTTGTCGTGACTAACGGTAATGTGGGTATCGGCACCTGGGTGACACAATATCCTGTAGACATACGAGCATCGGAAGGAGATTTTGCCTTAAGATCAACAACAGGGACCAATCGTGTCGGGATACAGGAAACAAACACCGGTGGAACATTGGTCTTGGGGGTAGAAAGCAGTGCTGGGGGCGTTTTGGTCACTGGGACTTCACCTTACGCGAGTATTATTGGAACTCAAGCCAGTGCATATCCGTTACAGGTGGCTACTAATAATGCCGTCCGAATGACTATTGACAGCGCCGGCAACGTGGGCATCGGCACGGTGGGCCCTGTTAATAAATTAGAGGTGGCTGGAGGGATTACGCTTAGCGGTGGATTAGTATCAACAGTTGGTTCAGGTCAAATATTTGGTAATTCATCAACAGCGACAAATGGCGGTTATTTTCATATTGGAACATCTGCAACTGACGCTTATTGGGGAGCTGCCAGCTCTGCCGGAGCCAACCCTTTTTCCGGTACGGCGATAGCAAACAGCGCTATTTATTTTGGTGATAAAGACAACGTGCCTGTGCAATTCCTCACAACCGGCGCGGTAAGACAAACAATCGATGGAAGCGGCAACGTGGGCATAGGCACTACATTGCCGTCATCTTTGCTGTCTCTGACTCAAACCGGCGCATCATTTGAAGATTTTACCAGAAGCGGAGTTTCTATCGGTTCTCTTACTGGAAGCAATAACGATTTTAATATCAATGCACTTACGAATAATATAGCTTTCACTGTTCCATCCGGAAAAGTTTACAGTTTTAGCACCGGCAACGTGGGCATCGGGACCTTCGTTCCGGGGAAACTGCTTGATGTGTCGGGCACAGGGAATGTTTATGGAAGATTCATGTCAACAAATACGACCGGTGCCGGGATTAATGTGAAAGACACCGGTGAAAGTTGGTATATCCAGGCCGATGGGGCTGCAGGCAGTCATGGCTTGGCATTTTATGATTTGGCCAGATCTGCTTACAGAATGATGATTGATTCCGCGGGCAACGTCGGCATTAATTCCTTAACGCCGGGTCAAAATCTCGACATCCAAGGCTCGGAGCGGGTCAGCGGCTCCTATTACGGCGACGGCTCGCATTTGACCGGCATCAGCGGTTCCATCAGTGGCCTGACAACGGGATATGTGCCCAAAGCCACCGGTGCTACAACTATAGGCAACGGCTCCATCTTTGACACCGGCGGCAACATCGGCATCGGCACCACCACCCCGCAAGCCGGTTTCATAGTGATGAACGGCAACGTCGGCATCGGCACCTGGGCGCCAGGGTATGATATTGAAATGGACAAATCAGATTCAACAGGAATGATCATATTATTACATAATCTCAACAACACATCGTCAGCTTATAGCGCCTTACAGCTCGAAACAGGGGGCGGCGGCGCGGGTTATGCCGCGACAGTATACACCAGCCCCGGACAGCAAAGCTGGTCGTCAGGACTTGACAACCAGGATGGCGAGAAATTCAAGATTACCAGCAACGCAGACCCTACTTCCGCGGGTAATAACAGATTGACTATACAAACCAATGGCAACATTGGCATCGGCACCACGACCCCGCAGGGCGGCCTCATCGTAACTAACGGCAACGTGGGCATCGGCACATGGGCGCCGGGGGCAAAATTGGAAGTGGATGGTGCTTCTAATCCGGAAATAGACTGGGGTCCGGTACATACTCCCAGCGGAAGCGGAGCATACACTTCCTATAACACAACAGGTAATTATTTTAGCATTAACGCGGTCAGCCAGGGTGTCGCTTACAGGAATATCTTTTTGGCATCAGACGGCGGCAGTGTGGGCATCGGGACGATAAATCCGATCGCCAAATTCAACGTGCGCGGCGGCACAAATGAGGAATTTGCGGTAGGTGGCGGGTCTGAGCTTGGCTCGCCGACAACGGATGTCTTCATTCTCAACGATGCGAACACCACCTTTGAACCCGTAGAATTTAGTGCAAGCCAGTACAATTTCGCTACCGGTTCTGTGGGTATCGGATCCACGTCTCCGGGGGGCACCTTGGACGTCGGCTCCGGCTCCATATGCCTGGGCCATGTTTGCAATTCGTCATGGCCCGCCGGATCGGTCAGTGGACTGACATCGGGGTATGTGCCCAAAGCCACCGGTGCTACAACAATAGGCAACGGCTCCATGTTTGACACCGGCGGCAATGTGGGTATAGGCACCACGACCCCGCAGGCCGCCTTTGTCGTGACCAACGGCCTTGTGGGCATCGGCACATGGGTGTCAACCGGATCGCAACTTGATGTAGTAGGCACTATAGGGGCAATAGACCTTTTATCCACAACAGGTACAAACCGGGCGCGTTACAGGCTTGACAATACAGGAGGTTCCGCGTTTTTTGGAATAGAAGGAAGCACTCCAGCCAGCTTTATTAATGGCGATTCGCCCTATTCAACAATAATCGGTGCCGCAGGCACATATCCGCTTCAATTCGGCCATTCCAGTGCTGAAGTTACCATCCTTAACGGCGGCAACGTAGGCATCGGCTCGGTGGGACCAACGTCAAAATTAGATGTGAACGGAGATATAAAATTAGACGGAAACAATGGACTTATAGGCGGCAATAATTGGTATGAAATTACAGGGGTTAGCTCGTCATTATTACAAGTTGGCTCATCCGGCGGCTGGACTTCCGGGATAGAATTTTTGCCTGCAACTGTAGGAGCTGCAATGCAAATATTACAAAGCGGCAACGTCGGCATCGGCACCACGGCGCCGGTAAATAAGCTGGATGTCAATGGCAGCATGGCGATCGGAGCCACCTATGCAGGATTAACCGCCGCCCCGACAAATGGTCTGCTGGTGCAAGGCAATATCGGCGTTGGCACGAGCGTGGCGACTGCCGGTGACCTGCGTGTAAGCAATGCATTTACGCTCAATGCCCACACCTATGCGGAAAATGCCAACGAATCTATCATTGCAGTCAGTGCCAACAATATCGCTTTTGGGGATTCTGGTTTCGGGGACGTTATTATGCAAACCAATAATAGGCTGTATCTTAATGCCGGACTGATAATCGATATTGGCGGCGCGACGAATGCTTATCCCGGATTGGTCCGAAGCGGTACAACCCTGCAAGTAAGGTTAGGGGATAATTCCGGTGATGCGCCGATCTCAGCGCTGACAGGATCATTTAGCGGTTCAGGTAACAGTTACTTTACCGGCAACGTCGGTGTGGGCACCAGCACCCCACAAGGCGGCCTCACCGTGACCAACGGCAACGTTGGCATCGGCACCTGGGCGCCGCGATTAAAATTTGAGGTCCAGGGAACTTCCAATTCTCCGGCTACATCAGGGACCGTGCCCAATGGAACAGCATCATTTGTAACTCCTAATGGAAACAGCCTGTATATAGGTTCTTATACGGCTTCTCCTTATGGTGTCTGGTTACAGAATAGCAATTGGATTGATCTGTCAGCTGTCTATCCGCTTGTTTTTAATCCCAACGGTGGTAACGTAGGCATCGGGTCCGTGACGCCGGGCAAGGTGCTGGACATCACGGGCGACGCGCGGGTCAGCGGTTCCTATTACGGCGACGGCTCGCATTTGACCGGCCTCAGCGGTTCCATCAGCGGATTGACGACGGGCTATGTGCCCAAAGCCACCAGCGCCACAACAATAGGCAACGGAGCGATCTTCGACAACGGCAACATAGGCATCGGCACCATCACTCCCCAGCAAAACCTCCATGTGGTCAGTGAGTTCCGGCTTGACAGGCCCGGAGAGAATTATGTTGATGAGTATTTTACAGGCGGCATTGTCACCGGGGATGCTATTGATCTGGTGTATGTTCCAGGGACCAAGGAAAGCACCGGCTTTCAGTTCCAGGCATACAACAGCGGTGTGCCTGCCGCTGCCATGAGCATAAACAGGGTCGGCAACGTGGGCATCGGCACCTGGACACCTGGAAAGATCCTGGACGTTAATGGCCAATCCCTCTTTCGGGACACTATTAATATTGGTCCCACGGCCAACGAAGGCCTGTGGACGTGGGGATCTTTGCCGGTCAACACATCTACCATTTTTAGGGCGGGCTCAGGGAATGATTTATGGCTTGCCTCTAATAATTCGGTATCTTCCACGGGTATTTTGATTGACACCAACGGTAATGTTGGCATCGGCACCTTCATACCGCAGGCCGCCTTCACCGTGACCAACGGTAACGTGGGCATCGGTACATGGACAGCGCCGTCCCACACCCTTGAGGTCAGGGGGGATCTTTCTGCCGGCAATTTCGCCGGTCAGGCCAACATTATATTGGAAGGTCTGACCTCGACCAGCGCTGCTGTCCGCACCAGCAATGGCGCTGATTTGGTTTTTCAGCCTAATGGGAATACCGCCATGTATATGACGACTGGCGGCAACGTGGGTGTTGGCACCACCACCCCGCAAGGCGGCGGATTTGTGGTGACCAACGGCAATGTGGGTATCGGCACCTGGGCACCGAGTAATCCGCTTGATGTTGTTAGCGGAGGTGATGCAAGTAGTGATACTATTCTTGCAATAACCGATACAGGTGCCAATCCTGGCGCCGCTTTGACTCTTAACACTACAAAAGCTACGTCAACTTATAGAAATTGGGGCATTGCAACTGATCAACATAACATTGGTGACATCGCTTTCCAGCAATCAAACGCACAAGGGGGCAATCCTATTACGGCGGGTACAACAAGAATGTATCTTGACACAAACGGTAATGTTGGTATTGGTACGTACACCCCGCAAGGCGGCTTCATCATTGACAACGGCAACGTAGGCATCGGCACCTGGGCGCCGGGCGGATTGCTGGATATCGCAGGTCAAGCAGCCTATAACACCGGTCTTATTGTACGCAGCGTCAGTGGCGCCAATAATGGGGCCAGTGTTACGTTGATTAACACAGATACAGGCGGCGCGTCATATAGTCTTAATTCGACCGGCAGCGGTAATGGTCCGGGTGCGGGTGCGTTTTCCATTTATGACACAACGGGTGGGGCGCATAGGTTGACAATAAAATCCGGCAACGTGGGTATCAGCTCGACCGCGCCGGGCCAGAGGCTTGATGTACAAGGCACCACGCGGACAACCGACTTCACAATGACCGACTCACCGGGCAACGGCTATGTGCTGACCTCGGACAATAACGGGAATGCCACTTGGCAACCCAATCTCGCTGGTGGCGGCTGGAACTGGAGCGGCTTTAATATCTACAACACCCCCGGCACCAATGTCGGCGTCGGAACAAGCTCCCCGCAAGGAGCCTTTGTCGTGACCAGCGGAAACGTTGGTATCGGCACCTGGGCGCCGGGCAGCAGCGCTCTTGCTGTTGTTCCACAGGTGGCAAATGGTATAGGTCTTTTAGTCAATGATATCGTGATAGGAGGTTACGGGATTTATACATCGAATGCCAACGCCCTGAATTTTAATTATGGGCATAACGGGGATGATACAGGGTATCTTAACTATACTGGTTACAATAATGGAACGACACATTTTAGAAGTTTTGAGATTGATAATGGTAAAAATTTGCCTATAGCTAATTTCGATGGTCCCTCGGGCAACGTCGGCATCGGCACACGCACCCCGCAAGGGGGGTTCGTGGTGACCAACGGCAACGTGGGTATAGGGACCTGGACGCCGGCAGTGGCGCTCGCGGTCAGGAGCAACACGGCCAGGACCGTGCTTTCTTTTCAAGGCAGTGATGCCTCTGCCGTTCCCGGATATTTATATTCAGACACTTCAACTTTAGGCTTCAAAGATACCGCGGGAAGTTCTATTACTAATGGTGTCTTTGTTGATACAGGCAACTTCGCGCGTATTTGGACCAATGGCAGTGAAAGGGTGAGGGTGGACAGCAATGGCAACGTGGGCATCGGCACAGCTACCCCGCAAGGCGGCCTCGCCGTGACCAACGGCAACGTCGGTATCGGGATAGCCGCGCCGTTGGCAACGCTGGATGTGCGGGGTTCAAGCGCCTCGACCTATGTTGCCGCAAATCTCCAAAATGCCAACACAGGCAGCAACCAATCCGTCCGTCTGGTGTTTTCGCCACGGTCCAATTTCTCAGTGACAGACTACGGTGGGTACATAGAGGCCATCCGCCCGTCAAACGACAATATCAGTTTGGCGTTTGGCGGTTATCCGGCCGGGGCCGCGCAGGAGTGGATGAGGATGGTCGCCGGCAACGTGGGCATCGGCTCGGTGGGGCCGACCGCGCCCTTGGATATCTATGGGGCCGGCAGCAATTCCCGGATAAAAATTGAATCAAGCGGCGGCACCGGTAACGGTGCTGACCTGTGGTTTGCAAACACCTCGCGGACATGGCAGGTAGGGCAGAATGTCAACACAACCGCCGACAATTTTGAAATTTACGACAGGTCCAATTCCGCGGACAGGATAGTCATCACCCAAAGCGGCAACGTGGGCATCGGCACCTGGGTGCCAGCTTATAAATTGGATGTCAACGGACAGGTGAGGGCAGGAACGGCAAACGCGATCCTTAGCGGATACGGAAGTCCCGATATAATCGGGGCAAACTCGGGCAACATTTATCTCGCCGCGAGCAATGCGAGCGTGACATTTGACGCACAAGGGGCCTCAGCTGACAATCGGGTTTGGGATGCCGGCGGCAACAGCAGCAGTCAATTTACGATGAGGGCACTCAACAATGCAGGTTCTATTGCCACCAACTGGCTGTTGGTCAACCGAAGTACGACCACTATCACCAATGTCGATTTTCCAAACGGCAATGTAGGCATCGGCACCAGCACTCCGCAAGGCGGCCTCGTTGTGACCAACGGCAACGTGGGCATAGGCACCTGGGCGCCGGGCGGGGCATTAACGGTCATGGGCGGCAATGTGGGCGTCGGGGCGAACCCGGCATCCGGAAAATTACAGGTCGCGGGGGCCAGCAACGGGTCCCTTGATTTCTTGATCACCCATACAACAGGCAATGTGGCTTTTACTGTGAGCACCCTTGCCTCCGGCAACGCGACCGTAAATCTGGATAATAGCGCCGGAAGTGTCGGCTTGCAACTTTCATCAACAGCAGCAAATAATTCTTATTTTAACGGCAGCAACGTGGGCATCGGCACCACGACGCCCAGCGCGCCGCTTAATGTCAGCGGCACCACGGGTGCCATTGCCACTTCCGGGTCGGCAGGCGGTGGCACACTGCGTCTGACTGAGCAGCCAAACAGCGGGGCCATGATGCTTTTTGGCACCAACGGCGGCAATTATGGCTATGCCCAGATGACCAACAGCACGGACCAGACCGCGCATTATCCTCTGGTCATCAATCCAAATGGCGGTAATGTGGGAATCGGCACAACAGTGCCGGGCGCGGCGCTTCAGGTCAATGGAGGCATCCTTTCATCCGGCACTACGGGCATTGGGTATACAACGGGGGCGGGCGCGACCGTGACCCAATTGACCAACAAATCAACAGCCGTGACCATCAATGCGCCTTCCGGCACCATTACCATGAATAATGCGACGCTAAACCACGGGGCATCAGTCAGTTTTACCGTTAACGATACCGCGGTGGCATCGGCAGACTGTGTTTATACCCAGCATGATTCAGGCGGGTCCATAGGGTCTTACACGACTGACGCGAACACCGAAGCCTCAGGTTCCTTCGTCATTACCGTCACGAATCAGAGCGGCGGCAACTTGGGAGAGGCCATCGTGATCAAATTCGCCGTCATCAAAGGCGCCACGAGCTAAAAAACCGGGACAGGCCCAGCGCGTTCGATGAAAGGAAAAAGAATTTATGATCGGTTATTTCTTGAGCAACTTCAATGTTTTTTCAGCGGTCAGGACTTTGAAGGGCAGATTAGGCTGGCGGGATAGAAAATGACGATTTTCAGAAACAAGAACATCGGCTCCAATCCATTCGGTATACGCGCCAATCATCGCGTCCGCAGGCTTGAGACCCATTTGTTCGTATTTAATTCCGGTGTCGAATGGGACAATAATATCTTCGTCTGTTTGGGCCATTTCGTGTATGAATAGAACAAATTCTTTGAACTGGGGTGGATTTAAGTGTCTGCGTGTTTCTCGTAATATTGTCCGGGGAATATGGATTGATACTTTGGGAGATAAAGCAGCAATTGCTTCAATCAGCTCAAGACAGGATGGTTTAGGTATATCTGAAAAAGCAAAAACAAAGATATTAGTGTCGAGCACTAGGCGCATATTTTTCCCGCCAGAGTTCTTCACGCGTCTTACGCAGTTTGGCAATGATCTGTTCTTCAGTCATATTTTTAAAAGGATTGGGCAGAGTTTTGGCCAATTCACGTGCTTTATATAAATGCTTAAGAGCTTTAGCGGCTTTAGTAGTCATGATTAAATTTAACACCTGTTGATTAAGATGTCAAGTAAATGCGTCATGCAAATCTTTGAAGAAGTAGCTGGCGAATCCGGCGATGAGGACATTGCCCATTTTTCGTCAAGCCGTTGACAAAACGTACGTAATATGGTACGCTTAAAGCAGGAGGTGGTGATATGACAACATTAACAGCAAGTCAAGCCAGGGCTAAATTGTATAGTTTAATGGATGAGACTGCCGCGTCGCATGAGCCTATCCAGATCACCGGTAAACGTCATAATGCCGTTTTGATCTCTGAAGAAGATTGGTCTGCTTTGCAGGAAACTGTTTACTTAATGAGCGTGCCTGGGATGGCCGCTTCCATTAAAAAAGGCATGAAGACCCCTCTTAATAAGTGCGCCAAAAAATTGAATTGGTAAAGCTCATGATTTGGCAAATCGTTTTTACCAAAGATGCCCAAAAAGACGCTTTAAAATTGGCGAGAGCGGGTTTAAAAAACAAAGCTGAAATACTTTTGGAGATCATGCGTAACAATCCCTATCAAAACCCTCCCAAATATGAAAAATTGATGAATGATTTGAAAGGCACATATTCACGCCGGATCAATATTCAACATAGGTTGGTCTACCAAGTTTTTGATGAGTCAAGGTCTGTTAAAATCCTTAGAATGTGGTCGCATTACGAGTAAAAAACCGGGACACATTGACTTATTTTGAAACAAAGGAGCCAAGCGATGAAAAAATATTATTTTATCCTGATGCTGTTGACCGCCCCGATGGCGGCATACGGACAAACCCCGCCGCCGGCTGCCCACCCGTTAACAGCAGCGCAATACCTGCATCTGGGTAATGTCAGCGGCAGGCAGGCAAAATATAAAGACGCCATTCTTAATTACACTAAAGCCATCCAGGCTGACCCTGGTTATTCACACGCCTATTACAACAGGGGCTTTATTTACATCAAAATGAGAAGGTATAAACTGGCCATTGCTGATCTTGACAAGGCCATCGAAATTGACCCTAAATATGCCGCGGCCTATCACGTGCGCGGCATTGCTTATTTTTATAAGAAAAAATATGCCAAAGCCATTGCTGACTACAGCAAGTCCATTCAATTAGACCCTGATAATGTCAGGACCTATATCAGCCGCATGAGCGCTTATTTTAAATTAAATGATTATGATAAAGTTTGGAAAGACATCATTAAAATACAGAAATTAGGAGGCACCGTAAATCCCCGCATCGTCAATATGCTTAAGGACAAAAAGTACCGGGATTAAAAACCGGGACACATTGACTTTTATGTCCCAGTTTTTCGTTCCCCCATTAAAAAGCTTGCACCAAACCCCTAAAAGCGCTAATCTTATTCTAATCAATCCTTCCCCCAGGATTTCATAAAATTAATTTTTAAAATTAACCACTAATCCCCCTAAAAACAAAAGGGGGGAGTATGTCAAGAAAGCATCGAATCGTAATTCCTGGACAACCGCATCATGTAATCCAACGTGGAAACCGTCGTCAGCAGGTCTTCTTTTATCCCGGTGACAAGATCCTTTATCTTAAACTGCTCAAAAAACAGGTCGATAAATACAATGTCGAAGTCTGGGCATATTGTTTAATGGACAATCATGTCCATTTAATTTTGGTTCCAAAAACACAAGAAGGATTGGCTAAAGCAGTGGCAGAAACAAATCGGCGCTTTACATGTCATATCAATACGCGGTATGACTGGCGTGGCTACTTATGGCAAGGAAGGTTTATTAGCTTTGTCATGGATGAAGCTTATCTTATTAGAACATTGCGTTATGTTGAGAACAATCCCGTCCGGGCAGGAATGGTTGAAAAAGCATGGGATTATTTATGGTCAAGCGCTCGAAACCATGTAAACGCAGTGGAAGATTCTCTGCTTTCTTATTGTCCTGCTGTACCACTAGTGGGGGATTGGAAAGAGTATTTGATTAAGCCGGAAGCAGAAGGCATATTAAAGGAAATTAGAAAGCGAAATTTGAACGGTTTGCCCCTAGGAGAAGACTGTTTTCTTGGATCATTAGCAGGGAAGCTTGGCATCAAGGCAGAAGTTTTAAAACCAAAACCTAACGGACGTCCTAAAAAAACCGGGACACATTGACTTATTGAAAAAGGTAATGTGTTCCGATTTTTTAAGGACAAAAAGTACCGGGATTGAACCTTTTAATTGCTGCCGGATGTTTTTCTGCTCTCTGAACCTGATGAAGTGCTTGAAATAGATCCCCCGGAAGCAGTGCTTGTATTACCGTTCATGCTGGTGGTCACGCCGGCGTTCTTGTCTTCGTTTGTGTATACGTTTATTGCCGTATTCGCGTTAGTCTCCACATTAGTCTCTGAATTATTAGAGGGATTGGATTGTGAAAAACAAATTCCCGCCGCACCTATCCCTAAGATCAAAAACATAAAAATCCTGATTTTCATAAACTCTCCTGTCTATAATAAAAATTATCTATTCTTGAATAACATTCTAGTGTAGACTCAAAATGAATCAATTGTACCGAGGTATGGCTATAAAAAATCAATTTAGCGGGAGATAAGCATGAGACAATCTTTGAAGAATGAAACAGATATGTTGGAATCGATCAATAAAATACAGGCCCTTCTTACTCTGATCGACAAAAAGGTGGACACTTTGATAGCGCCTTCATTGCCCGCCAAACACAACGATCATAACAACACAAGGGTGATGCACAAAGCCATTTGCGCGGATTGTAAAAAAGAATGTTCTATTCCTTTCAAGCCCAGCGGCGACCGGCCTGTCTATTGCCAGGACTGCTTTTCCCGCCGCAAGGTCATCAAATTATCAGGGATAAAGGTTGATGAGAAGCCTCAAGTTAATATTCTGCAAGCAGCGCCTAAAGCCAAAAAGAAGGCAGCTACAGTAAAAAAAGCAGTCACCAAAAAGAAACCAACTCCCAAAAGAAAGTAGTGAATAAGAATGACCAAAACGCTCTTGGGTCTATTCTTCATGGCACTTTGCGTTATTAATGATTCGAAAGCGTTTGAAATCTCCAAAGCAGACACCTTAGGGGTAGCTCAACGTGTATTTAAAAATGAGTGCGATGTAGAAATAGGTTGTTTGCTCGAGTGGAACCCGGGCGAGGAATTCTTATCTTTAGGCCTGGAACATTTCACCTGGTATCCTGCCAATTCCCCTAATAATGCCAACGAGGCCTTTAACTCTTATCTTCAGTACGCTAAAGAGGCAGGGGAGCATCTTCCTGATTGGCTCAATAAAACCCCTTTTCCCGCCTGTCCCTGGAGCAACAGAGAGCAATTCCTTAACAGCAAAGGGAGTCAAGAGTATAAGGACATGCTGGACTTCATGACCAGGACAAAGGATTGCCAGACCAATTATCTCATTGAAAATTCAAAACGTTCATTGGACAAAATAATTGCGGTGGCGCCTGAAGATCAACGTTTACGCATAACTAAGATCCTCTCCCAACTTACCAATGATCCGCAAGGTTTATACGCGGTTATTGATTACATCAATTTTAAAGGGCCGGGCATTGGACAGGCCGATGATTTTGAAGGCGAGGGTTGGGGATTATTGCAGGTATTGCAAGGAATGCATGACACCTCGACGTCAAAAGAAGCTTTGGAAGAATTCGTCAGGTCTGCCAAGACTATATTAATGCACCGGGTATTCAATGCCTCCAACAACAAACATGAAGATCGATGGCTCCAAGGATGGCTGCGCAGAATAGATACCTACCTTGCCATCCAGACTTTAGACTTGTCCAAATGAGTGCTAAAGAGTAGAATTGTAAAAAATGCTCGAACGTAAACATGAAAAAATAGTCCCTACTCCGGTTTTTCTAGGCAGAGTGTTCCTTTATGTTGGATTCGCCCTGCTATTGATCAGTGCCGCCTTGGCTATTGGGATCGCCGGGTATCATTGGATCGCCAAGCTCAGTTGGATCGACTCCTTGCTTAACGCATCAATGATCTTGGGAGGCATGGGCCCGGTAGATCAATTGACCGGGACGGGTGCAAAAGTTTTTGCCTCGATCTATGCTCTTTTTAGCGGATTGATGTTCATTGCTGTCATGGGGATTATTTTTACTCCCATTGTGCACAGGATGCTTCATTCGTTCCATGTCGAGGATAAAAATTAAAAGGAGGATAGGATGGAAATGGAGTCTCCTGAGATCAATCCACATGATTCATTAGGAAAATTAATTGGCATTCAAACGGCTATTCTAGCGGTATTGCTGAGTATTTTTACTATTTTTGCCCATCGCGAACATACCAATACGCTTCTGTTTAGTAATGAAACCAGCAATGCCTGGGCCCATTATCAAGCTAAACGCATACGGGCCTATCAAGTGGAAATGAACACTGATTTGATCAAACTTTTGGCGCCAGGCAGCATAGAAACATCAAAAACCCTTTCAAATTATGACAAGCAATCAAACAAATATGGTAAAGAGTTGGAAGAGATCAAAACCGAAGCTGACCAAAAGACCAGAGAAGGGGAAGTTGCTCATCGTAAAGCCGGATATTTTGATCTTGCGGAGGCATTGCTTGAGATCGCGGTAATTTTAAGCTCACTTTATTTTATTTCACGTAAGAAATTATTTCCCATATTAGGGCTTTTTTTAGGGAGCATAGGGTTGATCATTGGCCTGGTCGGCATGTCTATAAAATAAATAAACAATGGATCAAATCCAAAAAGGCATCTACGAACACTACAAAGGCAAGCGCTACGAAGTGCTGGATGTCGCCATTCACACCGAAACGCGTGAACCGATGGTGATCTATAAAGCGCTCTACAAAGGCGATTTCCCCGAGGGCACGCTTTGGGCCCGGCCATTGGCAATGTTTAAGGAAAATGTGACCGTAAATGGTGAGTCCGTACCCCGATTTCGTTTCTTATGAAAACCCGCCTAGACCTATGCGACTGGATCGTTGAAGCACTCAAAGAATTAAACGGCTCCTATTGGGCCGCCACCCAACTGCGCGCCAAAGGCATTCTGAAAAACGCCAAAGCCACCTCCAAAAACGTCTGGGCCCTATCTAAATAAATCCAGCCTGGTATTCCTGCGCCGCACCCCGTGGGCCCGCGAAAAGGTCGAGAATCTTTACTGCTACTTAAAGCCCGAGGACAGGAAGGATTCATGACCAGAAAGATCAAGCTCTGTTTTTGCTACAAAAATTATTTGACTTTATAACGTAAAGATGGAAAATAAGTAAAGAAGCATCCTAATCGTACCGTCCTACCGCTTCTGTTTAATAATCCACTTTAAATGAGGAGGCGGTCATGAACCCACAAAGCAAATCCCACCAAGGCGTTTTAACCAAAGTAGCTGTTTTCAAAAGTTAATAAGTCAGGTCGTGACAAATTGTCACGGGTTGAAATTACCTGATCTTATTTGATCTTCCATTTTGGAATCTCAATATGCAACTAAATATAGTTGCATTAAACCAGAGAGGTGGTATACTTATTATGAGCACTATAGAGAAACTCATTGCTCGATTTACAACAAAACCCAAGGATTTTTCTTGGGATGAGTTAGCAAGGTTTTTAAATCATTTTGGCTATACAGAAATTACGGGTAGTGGTTCAAAAAGAAAATTTGTGCATACACAATATACAACAATCAGGCTACATGAACCGCATCCAAGAAGTATTCTAAAAAAATATCAAATTGATCTGATTTATACAGCACTGAAAGAGGAGAAACTCATATGATAGACATGATGAAATACAAGGAATACTACGGGTCCGTTCATTACAGCGATGAAGATGATTGTCTTTATGGAAAAATTGAGTATATTAGAGGCTTATACAGTTACGAGGGCCATAATGTCGCTTCTATAAGGAAAGCTTTTCATGAGGCTGTGGATGAATACTTAGATGATTGTAAGAACCAAAATTGGGTTCCTGAGAAGCCATTTAAAGGGTCATTTAATGTCAGAACTGGCCCTGAACTTCACAGGAAGGCCGTTATTTACGCACAAGTAAAGAAAATGAACCTTAATAACGTTATTATTAACGCTCTGCAAATGTACCTTTCCAAGAATAAAGTTAGGCTAACATAATTTTAAATCCATCGAATTGTGTGTTACCATTATTAAACAAAATTGAAAGGATTATATAAATGAGCAATCCAAATTTAAAGAAATTCATCGTAATTTACCAGGTTCCACCGGCAGTAATGGCAAACTGGGCAAAGACAGATCCGGAAACCAGAAAAGCATCCGAAGATAAAATGCGTAAAGAATGGGATGATTGGATGAGCAAACATTATCATATGATCAAACTCACCGAAGTCGGCGGAAAGACAAAAAAACTCACATCCAGCGGTATTTCTGATCATAAAAATGAAATTTGCCTGTATTCCTTCATAGAAGCTGAATCTCATGAAGCTGCTGTAGAGCCTTTTAAAAAACACCCACATTTGCAGATCCCGGAATCATCCATTGAAATAATGGAAGTCCATCCGATGAGCAAAAAAATGTAAACAAATTATTCCAGCCCTTGTAGATGAACGCAACGGTGGTTTTTCTCTGGTGCGGCGGTGGTTTCGCTTGTCATTCTCCTTAGTAGTACAAAAATAATTTGACTTTACAACGTAAAGATGGAAAATAAGTAAGGAAGCACTCTGACCGTACCATCCTGCCGCTTCTTATTTCTAATTCCCTTTATTAAATAGGAGGCGACAATGACACTGCATAAGGTCAAAAGAAACAAATCTCCCCAAAAAAGAAAGATCAAATCTAAAAAACCACCTTCACTGGAAGAAATTAAAGAAGAATTGGAGAAATTCTTGAAATTAAGAGAATCCAGTCTTGATGTTGTGGGGTTCGAATTATCCGGCGTGATGAGGGGGAAAGCTTCAACGCCACAGATTGATGCCTAAAATGTCAAAACATAGTTATCCAAAAGGGGATATTAAATGAAAACTGAAATCATCGTTAAATTAAACAAAACGTTTGAAGAGTCTTCGCATTCTCATAATGGAGTTGAATATTGGATGGCGCGAGACCTACAGGCGCTCTTAGATTACGCCGAATGGCGTAATTTTGTTTTGGTGATTGATAAGGCTAAAACAGCATGTTTTAAGTCGAAACAAAACATTGCCGATCATTTTGTTGACGTCAACAAAATGATCGATTTAGCTAAAGGAGCTCAAAGAAAAGTCGATGATATAATGTTAACCCGTTACGCCTGCTATCTAATCGCCCAAAACGGCGACCCACGCAAAGAACAAATTGCCTTTGCCCAAAGCTATTTTGCCATTCAGACGCGTAAGCAAGAGATCTTGGAGGAGCGCATAGCGCTTGTAGAAAGAGTACACGCCCGCCAAAAATTATCTCAAACGGAGCATGAATTATCAGGGGTTCTTTATGAGAGGGGAGTAGATGGCCAAGGATTTGCCAGATTGCGCAGTAAAGGTGATGAAGCGCTCTTTGGAGGACATACAACCCTTGAAATGAAGAAAAAGCTCAAAATTCCGGAAAAGCGTCCTATAGCTGACTTTTTACCAACGATAACTATTAAAGCCAAAGATCTGGCAACTGAAATAACCAGTTTTAATTCCAAAAAGAACAATTTAAAGGGCGAATCAGTCATTACAGATGAACATGTCAAAAATAACAAGGATGTTCGAGCCCTTTTAGGCAAAAGTGGTATTAAACCGGAAGAGTTACCTGCTGAAGAAGATATCAAGAAATTACAACGCCGGCTAAGTTCAGAAGGGAAAACTATCGCTCGAAGTGCAAAGAAGTAACATTTAGTGTGATGGGGGATCGTTTTGTTGACGTCAACAAAACGATCTATTATTTAGCAATCAAACCGTTACAAAATGTAACCGGTTAAAATTGCCTGCCTCCCTACCTAAATATGGTAATATCCCGTAATACTACCTACTTTCCCCTGTCCATTACCCACTTATTATTGATCTTTATTCGCTTTTCTGACATAATGCCCAAATCATGCCCGAAATAAAGCAGCTCACCGCAAAGATCAAAGTCTTTCACGACGCCCGCGACTGGAAACAATTCCACAATCATAAAGATGTAGCCCTTTCGCTAGTCCTTTTATTTACCTTTCCAAGGCAATGCTGAATAAAATGAAGAAAAACGCCCTAAAATACCCCGTACATAAAGCCAAAGGCAGACATACAAAATATAACAAGCTCTAGTGTCATTGCGAGGGGCGTAGCCCCGAAGCAATCTTTTTGCTACCAGCCCTTTTAGATGAATTCAACGGTGGTTTTTCTCTGGTGCGGCGGTGGTTTCGCTCCGCGAAAAGGGTGAAAAACCCCTGTCTGATCTGCAAAAACAATGGTTGGTTTCTTGGCTGCTACCTAAAAAAGCTTGCGCTAACTCTCTAAAAGCGCTAGTCTTACTGCAATAATCCCACACATAATATGAACATCAAAAGCCTGAATATGGCCGTATCTACCTACAAAAGCCACCACATATCCAGAAAACCTTTAAAAACCTGTTGCCTCTGCGGCCGCAAAAAGGTTTTTTCTAACTGGTCCATCTATTGCCGTGACTGTCTCAAAACAACCCGCCGGATGCATAGAAAGAAATTCCCTGCAAAGGCCCAGCAAGGCGTACGGGACTACATCCACGCTGAATACTATAGAGACTATTACATAAAAGTTGCTCTAGAATTAAACGATGATACAAGCCCCTGGTATCTTGATTTTGATCATTGGACCCCGGGAGATCCCATCAAGATCGTCATCTGTGCCGCGATCGTCAACGACATGAAGCAGGACATGACACAGAAAGAATTCCGGTATTATGTGATAGCGCTGGACGATCACAGAAGGAAACATCTGAAGGTCAAAAAGAAGCACCTGAAACATTGGTACAGATTAATAAAACCTGTAAAAGGGCAACGGTGTTGTGCTGGTTGCTGTCGGCAGCCGACTCCCAATAGATGGCATAAATACTGCCCGGAGTGTTCAACGATCGCCAAGCGCATGATCAATGAACGCTTTCCCCTGAAGGCCAGAAAAGCCATTTGGAACTATATACGCAAGTACGGCTATATCTGCTATTACACCGGCATGCCGCTGGATTTATTTGATGAACACAGTCCCTGGTATTTGACTTTCGATCACTGGACGCCGACTAATCCCAAGAGGCTCGTGATCACCTCACGGATGGTCAACGCCATGAAGCAAGACCTGACAGAAAAAGAATTCTGGTATCTCATCCACCAGTTCGCCAATCATTTTAGGAAGGGGACACCGGTACGCAAATGCAAACTCCGCTACTGGTCCCGGCCGTACGGGCCCAGCCATTTCCCGCGCAAGCGCAAATCCATTTTGGGCCAACCCTTGGGGTGAACGCAGCGGTGGTTTCGCTTGTCCTACTGAGCAAAGTAAAGTATAATCCTTTTGTTCAATCCTTTCCCCGAGGATTTTAATATAACAACCGGTTTCTCCCAAACCGGATCAACTAATCTTAATCTAAACCAAGCGTTCCCCCGCGCAAACCCAAAGAGGGGGAACTGTGCCCAATAATTACGCCTTCATCGATAGCCAGAATCTAAATCTATCTATCAGAGACCAAGGTTGGCGACTTGATTACAAAAATTTTCGTCAATATCTCAAAGATAAATACGGGATCACAAAAGCATTCCTATTTATAGGATATATAATTACACAACAAACCATGTATAAGATCTTGCAACAACAGGGCTATATTTTAGTGTTTAAGCCCACGCTTGATCTTAAAGAAGGGAAGGTCAAAGGAAATGTTGACGCAGAACTTGTGCTTCATACTATGATTGAGTGGAACAATTATGACAAAGCAGTGATTATTACAGGGGATGGGGATTTTTATTGCCTGATTGAATATTTAGAAAAGAAAGGTAAGCTGGAAAGATTATTAATTCCCAATCGTTATAAATATTCAACTCTTTTGAAGAAATTTGGAGTCGATACGTCTTTTATAAATGAATTAAGGGAAAAGTTTGAATACGAGAGGTGAAGCGAGAGGGCATCGCCGCGGGACCAACCCCTTTGGTTACCCTCTCATCGTGATTAATTTAAATCGAGAGGCATCGCCGCGGCATAAGCTACCAGCCTTTGGGTGTCCTCTCATCGTGATTCACTTAAATTATATCATTTAGCTTTAACCTGTCAAGTTCTTAAAGGAGCCTTCCATGCCCACTAACTCCATATCCCACTGGCCCCATCCTTTAGAGCCATGGCTCACACCGATATGTTTTTTCTGCCAGCCCTTTTAGATGAACGCAACGGTGGTTTTTCTCTGGCGCGCCAGTGATTTCGCTTCGCGCGCCCCTCAATACCAGCTTCTTGCCGATTTTCCATTTTTCTGACATAATGCCTCAATTATGCCTAAAAACTTGGATCTAACTCTCCAAAAACCTATCCCAAGCTGCTGCATCTGCACAAAACCGGTAAATTACGGCTCAAAATATTGTCCCACCTGTGCCTATATCAATTATCGAATGAAAATAAGACGTTTTCCCAATAAAACTCGTAACGCCATTTGGGATTTTATAAAAAAGTATGGTTATATATGTTACTACACCAAAACACCTCTAGAGCTGAAAGAAATCGAAAGTCCGTGGTATTTGGAATTTGACCATTGGATACCCTGCGATAATAGTAAGGTGGTTATTACTTCCAGACTAATAAATCAAACTTTTCACCCCTTAAGACACCCAAAAAACGATCAACCCGTTGCATCATCTGCGGGAACCCGGTTTTTTCAACTCATTCCAAATATTGTCTTGACCGCCATGATCCATGGTATTGTGTTTTGAATCTTTTAAAGCCGAATGACCCTAAAAAGGTAGTACTTACAAGCTTCTTACTGTCTGTGATGAAATCCAAACTCACAGAGAAGGAATTTTGGTCTTTCATCGATCAATTAGCTCAACATAAGAAGAAGGGGACAGCGGTCAAGAAGTTCAAACCACGCTACTGGTCCTGGTCCCGGCCGTAGGGGAGGTAGTATTGCGTAATAGTGTCATCCCCGAATGTTTCTGTCGGGGATCCAGAATATTGTGTTTTTTACACCAGACGTTGTAGATGAACGCAACGGTGGTTTTTCTCTGGTGCGGCGGGGGGTTCGCTTCGCGAAAAGCCGTTCTAAATAACCTGTTTTATTTTCGTAAAACTTATCGTACAATGTACAAGATAAAGCAGCCCAACGTAAGTGTCAAAAATCTACTTTTGATCCATGAAAAAGAACTAAAGAGCAAGCATTAGTTCCAAAAGCCAGCATACTAAGGACAACTACCAATGAGTGTGTTTAACTTTATAATAGAAATTTTATTTAAATACTGGAATATCGTTGATGGAATTATTTTCTTTATACTTACCTTAATTCTTTATCTTTTCCCTTTCACAAATGACTTTACGTACAGATTAATTTTAATAGCATGTGCACTTTTTTTAATTTTCGTTTTAAAAGTTATAAGACAATCATATAAGTATTATCTAAATTTCTTAAGTCCAATTAAAGTAAAAAGACAAGTAAAGGGAGACGGTCTATACGGCGGTTTACTTTTGATTGTTTTAGATAATCCAGGACATCTTAGAGATGGAATATTTTTAACTCTATTCTCCAAAAGTTCGGGAGCAAATCAACCAATATGTATTCTAAGAATTATTAAAGCTATAAAAAATGAAGACTTGATTGCTGAACAGTTTGCTCCTGCCGCTAATACTGTCAGCATTCAAAAATATTTTAATGAGGATTCAAGGTTATCGTCACTTTATGCTGTACCATTAATTAACCATGAAGAATTTCTTAAAGCTTCTAACGCTTCCTAGGAGGTCTACAAATGAATGATGTTATGGTTGCAGACATTATTAGCCCCTTTAAAGTAATTTTGAACAAAGGATCTAAAGATAGCATCGCTTTAGGCCAAATCTTTCTGATTTACGCTTTAGGAAAAGCTATTAAAGACCCTGTGACTGGGGAAGAATTGGAGCGTTTAGAAATAGTACGGGGGAAGGGGAGGGTTGTTCATTTGCAAGAAAAAATTTGTACTATTGAGTCAACTGAACGAAAAATGATGCCTAAAACCGTAAAAAAGACAAATCCAGGATCAATTGGATATTTACTAGGAGGTTATACAGAAGAAACTAGTGTAGAGCCAGAAGATCAACCTTTTAACGAAGCTCAAATTGGCGATAGAGCGAAAAAGCTATAGCCTATCACCTAGAAGATCGAAAATCCTGGAAGGTAGCACTATAAATTCGGATAATTATGTCATTCTCGCGAAAGCGAAAATCTGGCACGCGTGTCATTACGAACGTAGCGAAGCAATTTTTAACCTTTTTCAAATCTAGTTAATAGTAGAATGTGGCAATGTCCGAAATAAAACAGCTCACCGCAAAGATCAAAGCCTTTCGCGACGCCCGCGACTGGAAACAATTCCACAATCATAAAGATGTAGCCCTTTCGCTAGTCCTGGAAGCCAGCGAAGTCCTAGAACATTTCCAATGGAAATCCCCAAAAGAAGTCGAAGAGCACGGCAAAGCCAATAAGGAAGACCTCGCCGATGAATTAGCCGACGTAGCCATGTATCTATTCGAATTAGCCGACAATCTAAAAATCGACCTCCCCAAGGCAATGCTGAATAAAATGAAGAAAAACGCCCTAAAATACCCCGTACACAAGGCCAAAGGTAAGCATACAAAGTACAATAAGCTTTGAGAGCAATTCAATTGACTTTTAAAATCTTTTGCAGTAAAGTTAAAGCAAATACATAAGAAGTTATCCGCCATTTAATCGGATCAGAACCTTCGCCGGCGTGTTTTTAGCGAAGGTTTTTTGTTTTTATATTATATAAAAGGCTAATTTTAGTTTATAATAATTATCGATTATTGAAAAGGACTAGATGACACTAAAACTTCTTGAATCCCAATTAGATCTTTTTTCTGAAACACTTCCCCAAAAAGCAAGAATTAATACCACTTCTACGTTTGTAGATAACATGAAATTACCCGTTCACCGTTGGTATAGATTTAGTGCTGGGTTTTCCGCGAAGTGGGCTGAATTAGTCATCAATAATCATAAAACTAAATTAAAATCAGGAATTACCGTTTTGGATCCATTTGCTGGGTCAGGCACTACTTTGATAGCAGCAGAGAGTGTTGGGGTAAATTCTTATGGTATTGAGGCACATCCTTTCATAATTTCTATTGCAAGAGCAAAGTTGTTTTATAAAACAGATCTGAATAAATATATTGAGTTTGCGAAAAAAGTTAAATCTAGTTCGTTAATTATAAAAGGGAAAGTAAGTGAGTATCCCCCATTAATACATAAATGTTTTACAAAAGAAAATCTTGCCTCTCTTGATCGTCTTCGCAGAGCTTGGGAACTTCATTCTAACGGGACCCCCGAATCAGAATTAGTTTGGTTAACAATAGTTTCTCTTTTAAGGATGACTTCAAATGTTGGAACTGCTCCTTGGCAATACGTCTTACCCAAAAAAATCAAAAAAAACTTAATAGAAACACATGCTGCATTTGATTTAATCGTTAGAAATTTTTCTACTGATATGAGTATATTGGGACCCAAAACAGATTTTAATACAATTCTACTTAATACAGATGCTAGAACATGCAAAGGTGTTCCTGATAATTCCATTGATTTAATCATTACTTCTCCACCTTATGCTAATAATTATGATTATGCAGACGCTACACGACTTGAGATGTCTTTTATGAAAACGATTACAGGTTGGGGAGACTTACAAAATAACGTTCGTAAATATTTAATCCGATCTTGTACTCAGCACGTTCCTTTAAAAGATCATAATTTAGATGAAATATTAAACTCCGAACAATTAAAACCTATAGCTAAAGAAATTCGTGAAGTTTGTGAACAATTAGGTGATATACGATTGGAGCGAGGTGGGAAAAAGACATATCATTTGATGATTGCATGTTATTTCTTAGATATTGCCAAAACATGGATAGCGCTTCGTAGAGTAGCTAAAACTCCTTCGAATATATGTTTTGTCATAGGTGACTCTGCTCCTTATGGTATATATGTTCCTGTAATTGAGTGGATGTCAACATTAGCAAAAGCAGCAGGATTTAAATCTACTTATTTTGAAAAAACAAGAGATCGTAATATTAAATGGAAAAATAGAAAACATCGCGTACCTCTTTGTGAAGGTCGCTTATGGGTTAAAGGATAACATATGGCAGTATCTTATTCACATAAATGGGGACAGATAATCGGTGATGTGCTTGAATTTGCTATCCGACAATTCTTACAAAAAATTGCTAGTGAGCACAACCTATACTTAGATTACAAAAAATCTCGAAAAGCCCGTCCAGGGAAGAAGGTTTCTTGGCAAGATAAATATGGCAACTCCCATGATTTGGACTATGTAATAGAAAGAGGAGGAACAGAAAATACTTTAGGTTTACCAGTTGCATTTATTGAAATCGCTTGGCGCCGTTATACAAAACATTCAAGGAATAAGGCTCAAGAAATCGAGGGAGCCATAGTTCCTTTATCACAGACGTACAATCATCTACATCCTTTTTTAGGGATAATTTTAGCTGGTGAATTCACCTCTGGATCTTTGAGTCAATTAAAATCAAAAGGGTTTACGGTTTTATATCTCGATTATGCGTCTATTATAAAAGCTTTTAATGCTGCTGGTATTGTTGCTTCTTTTAATGAAGATACTCCTGAAAATGAATTTAAGAAAAAGATTAAAAAATGGAAAACTTTTGGAACAAAGGATATCCAAAAAATTGTAATTAAGCTTTTAAATATTAAAGCAGGGGGAATTAACACATTTAGACAGGAGTTAATTCGTTCGATTGCACGAAAGGTTACAAGCATAACTGTTTTAGCATTGCATGGCTGTGCAGTTAAATTAAATACGATTCAAAATGCTATCGAATATATCAATGAATATAAAGATAAGGAACCTTGTGAAAATCCTGTATTAAAATATGAAATTGATATTAAGTATAGTAATGGGGACAATATTCATGCTATTTTCCAAAATAAAAAGGAATCTGTAATTTTCTTGAAATCATTTATGTAAACTTCTCTGCTTTCCTGGCTGCCTGCTTGATTTTAACCTTCCTGCATCAAAAAGCTTGAAGTAATTCCCTAAAAGCAGTATCTTAGCGTAATCCGAATTAAAAAGTAGGGCAGGGCTGTCCCTATTTTTATGTGTCAATATTCCCTGTTTTTTGATCGTCGAACACCAGTGTCATTGCGAGGAGGCCGAAGGTCGACGAAGCAATCTTTTTTACACCAGCCCTGCAGGTGAATTCGAACGGTGGTTTTTCTCTGGTGCGGCAGGGGATTCGCTTGTCATTCGTGCGAAAGTAGGAATCCAGTTAGAATTAAGTTGTGCGTCACCCTAATTTATGTATGAATTAATTAAGATTACTATGAGTAGCAGTGGAATCACACGAGAAACACTATGGATGAACAAAATAAAAAATCATGGTTAACTGAGGGGGTGGTAATTGCAACAGCTCCTTTGATAGGGTATCTGATGACATACTCGTTCCAATGGGGCTATGTAAGCTACTTTGGAATGCCAATAGAATTTATTAGTGTTGATTTATCCCAGGTGATTAGAACGACAATAGGCGTAATGTTATCATTCTTATTTTTACTCTCACTTTATGAACATGTACCTGCTGATACTGCAAAGAAAAATATTTTGTATTACAGATTATTGACTGTAGCACCATTATATATTTATTTGGGAATTTATTTCTTCATACATAAGACTCCTTTTGCCACAGGTCTTTTTGTTGGCGCAATAATTGCATTATCTTTGAGCTTAATAGTCCCTATTTTTACTGAGAAGAATAAAAAAAGCTACAAAGAGAAGCTTGAAGCTTACGAAGAAAAAGTAAAACTGAAAAAGAAATCCCAAGGGGCGCTTTCTTTTAAGCTCTATGAACGTTTTGGAGATGTCAATGTAGGTCTTATTGTTAATCTTATAATTATATTATTCTTTGTGGAAGTAAGTGGAGAGATTTATGCATCAAATAAAAAGTCGTTTCTCGTGCTTACTAATAATCCAAATAAAATTGTACTGAATACATATAATGATAAAGTGATTTGTGCCTCTTTGGATAGGCAGACCAAAATCGTAGGTCCTAGTTTTACAATTTATGAATTATCTCCATTGTTAGAATTTACAATAGATAAGGTCGGCCCCTTAAAATCTTATTCACTAAAACAGGATTCAACTTCTTGGTAAAGTAAAGAGAAGCACAAAAATGATGAACGGCATTTTCTTATTAAATTTTTTATCCGCAGCTTTTATTTATATCCTATTGACGGCTTTCTGTTCCTTTCTATTATTTTTAATTCTAAAGAGAGAATATTTCTTTAGAAAAGAATGTTGGTTATCTTTTAAGATTAAAGAAGCTGAATCTAAGCTTCAGGGCAGAACATTACAAAAGCATAATTACGAGAATCTTTTAGATCAAATTTCACAACTTTACTATCCCACTTGGTTTAAATTAAGTGTTTTAATCATTTTTTTAACTTTAACTTTTGAATTCCTCATTAGTTTCCCTTGGATTCAACAAAACCAGTGTGCTAGCTATTCAACTTTAGTTCCGCTTCAAATTGGAATTGTAGCTTTAGTCTTTCCGATCATAATTTTTATTATCGGATTTTCCAATAATAAAGCGGCATACGGAGTAAATTTATCAGAGGTATTATTGCGAGAAAGTTGTTTATTTCCTGTTGCCATAGTAGCTCTTTTCTTTTCTGTGGACTTAATTTGGGCAAAAAAGACACCAATTGTAGTGGGGCAGATCATTGTAATGGCAATTACTTATGCCTGTGTTTTGGTTCGAGTAATTAGATTGATCTTAAGTGATGAAAGAATCTTTCAAAAAAGTTGTGAACTTCTAAAAGATAAAATGAAAAGAGTTATTAATAATACTATTGAAAACCGTTTGGGTAACAATATTTTAATGGAGTCCTTAGGTGAAAATAAAATTGAGCTAGACTATGCGATTCTTGATCTTGAAAAGAAAGGGGAGGAGTATATAAAATTTAATATTAAACAAAAAGGTAGTGTCATATCAGATATAAATCTAATAAGCCTTGAGAAGATTGCGAAGATAATTGAGAATTCGGCTCTGCGAAATGGGTTTAGTTTTTATAAAAACACTCCCAATCCTAATGCCGATAATAATGAAGCAGATACTTCGAGCGAAAAAAAACCTCTTATTGAATGTAAGGAGCGTTATCTTAAGAAAAGGTTTATGGAATCTTTAGAACATAAGAGCGAATACGTTCTAAGTGTTAATAAGAAATTAATTAAAGATAAATCTGTTCAGTCACAAATCGAATCTCTAGTTGCAAGGACATTCCGTTTAAGAAAATTTGAAGAAGATGGACTAACTATTGAATTAGGTAATCTTAAAGATCAGCTTATAGACGATATTAGAAATAAACGGCTTGGACGGATTAATAAATTGAGATCAATCTACCTTATTCTAGGTGAGCTGTTCTTGGATATCATGAAAGACTATTCAAGCAATTACACGATGGAAATGGCCAGAAAAGAACGGGAGAATATGTTTTCTATTAACAGCTGGGCGCACTTAGAAGGAATGTTAGATGATTTACGTGATATTTATGAAGTTAGCCTTGAGTCGAAAGACAAAAATATAATTAGAAAAGTCGCTCATTTGCCAATTGCTTTATCCAATCGTTCAATAAGATCGATGGATCATTTTATGTTTCAAAAGTCATTCGCATTTTTATCACTCTTCTATCAACATGCTTTAGAGATCGAGAAGAAAGGGGATAAGGATCTTAGTGATTCAATAAAAGAAAGAGTGGGCACCTACTTACGAGAGACGGCTGATTATTCTGTTCAGTTTGAATTAAATAAAATTGAAGGTGGAGAATATAAAATTACGCAATATAAAGATTTTGCCATTGAAATCTATTCTCAACTTCAGAATTTATTAAAGATTGCCTATGATGCTAAAGACATTGGGTCTTTTGAAAGATTTGTTACGATTGGCCAAAATCTATTTTCTGAATTCTCTCCTTCTGATGATTGGGATGCGGGTGATCTTAAATGGCACCTCCAAGATGTTAATTTGACTGACACAGATAAGGAAAGAATAAATAAAGAGATTAAAGAAAGAGAATTTATTCTTAAGATCGAAAATGAGATTAAATACAAAAAATGGGAAATGTTTTTTGGTCTTACTAGTCTAATATTGAGCCAGTATGCTGCAGATAAAACAAATAAAGATTTATTAAGGTATTATAAGGTGATTAGCGCCAGACTTCCTTCAACGCTACCTGAATTAACCCAAGTTTTCTTAAATGCTCATTCTTATGATGTAAGTCATTTTTGGGGATGGGATTGGTGGGAGCTTCCCACGGATGGAAAAGTTTATTCTATTGATTTTATGAGTAAGACATTAATGCTGTATGCCTTGAAGTCGTTAGAGATGGCAGGTCGGATTGATGCTGATAAGCTTTTGACTCAAGACTTACCTGCGAGTCGCGATTTTATGCCTATGATTGAGAACGATGAGAGTTCTCTTAAGAAAATCATTAATGGGATGGTTAATGAAATAAGTCAGTGGAATGAAGTTCTTAGCGCTGATGTTGTGGCAAAGAAGGATGCCTTATTTAAATTATTTGATAAGGTAAAAGAAAAACAGGTACACATAGATGAGGACGCGCTTATTAATGCCGAAATAAGCCAGAAAAAGAAAACGGAGTTTATTAATACCTTCATTGAAAGCTACAAAAATAATAATACCGTTCATCGCATATTTGAAAAATATGGAATTTTTAACACTGATTTTAAGGACATTACAAGGCCTCCAGAAGCTCTTGGGTATAATCAGATTGATGAAAAAGGAGCTTTTATAGATGATTGGCATGTGGGCTACCATCGCTGGGGTGAACAATATGGAAATGGCATGGCCACATCTGAAAATGGTTCTATCTTTGGAAAGATGTTTAAGGAGGCAAATGCAATTGAGTTAGGAAAGCAAGATGTGGTAGCTCAAATCGAATCTGCAATAGAGCAATTAATTACTCTTGGGTATTCTCCAAATGTAATTATTGCATCCTTAGAATTTGAAGATTTAAGAGGGTTAACAGAAAATGGACAGTTCACTCCTTATTGGCATAAAGATATTAAAAAAAAGGGGAGTCTTCCTAACTTTCAAGGATATTTAAAACTAAAACACGGTACCGTTCCAGTCTATAAAGCCTATAAGGCTCAGAAAGGGTCTATTGGAATCTTTGATTTAAGAAGGTTTGCTACTCTTACGCAACTTAACCCTCTATTAGATTTAAATGAGAAGAATTTATACGAACAATTTAAGATCGAAGTAATCGATCTTAATAAAGACAATCATTTAAGAAATGACATACTTACAAAAAATCCAGAGTGGCTTAATAAATATGCTGATAAAGATAGGTTTTTACGGACAAAGGTTGTTGTAAAGGCTTTCACAAGACAGGAATTTAAGACGCTTGATAAGAATAGTGGCGTTGTCCTGCGAGCGAATGATGCTAAAGGTAAGAAAGAACAGGAAGAATGACAATTCCAGAAATAAATAATCTTATTAAAAGGGCTCAGTTGAAACAAGAATTAAAGGATGAGTTTGATTCTACTTTAGAGGATAGGATGAATCGTAGTCTAGAAATTGATCGACAATGGATTATTGGTAACCATTATTTTTCAGAAGCTTCGGCTGAATGTATCCGACTTTATAGAGATGGATATTTTATTGCAACTGTAATGATGAGTCATGCAATAAACGAAGGAATAATTAAATTTATTGCTGAACGAAATAGCATACAGAGACACCTAAAAGGACAAACAAAATCAGAAGAAGAGCTGCTTTTGGAATTAAAAACAGGAAATTTTATATCCGAAGATTGTTTGAGAGTATCGCAAGGGATAATGAGAAGCTTTCGAGCAGATATTCATCACATGAATCCATCGGTAGCAGGAATTCCATTTTTAGAGTTGGCTAAAAGTAATATGGAGCGTCTATCCCTAATGGAAAAAGAAATCTTCTTTGTTAACATATTTGACGGTAAATTGAGGCCAAAGAATCCCCAATATTGGGATTTAAATTCTGATGGTACTGTAAATGCGTATCTACGTATAGCTTCTTAGCAAGAAGCAATTAGAAAGGTATTATGGCGGATTATATAAAAATAGGGGACAGCGCCTGTTTCATTAGCATTATTCCTTACGTAAAACTTTGCTACAAAACTTTCACTTCAGCCCCCAACCTAACCAAATTAAAAACCTTGCCATAATCACTCAAAAGCGCTAATGTAAGGTCGATTCCACCAAATATTCTAAGAAATGCCCATCTAGACGCTTTTCGGTGTTTAGGGGGATAAGTCGGGCGGCTGTGCCGATTGCTTCGGTTTTTGTTCTTTCGAAGGCTTTATTCGGATGCTCTGTGTAATTGAAATAGTAGATGGAATTACCGCGGCAGGAACAACAAACAGTAAAGGAGATCCATGGGCGAAGGAGCTGACTAGCAGCTCAAATTGAAAAACCGGATAGGATCCGGCCCTTCAAAGCCCGCCTTCGTAACTTCCTATAATATATGTTATGTTAAGTATATACACATAGAAAATGCTTATTTAAGCCCATCCCAACAAATGGCTATTATGCTTCAGCCAACGCTCCTCTTGTTTGTAATCAGGCATCATTTGAGCTACCTCAGCCCAAAACTTCCTTGAATGGTTCTTCTGCTTTAAATGCATCAGCTCGTGAATAATGACATAATCCACTACCTTGATCGGCGCCATGATCAAGCGCCAGGTGAAGTTTAGCGTGTCTTTGTACCCGCAAGACCCCCAGCGCGTTGTCGCGCTATTGATCCGGATAGATTGAAATTTTAGGCCTGTCATTATGGCATAATTCGCAGTCCGTTGGCTTATATAAGCCAAGGCTTGGTCCTTGTACCAATTTTCAATGTGGTCCCGCGCGTTAGCCAAAACTACTGAAGAAATCATCAAGGAATCACCCAAAACTACAGCTTTAGGAAGATCTTCAACAGCCACTAACTGATAACTTTCTCCTAAAAACAAAAATTCCTCGCCAGGGACAAATTTCCGGATCACGGCCTTATTTTGCCGTTGTTTAAAAAAGTCTTGCTTGGCTATGATCCAGGATTCTTTACGGCTGATGAGTTTACGGATAAAACCTTCTGAAGCAGAATGCGGCGCACGGACGATCAGGCGCGCATCATTGGTTATCTGTAAACCAATGGTCCTGCGGTGAGAACGGATCAATTGATCAATTTTGATCTCAGCCATGGATTAAAGCTCAACATGAGTAATAAAACAAACCCCAACCAGGAAATAATCATCCCTGCCACACGGACCGGCGTTTGGCCAAAAATCACTTGAATATCATGGTTCCCTGGCGGAACAAGAAAAAGAATAAGACCAAAAGAATTGTCCAAATAAGGTTTTATCGGCTGGCCATCCATATAAACATGCCAGCCGGGAAAATAAAAAGTATTAAAAGACAATAGGCACGGCGATGACGCCTGGAACATGGTTTGATAGTTAACAGGGCCCAGAGACCTTTCTTCGCCCAATTGGCCTGTCCCGCGGACGATTTCAAATTTCCTGTCAGGGCGTTTGGCAGGCGGGATCTTGATCCACTTGGGCGTATACTCCCCCTCGCCCATCGCAAGAAAATCCTCGACAGTTCTTTCACTGGCTACAAACACCGGCTTGGAAGAAGATTTAAAAGAAACAAAAATAGCCAGTAATCCTACGATAATTAAAAAAACCTTCCTTACCATTGGATCTTTGATCAACACCGCCACAGAACCGCACAGCAGGGACATGGCAAAAACAATAATGGCCAAGAAACGCCAGGGAAACTGAATAAAACTCAAAATGCCGATATTCTCCCAAAACAAACGTGAATAAGGCAGTGTGAAGAAAACAGCCATTAACCCAACGACCAAAAAGAAAACGTATCCAAGCCCCAAGCGCCTGTTTATTTTAAGAATTTTAGGAAGACACGCCAAGGTGCCAAGGCAAAGCAATGAATGGATAATGCCGACCTGAAAAGAAACATTGTCCGCAGTATTTGTATTAAAGGGCTGGAATAAATCCCCTAGTGAAATAAAATTCTTATGAAAGTCATAGCGCATGGAAACCAGAAACTCAAGGCCCAAAAACTTCTTTTCCAAAAGCGCTGGTAACCAAAAAAAGGATGACATCATCAGGCCAATGACAAACATGCCCATCACAGAAAGGATCCTGTAAGCGCGACCCTCGCGGTCGCCCGTATAATACAAATAAAACATAAAGGCAACAGCAACAGGAAAAAACAACATGCTCATGATATTGTGGGTCAAGCTAAGGCCAAAAACGCTTCCCACCCCTAAAAGAAAAAACCCAAGACCTGCCTTACGACCCACCTTCAGGATAGCAAACAAAAGGAACGGGAAAAAAGCAAAAGAACTGAATTCCGCGAAAGCCCCGCGCACATAAAGATCAACGATATGATACGGCGCGTAAACGTAAAGCACGGCTGAAAGCATCCCCCCTTCATCCCCCCAGAACTCACGGGCCAGAAAAAACATGCCGGCCCCGGACAATATCCAAAATAAACTGCAGGCCAAATTAATGGCTAGGACCATGTTGTGTGTCAGTTGAAAAAGCAGCACGGAAATAAAAGAAAAAAATGGCGGGTAAAAATTGAACATGGGATAACCATAGCCCCAGTTGATCTCCGGAGACCATCGCACTAAAAATTGACCATGCCACATGTATTTCTGCATCGACAGGGCCCTGATCAATCCCGCCATCGAATCATGGGCATCGATCAGGTCACTGCCAAATATCCTCGAACACAAAGGAACGGTCAGGACGACCAATAAGACAAGATACCCCAAAGTTGATCTGGAAAATTTCATATCAATGTTTGATCCGGGGGTAAATGACACTAAGCAGATAATCAACCTTACCGGCAGGCTGGTAATGAAGCTGCTTGCTTTTTAAGGCAAGAACAAAGGCCTGCGGGTAATCCCCTGCTTCCAATAATTTAATAGCCGCGTCAAAAAGCATCTCCGCTTGCTTCTCGGTTGATGCAACAAGAAGATAACTGGCTGCGTATTTCCCTTGTTCCAAAGGCAGTACCGTATAAGGAGTTTGGGAAAAATCATACCCCTTAGGAGCGACAAACATCACGCGCGCGCCAGACGTAATAAGATCATCCGCCCAAACCCGCTGCTTGATCGAATAAATGCCGGAAACATACGGGGCATAATCATTCATGTTGGTCAGAAAATAGGCCAAACGCTTAGGGTATAAATTAGCAAGCTCATCCTGCTGCCTGTTGTCCCTGTCATTGCCCCAAAAAAAAGCAGCCTCGGAGGTTGACATGGGCATGGGAAAAACACCGACGAAGATAAAATCAGCATATTTTTCATGGATCATATTGTTAAAGCTGACAGCTGCTTTTGTATACCCGGATAATTGCTTACTATAGGCCAAGGCGTTTCCCAGGGATTGGACAATAAATACAATGATGCATAAAAAAACCGTTGCTTTTAAAAAAATGTTTTTATTTTTCACATTCACATAGGCCAAAACAAAAAGAGGGCTGAACAAACTGATGGCAGCGACCAGATAATGGTCATCGTAATGTTTTGCAATGATGGCCAATTGGACCAATACGCAAAAAGCAGTTGCCAGAAAAAAAGAAGTCCCTCTGCTCATGGGATTTTTAATGATCTGGCCCAAACTTAAAATCAAGGCGCCAAGGCCGAATAACATCAAATACCAACACTTAGATAAAATAATATTACAATTCAATAAAAACAAAGAGAGGTTAATAAAGCCTTGAGTGCCTGAACCATACTCCCCCGTGTGTGTTAAAAGCCGGGTGATCCAGCCTCCCACCCATCCATAGGAAGGTATAATAGGGATGGTCCACAGGAACAAAGACACGGCGGACACTGCCAAAAAGAGGAATTTCATCCTGCCCTTACAGACGATCAAAGGAATCATTAAATAAGGAGAAAAAGTCAGCCTGGTGGCGATCCCTAATGCGCATATGACCCCTAGTAAAATGGTCATTAGCATTTCTTCCCGATGCTCTTTGGCAAAAAATAGCTTAAGGAAGCAGAGATTAAAAAGAGCGGCAACGCTGATCAACAAAGGCTCAGGACTGACATTGGTAATAACAGGCAGGACATAATCGTAAAAAGAATATGATCTTAACGCCAAAAAACTTAAAACCGGCAATTGGGATAACAGGACCGCGAGCTTATCATTTGTCTGCCGATAAACGTACACCCCTAAAATAGATGAAGTCAAAAAAACAAATACAACCATTACAGTGTTGATGGCGTTTAAATAAAAATCAGGATCAAGCAGGACCCGACGGACAGCGTCCGAAGTGGAATGGCCGATATTAAGCAAAAATATGGTGAGCCCCCCGAGCATTTCAACTGAAGTCCCGGGCTGATAATTAAAAGTTGGAGAAAAACCTTTAAAAAGACTAAGACCGCTGGAGAGATAGCCGTAAGAAGGATCAGGAAATTGCCAATAAGGACCGCTTGCTGATTTAAGCAGGAAAACAAAGAACGTTACAATGACGGGAATAATGAAGGGAATTATTGGCAGCAAAATTATTTTTGAGAGACTAAGATAGATTTAGCCGGACGAGTTTTAATTTTCAGGTCAACGTATTTCACGGCAACGTGATAATTACCGCCTTTGTTACGGGCGGCACGGATGACTTTGCCATAACCGTTAAAAATATCAAGCACGCCGGACATTACAACCTGAAGTTCAATGATATCCGCAGGATGATACGCTAAAGCGCTCACAAAAAGCAGACCGCTGAGCGACATATTCTCAGTGGTGGCCAGCTGCCACATGGAATCCACCTTGCGGCCCCTGTGCTTGACCAAACGGTGGCGGACAGTAATGATGCGCTTGGCGCGCACACTGTCACGGCGCTCTTCAAAGGAGTTGTGCTTGATTGGCATATACCTATTCTATTTTCTTTATTCTTCCCGTCAATGATTTTGTTTGTTAGTATATATTTCATGGCCCCCTCTTTACGCCTCGTTTCACGCATTTTCCAGGTGATCTTTGCGTTTGCCCTGGCCTATTTCGCCCTTCGCCTTCTCCATTATCACCTTGCTTCCGTGACCTTCCCTTTTCCTATTGCATTTAGGGAAAGTGCAATGATGTCAAGCACCGATGCTTTGGTCAAAGGGCTCAATCCTTACGACATGTCCCTTCAGCCTCAATATATGAATGAGTATGGGATCATTTATCCCTTGTTAGCCTGGCCTTGGGCCAAGATCTTTGGCACCACCATGCTCATCCACAGGGTAATTACCGCTTTTTCTATATTAGGCTGCTGCGTGCTGGCCTTCTTTGTCCTTAAAAAAATGGCTGTCCCTGTTTTGTTGAACATTTGGGCTGTTTTAATGCTTTATTCTTCTTTATTATTTCCGGGGACCAGCACTGCCACCATTGACCCCGGGGCCACAGGCACGTTCTTTTTTTTATTGACCCTGTTTATCCCCTGGTTTTGCCAATATTCTTACAAGTCGTTAATTGTAAGTGTCCTATTTGGGATCTTAGCTTTTTATACCAAGATGTACACCTTTTTAGGGGCCCTCGTGATGTTATCGTATTTATTTCTTTTTGTCTCTAAAATGAAATCCCTTTTCTACTTTTTTGTATTATTGCCGCTGTTAATCATCAGCATCGGGGTGATCAACCAGATTTTTCCGGCTTATTTTGATAATTGTTTTTTTTCCGAGGTCAACATGGCCCCTGCCTGGGCGAGCATGGAAAGGCTGCACACACAGATCATTACGTATAGGGACCTGCATCAATGGGTCTTTATATTAATGGGGATTTTTATTTTAGGGTATATTCTTAAAAATATTAGCGTCGTTGCGAGAAGCCCGAAGGGCGACGAAGCAATCTCTTTTAAAAGACTGCTTCGCTTTGCTCGCAGTGACATAGGATTAGCCCTCTACGCCGGATTATGCTCTTCATTGGTTCTATATATGTCAATGGGCCGCAACTCCGGGGCCTTTCTTTGGTACTTCTTTCAATTACTGTCCCCCTTTCTTTTGATAGGTGCGGCCTGGATCTTTAGCCGTAGTTCTTTTTGGCCGTTGCTGTGCGTCCCTTTTTTGATCTATAACCTATATACGATGACTTCTGACCAAAATTATAAATACTTTAATAAAAACACCTTGAGCTGGGTGGAGGTTTCTTTGCTTGTCAACCAGCATCAACACATCCTTGATACTTCTTTGATAGCACCCCTATTGATCGAACAAAACAAAGAAGTCCTGAATAACGGCCAGACGGAATATTTTCAATTAGGCGGTGAACGGAACTATTGGATGAAAGGCTGGCTTAAAGAAGATGCTCGGGTGTATATTCAACAGCTGATGTTTTTTGGGAACATCAGGAACAGGGTGGAGAATAAGAAATTTGACCTGATCATGCTGCCGCCGACTCTTTTACCTTTGGGGATCGGCGATGATATTAAAAAATATTACAAATATGACGGATATCTTTTAGTTTACGCGCCTCAAGACCACAGGCCATATGAGATCAGCGTCTGGCGGCCTCTATGAAAATTTTTTGTAAGGGATGTCAAAAGTCTCTGCCACTTCTTTGATCGTCAAATGCCCTTCCGTCATGTTTAAGGCCGTGCGTATCTCATGGGAATCCCTCACCCATTTCTTAAAACCGTCGTTGGCAACCTTCAAGATATAGGGAAAGGTGGCGTTGGTCAAGGCATAGGTGCTGGTGCGGGCCACAGCCCCGGGCATATTGGTCACGCAATAATGCACCACGCCATCAACCACATAAATGGGATTTTCATGGGTGGTGGGCCGTGAGGTTTCAACAGAGCCACCCTGGTCAATAGCCACATCAACGATCACTGACCCTTTTTTCATTTGGGAAACTAATTTGCGGTCGATCAGGCACGGGGCTTTGGCCCCGCGGATCAACACAGAGCTGATGACAAGGTCAGCTCTAAGCACCGCTTCACGGATATTATGGGAATTGCTCATGAGGGTGTGGACATTGGGAGGCATGATCTCTTCCAGATAGCGCAGGCGGTTTAAATTAATGTCCAAAACCGTCACATTTGCCCCTAAGCCCGCTGCCATTTTACAAGCATTGGAGCCGACGACACCGGCACCGATAATGGTCACTTCCGCCGGATAAACGCCTGGGACACCAGCCAACAAAATTCCCCTGCCCTTCATGGGTTCTTCCAAATATTTAGCCCCCTCGTGCACGGCCATGCGGCCGGCCACTTCAGACATGGGTGTCAAACATGGCAATTCCCCATCTTCCGTCTGAAGAGTTTCATAGGCCAGGGCTGTGATCTTGCGCTCCAGCAAGCTTTCAGTCAATTCACGGCTGGCGGCAAAGTGAAAATAAGTAAAAACAATTTGGTCTTTTTTAAGCAGTCTATATTCGGAAGGCTGGGGTTCCTTGATCTTGACGATCATCTCTGCCTGGGAGTAGATCATGTCAGGCGTTTCCATTATTTCCCCGCCCACTGTTTCATAATCAACGTCGGTGATCCCGCTGCCGATACCGGCAGTGTGCTCTATCAAAACTTGGTGGCCGGCGCGAACCAGGGTTTCCACGCCTACCGGTAAAATGCTCACACGGCATTCATTGTTTTTGATTTCCTTGGGAACACCAATGATCATGAAGGGCCTATCATGTCTTGCGGACGGACCAGGGAATCAAACTTTTCCGCTGTCAACAATCCTAAAGCGATCGCCGCTTCTTTGAGGGTGATATTTTCCGCGAATGCTTTTTTAGCAACCTTCGCGGCATTATCATAACCGATATGCGGATTTAAGGCGGTGACGAGCATCAATGAATTATCCAGGTTTTTCTTGATATTAAGGCGATTGGCTTCAATACCAACGATGCAATGGTCAGTAAAACTTTCACAGGCGTCTGACAAAAGCTGTATGGAATTAAGGATATTAAAGATGATCACCGGCTTATAAACGTTTAATTCAAAATTCCCGTTCGAGCCGGCCACCGTCACGGCGGTGTTATTGCCAAACACCTGGACACAGACCATGGTCATGGCCTCGCACTGGGTTGGGTTTACCTTGCCGGGCATGATCGAGGAGCCCGGTTCATTTTCCGGCAAATGCAGTTCTCCGATACCGGAACGCGGACCTGAACCAAGCCACCGGATATCATTGGCGATCTTCATTAATGAAACAGCCAAGGTATTTAACACCCCGCTTAAATTGACCATGCTGTCATGACAGGCCAAGGCCTCAAATTTATTACGCGCTGTTTTAAAAGGTTTTCCGGTGATCTGGGCTATTTTTGCCGCGGATTTAACGGCAAATTGCGGATGCGTGTTAAGCCCGGTACCGACGGCGGTACCCCCTAATGCCAATTCATAAAGGTGCGGCATGACCGCTTCAATACGTTCAAGACCGCTGGTCAACTGCTGCACATACCCGGAAATTTCCTGGCCCAGGGTCAAGGGTGTCGCGTCCATTAAATGGGTACGTCCGATCTTAATAACATCTTTGAATTCTATTTCTTTTTTTTGCAGGGCATCGCGTAATTTCTTGACCATGGGTATCAGCCGTCGCTGGATCTCTTCAACCGCGGCAATATTCATGGCTGTTGGAAAAGTGTCATTGGAAGATTGGGCCTTGTTAACATCATCATTGGGGTGAATGGGTTTTTTGCTGCCCATGACGCCGCCTGCCAATTCAATGGCACGGTTGGATATCACTTCATTGGCATTCATGTTTGTCTGAGTGCCTGAACCGGTTTGCCAAACAACTAAAGGAAAATGAGCATCGAGCTTGCCTTCAATGACTTCATCAGCCGCGCGGATAATTAAACCGGCTTTGTCAGCAGGTAAACTCCCGAGCTCTTGATTGGTCATGGCAGCTGCTTTTTTAAGGATGCCAAGGGCCCTGATCATCTCTTTAGGGAATTTGTGACCGCCGATCTTAAAATTTTCCAGGGAACGCTGGGTTTGCGCGCCCCAGTATTTATCCTTGGCAACTTTAACTTCCCCCATGCTGTCAGTTTCTACACGATAATCCATGATGGCTAACCCTTTTTAATAGGGACAATGCCGCCGGCAAGGTCCCCAATGACATTGACCAACTCACTGTTAATAGGAACAACAATTTTTGTATTTTGAGATAAAGCTTTCTCAACTGTTTCCAAACGGCGTAAGAGTTGGGCATTACCCACAAAATATCTATCCGCGGCCTCATTGACCAGGCGGATGGCTTCAGATTCACCTTCAGCTGCCAGGATCCTGGCTTGCTTGATGCCTTCGGCTTTTTTGATCTCCGCGCGCTTTTGGCCGTCAGCTGCTGTTTCCGTCGCGGTGGCAAAGTCAATGGCGGCAATTTTCTCATTCTCCGCTTTGACAACCTTGTTCATGGTTTCCTGGACATCTTTGGGAGGATCAATTTCTTTAAGTTCCGTGCGGACAATTTCCAAGCCCCAGCTGGCGGTCTCACGCTCTAATATCGAATGCAGATCAGTATTAATTCGCCCACGCTCGCTATTGGCACTTTTTAAGGTCATGGTACCAATGATATTGCGCAAGGTGGTGCGCGCCAGATTAACGATCTGGTATTGGTAATTACCGACATTATATTGGCAGTTCTTAACACTTTCTTCATCAGGCCTGACTTTAAAGTAGACCTGGGCATCAACTTTAGCGTTTAAATTATCATTGGTAATGATCTCCTGTGTTTCAGCATTGACCAATTGCTCGGTGATATTGACGATGTACACATTTTCCACCAAAGGGATGACCCAGTTAAATCCCAGATTTGCAAAACGATTGTATTTCCCAAGGCGTTCAATGAGCCCTCTTGAGGTCGGACGGATAATGCGGATACCGGATATAAAAAAGAAAATGATGAACAAAACAGGAATGAAAAAGCCTTCCATACTTAACCTCCCTAATTATTTAACAAATAATGTGTCAACAGGCGTACACCGGCGCCGGTGGCGCCATACCCAAAATACATGCGCCCTGCTCCTTCGGCGTACGCGCTTCCGGCAATATCCAAATGGGCCCAGGTGGTGCCTTCTGTGAACTGGTGCAAAAATTCCGCCGCGGTGCTTGCTCCCCCGCCTTTGATATTGCTGGTGTTCTTTAAGTCCGCGATCGGGGACTTGATATGTTCTTTGAGCTCCGGATAAATAGGCAGGCGCCAGGCACGGTCATCGGTCTTACTTGCTGATTCCAGCAATTGGCGGCTCAACTCATCGGAATTGGAAAATAATCCGGAATGGTCAAATCCCAAGGCCACCACACAAGCACCTGTCAAGGTCGCCAGGTCGATCATCTTGGCCGGCTTATAATTTTTGACCACATACGCAAAAGCATCCGCCAAAACCAAACGGCCTTCAGCGTCGGTATTACCGATCTCAACAGACTTGCCTGCATAGCCGGTGATCACGTCACCCGGTTTATAGGCAGCAGAACCAATGGAATTTTCAGCGATCCCTAAAACGAAAAGTAAATTTTTCTTAATTCCTAAACTCAGGGCATTTTTTAAAATTCCGCAAACAGCCGCGGCCCCGGACATGTCTATTTTCATCGTTTCAATGCCGCCGGTGGGCTTTAAATTCAAACCGCCGGTATCAAAGGTCATGCCTTTACCGATAAACGCGGTGTAGCCTTCATTCTTTTTACCGCCGTTATAACGGACAATAATAAGCTTAGGTTCTTTATTACTGGCTTGATTGACGGCCAGATGAAGATTAAGGCCCTTGGCTTTTAATTCTTTACGGTTTAAGATCTCCAGGCGGATATTCTTATGCCCTTTAATAAGGCCGCGGACTGTTTTTTCAAAATAATCTGAGGTGATCGTGTCCGCATTGTCATTGACCAGGTCACGGGTCAAACTTACACCCTGACAAACAGCAACCGCATCAGTGAAGACCTTCTTGGGTTCAACAGCGATGGTTATTTGTTTATCTTTGACGGTTTTATCGTTCTTATCCTTTGATTTATATTTGTCCCAAACATAGGTGCCGATCAACACTCCCTCAATAACGGCAATAATGGCCGCATCATCACGGCGATGGGGGATGATCTCAACTGTTTTGGCTTTTTTAAGATAACAGGATGAAAGGGCCTTGCGCACCTGTACCCGCAGGTCTGTTAAAGACAATTTATCTATTTTCCCTAAACCGACAAATAAAAGGGTCTTGCCGCCTTCAAGCAGAGGAAAAATCTCTCCTTTTTCCAGTTCATTTTTAAAGCGGGCATGGGTTTGGCCGGCGGCTAAAAAAACCACTGCCGCATCCTTATCGTATTTAGCCTGTGGACGAAATAAAATCACATGATCTCCTATGTTCTCTTTTCAATGGGGACATAATCTGTTTTAGGGGCACCGATATAAATTTGGAACGGCCTGCCGATCTTTGTCGTCGGGTCCTGGATCATTTCTTTCCAATGGGCGATCCAGCCGGGCATGCGTCCGATGGCAAACATCACCGGGAACATGTTCAAAGGCACACCAATGGCGCGGTAAATGATGCCGCTATAAAAATCAACGTTGGGATATAATTTACGCGCGATAAAATATTCATCCTTAAGAGCAGCTTCTTCCATCTTCTTGGCCAAATCGAGCAAAGGATCATGGATGCCTAATTTGTTAAGCAGGTCATCAGCGCATTGCTTGATGATCTTGGCGCGCGGGTCAAAATTCTTATAAACCCGGTGGCCAAAGCCCATCAAACGGAAGGTATCATTCTTGTCCTTGGCTTTGCCGATGTACTTCTGGACATCTCCTCCGCCTTTTTGGACCTCTTCTAACATCTCGATCACCGCCTGATTAGCTCCGCCATGCAAAGGCCCCCACAAGGCACAGATACCCGCGGAAATAGACGCATATAAATTCGCATGTGAAGAACCCACTAAACGCACGGTGGATGTTGAGCAATTTTGCTCATGATCAGCATGCAGGATCAAGAGTACCTGCATGGCACGCACCACTTCATCCGTGATCTTGTAAGGCTTGGCTGTCGAAGCAAACATCATATTTAAGAAATTAGGCACATATTTTAAATCATGGCGAGGATACACAAAAGCCTCACCGACGGATTTTTTATGGGAAAAAGCACAAATGGTGCGTATCTTGGATAAAAGTTGTACCGCGATGCGGTCGATCTCTTCCTTAGTTGGGTTTTCTTTAATTAATTCAGGATAATAAGCAGACAAAGAACAGACCATGGCTGAAAGGCTGGCCATGGGGTGTGCTGAGGACGGATAAGCATCAAAAAGATTTTTCATGTCCTCGTGGATCATGGAATGCTCATTAAAAGCCTCGGAAAAAGCATCTAATTCTTTTTGATTGGGTAATTTGCCGTAAATTAAAAGGTAGGATGTTTCCACAAAGGTGGATTTCTCGGCCAACTGTTCAATGGGAATGCCGCGGTAACGCAGGACCCCTTTTTCTCCGTCGAGATAGGTAATGGCGCTTTTGCAGGAACCGGTATTGCCGAAACCCGGGTCCATGGTGATATAATTCGTTGTACTGCGCAATTTAGCGATATCAAAGGCCTTATCACCTTCTGTGCCGACAATGATAGGACATTCCAATGCTTTTCCGTCGATATTGATCTGAACATTGTCCGCCATAAGACCCCCTATTTTAAGAAAAACCAATTAAGTGAATTATTATAACACGTTTAATTCTGTTCATAAACTGCTTTAATGTCCTTCGCGGCACTTGCAAAAGCCTCAACTAATTTAGGGTCAAAATGTGTCCCTTTCAAACGCATTATTTCTGTCATGGTTTCTTCAAAAGTCCAGGCTTTCTTATACGGCCTGGCAGAACTTAAAGCATCAAACACATCCGCGATAGCGCAAATACGGCCTACCAAGGGTATCTCTTCACCTTTGATCCCGTGAGGATAGCCCGCACCATTCCATTTTTCATGATGGGTCAGAGCAATGGTCTCCGCCATTTTAAGGAAAACAGAATCACTGCCGGAAAGCATTTGAGCTCCCAGGGTGGTATGTGTTTTGATGATCTCAAACTCATGAGGTTCCAAACTTGAAGGTTTCAGTAAAATGGAATCCGGAATGGCTATCTTACCGATATCATGCAACGGCGAGGTCGTTAACAGCAACTCCCCCTGCTCCTTTGAAAAACCAACAGCCAGGGCCAAAAGCTGGCAATAACGGCTCATGCGGTAAATATGTTTTCCGGTACCCGCATCCCTTAATTCCGCGGCAACCGCCAGGCGCTGAATGACATCAAGACGGGTGTCCCTGATCTCCTTGATCCGGTCATTGACCTGTTGGTCTAAAGAAGCATTGTGGTTTTTAATTTGATTATACAGGAGGCGCACTTCAATGATATTCCGGCTTTTTAAAAGCACGTCGAGATGTTCATATGGTTTATGTAAAAAATCTTTGGCACCGCTTTGCAGGGCCTTAAAACGGATGGATTCCTCTTCGGCAGTCAATATCAACAAAGGAAGATAATCATCAGGATGAAGGACAGACAGCTGGAGCATGACCGCAAAACCGTCCATCTTGGGCATATTCAGATCGAGCAGGACCAGATCAGGCTGTATTTCTTTATAAAGGGCAAGGGCCCGGGTCGGGTCCGTCGTGGTGGTGATATTGATAAAGCCGGCGTTGGTAAGGATCTTTTTGAGGATTTGGATATTGAGGATATTATCGTCAATGGCGAGGATACGGGCTGCGAAGATATTTTCGTCAGAGATCATAGGCTTTTTTTCGCTTTATGCAAAAAAATCTCATCTGTAAGATCTGAGTGGATCGGAGTTATCGTAATGTACTTGTTCTTTAAGGCATAGGTATCAATGGCATTATCATTCTTATGGTCTGGCATTTTTGCCCCCATCCAGTAATAATGTTTGTCATGAGGGCTTTTACGTTTTTCAAATGTCCCATGAATGGGCTCTATCCCCTGACGGGTGAAGAGAGTCCCCTTAGGTTTGCCGGGCGGAACATTCACATTAAGAAAGGTGCCTTTAGGCAAACTACTCTTACAGACCCATTTGGCCAATTTTGCCGTGAATTTTGCGGCAATCGCAAAATCAGCATTATCAAAACAATCCAAAGAAACAGCAAATGAGTTGATCCCCATCAAAGCACCTTCCCGCGCCCCTGCCACAGTGCCGGAATAAAATACACTTTGGCCGTCATTGCCGCCGTAATTAATTCCGGAAATGACCAGATCAGGCTTTTTTCCTTTAAGAAGTACACCTATGGCAAATTTAACACAATCCGCGGGCTTGCCGCTGACAGCGTACCCGTTAAAATGGTTCTCCGGAGAGATCCGTTTGGCAAAAAGCGGATAAAAAAGTGTAATGCCGTGCCCAACGGAACTTTGCTCGGAATCAGGGGCCACCACTGTCACGTCAGCGATCTTGCTGAGTTCTTTATACGCGGCGTAAAGCCCCTCCGCATAGATCCCATCGTCGTTTGTTAACAAAATCCGCATAAATTATTACTTTGCCAATTTCCTCAAAACAGTCTGCAAAATCCCACCGTTACGTAAATAGTCCACTTCCACCGGCGTGTCGACACGGGCAATGACATTAAATTGCTTTTTGCTGCCATCGGATAAAACCGCTTCAATGGTCAGTTCCTGACGGGGTTTTAAGTTATTGTCCAGATTTGTAAAATTAAAGGTCTCGTCCCCTTTTAATCCCAGAGAAGCATAGTTCTCACCCGGCTTAAAGACACAAGGCAGAACACCCATGCCGCATAAATTACTGCGATGAATACGTTCAAAGCTCTCCGCAATGACGGCCCGGATGCCAAGCAAGGTGGTACCTTTAGCCGCCCAATCGCGGGAAGAGCCGGTGCCGTATTCTTTGCCAGCCAGGACGATCAGCGGTGTTTTGCTTTCTTTGTACTTCATGGCTGCGTCATAAATGAACATTTTTTCTTTGGAAGGCCAATACGTGGTCCACGGGCCTTCCGTGCCAGGCGCTGTTAAATTGCGCAAACGGATATTGGCAAAAGTGCCGCGGGTCATGATGCGATCATTACCCCGACGGGCGCCGTAGCTATTAAAATCTTTAGGTGTTACCCCCTGCTCCATCAAATATTTTCCAGCCGGAGAATCCTTGGCAATGGCCCCTGCAGGAGAAATATGGTCGGTGGTAACAGAATCAGCCACCATGACCAAACATCTGGCTTGGGCGATGCCATTAATGGGATCAACGCTTGATTTCATGCCCACAAAATAAGGCGGATTTTGAATATAGGTGCTTTTGTCATCCCAGTTAAAAAGATCAGACTTAGTGGTTTTAATGGCATTCCAGTTTTTATTGCCACGGTCCACGTTCTTATAGCAGCGGCGGAAAATGGCAGCTTTGACAAATTTGCGCACCGCCAAGGCGGTTTCTTTTTGAGTCGGCCAAATATCCTTGAGAAACACGGCCTTACCTTTTTTATCTTTGCCCAGAGATTCATTGTTTAAATCAATGTCCACGCGCCCAGCCAAGGCATAGGCCACGACTAAGGGCGGTGAAGCCAGGAAATTTGCTTTGGTATACGGATTCACACGGCCTTCAAAATTACGGTTACCGGAAAGTACTGCCGCTGCAACCAAGTTGCCTTTATTGATAGCATTGGCCACCGGCTCAGGCAAGGGGCCGGAGTTCCCGATACAGGTGGTGCATCCATAGCCCACGATATTAAACCTGATCTTATCCAAAAATTTCAATAAGCCGGCTGTCCTTAAATATTCTTCCACCACCTGTGAGCCCGGAGCAAAAGAGGTTTTAACATAATGAGGCGGCATCAAGCCCTTTTCAACGGCTTTTTTAGCCAAAAGCCCGGCAGCGATCAGCACCGATGGGTTTGAGGTGTTGGTGCAAGAAGTGATGGCCGCGATAACAACAGACCCATGAGCAAGGGATTCGTTGCTCTTTCCATTTTCAACGGCTACTGTTTTATTCAGGTCACCCGAAGCTAAACCATAACCACGGGAAGCAATGTCCGCAGTTAAGGATTGTGCGAAATTAGTTTTCAGGTCTTTTAACGCCACCCTGTCTTGCGGCCGCTTGGGGCCTGCCAGGCAAGGCTCGACGGTTGACAGGTCTAATTCTAAAATATCGGAATAAATACATTCAGGTGTTTTGGCCGTATAGAACATGCCCTGGGCTTTATAATATTTTTCCACTAAAGCCACTTCTGCCGCAGTTCTTCCGGATAATTTTAAATAAGCAAGCGTTTCATCATCAATAGGGAATAAACCAATGGTTGCCCCATATTCCGGCGCCATGTTGGCAATGGTGGCACGGTCCGGCAGCGGCAAATATTGCAGCCCTTCACCAAAAAATTCCACAAATTTTTCCACGACACCTTTTTTACGCAAAATTTGTGTGACGGTGAGGACCAGATCAGTCGCAGTAACGCCATCTTTTAATTTTCCTTTAATACGAAAGCCCACGACTTCCGGCATAAGCATATAAATGGGTTCGCCCAACATAACGGATTCAGCCTCGATCCCGCCCACACCCCAACCAACAATGCCAAGGCCATTGATCATGGTGGTATGCGAATCGGTACCGACGCAGCTGTCAGGATAAGCCACCGTATCTTTGCCGTCCTTTTTCTTTAAAACACCTTTGGCCAGATATTCAAGATTGACCTGATGCACAATGCCCGTGGCCGGCGGCACCACCCTAAAATCCTGCAAGGCGCTTTGTCCCCACTTCAGGAATTCATAGCGTTCCTCATTGCGTTCAAATTCCAGAGTAACGTTTTCACCCAAGGCTTTAGGCGTACCAAAAGAATCTACCTGCACGGAATGGTCAATGACCAGGTCGCATTGCACCTGCGGATTTATTTTCTTAATGTCCCCCTTCAAATTCTTCATGGCATCGCGCATGGCAGCCATGTCTACCACGCAAGGAACCCCGGTAAAATCCTGTAGGATGACGCGGCCGGGTTTAAAGGCGATCTCATCTTTCTTCTCGTTGGGCTTCCAGGCGACGATGGTATTGATATCTTTTTCAGTGACCTGATAATTATCAAAATTACGCAGAGCGCTTTCTAAAAGGATGCGGATGGAAAATGGCAGTTTGGAAATATCAAGCCCCCGCTTTTTAGCGAATTCGGGCAGGGAATAAATGGTAAATGGGGATGAATTGACTTTCAGCTTTTTAGCAACGGATCTTTTATCAAATGAGGCCATAGGACAACTCCCTGTAATAATACGGTTCACAGCGTCATTTTATTATAGGCCTTATATTACCGACGTCAACAAAGAGACTATATCTTTTGAAGCAGGAAAAGGGCGGGTTTTTTGTCAATATTAAGCGGATGTTTCTTCCATTCTTTGATGCTCATCGTTTTGATGATCTGATGCGGCCCTGTGATATCACAGGCAATGCAAAGAAGGGTTTTGTCCTGGGCTGCAGCTAAAATATCTTCCAGGAGGCTTTGATTGCGGTATGGTGTTTCCATAAAAAGTTGGGCCTGCTTCTCTTTTAGAGAGCGGTCTTCCAACATTTTAATTTTTTGGGACCTCTCCTGCCGGTCTTTGGGCAAATAACCATAAAAAGCGAAATTCTGTCCATTCAAACCTGAGGCCATTAATGCCAGCAGGATAGACGATGGCCCGACCAAAGGAATGACCTCAATCTGGTCCTGGTGGGCTAAAAATACCAGATCAGCGCCGGGGTCAGCCACACAGGGGCATCCGGCTTCTGAAATAATAGCACAATCCTCTTCTTTGAGGATTTTGGCATATTCTTGAATTTGTTTAGGATTACTGTGTTCGTTAAGGTCAAAAAAGCGGCATTCGCCAAAGGGAAACTGGGCGTTCAAACTTTTAAGAAGCCGGCGGGCTGATTTGGGCTCTTCCACAAAAAACACCCGCACATCTTTGATTTCACTGTAATTGACCTTGTCAATCCCGGAGATTGCCGAGGTTTCATTGATGCTGTTGGGGACTAAGTATAATTTAGGCATTATTTATGCCAAATCTTCTCTTCGTATTCATGACGCCCGGAATTGTCATGATACATATTGTATTGAAAAGTGCTTTTCAAGTAATATTTTTGATGGTACTCTTCCGCCGGATAAAAGACGGTTGCCGGCACGATTTGGGTCACAATGGGTTTATCAAAACGGCCGGAAAGCCCCAGGGCTTTCTTGGATTGCTCTGCGATGCGTTTTTGATCATCGCTGTGGTAAAAAATGGCCGTACGGTATTGCGTGCCTTCATCCACAAATTGGCCATTGACTTGTGTCGGGTCAATGTTGTGCCAGTAAAGGTCTAACAATTTTTCATAAGAAACCACCTTGGGATCGAATTCTACTTGGATGGCTTCCGCATGGCCGGTGCTGCCCGAAGAGACATCTTCATAAGTAGGATTGGCCTCATGCCCGCCGATGTAACCAACTGTTGTTTTTTTGACTCCCTTGGTATTGTCAAAAAACGGCTGCATGCACCAAAAACACCCGCCGGCAAAAGTCGCTAATTCCAAATTTGTATCCTTCATACCCGCCTCCTGTGCTTGTGCTGTACTTGAAATTAAAAAAATAGCAGCGATCAGTGATAATAGTTTCATTTCTGCTCCACAAATTTGAGCGCCGCTGAATTCATGCAGAAACGCTTGCCCGTCGGCGCCGGACCGTCATCAAAAACATGGCCCAAATGCGCCCCGCAGCGCGGGCAATGCACTTCGATACGGGTCATAAAAAGACTATCATCTTTTACGTAAGCAACATTTAATTTATTGATAGGCCTGGTGAAACTGGGCCAGCCGGTGCCGGATTCAAATTTATCCTCTGACGAAAACAGGTCCAGCCCGCAGCCAACGCATTTATAGATACCTTTACGGTGATTATTAACATACTCTCCGGTAAAAGGGGCTTCTGTCCCTTGCCCTCGAGTCACCTCATATTGCTGCGCGGTCAATATTTTCTTCCATTCTTCCTCTGTCTTTACTACTTTTTGGGTTTGTATGACGGAATTAGAGGAAGCATCATAAACATCGATCGTATTTTGAGTTGATTGAGCCATGGCTAAGCCTCCTATAAGAATTAGCAATACTGTCATTGCAAGGAGTCCCGCCCGGGGCGGGACGACGAAGCAATCTCTTTTCATAATCCCTCTATTTAAATATTTTTAGCATAGCAAACGCTTGCAAAAACTCTTCCGGCGTCACAAGCCCTATGACCCTGGAATCTTTGACTTCCTGACCCTTGCTGTCTAAAAAGATGACCGTAGGCACCCCTTCAACCCCGTATTCCTGGATTATTTTTTGTACTTCAGAGTCATCCTGATTAGTGGCATCCATCCTTAAAGCCGTGACTTGGGCCAGTTTGGCCTGGACTTGAGGCAGAGAAAAAACAGTCCGGTCCAATTCATGGCAATTCGGGCACCATTCAGCAAAAAAATCAATCACCACAGGTTTATGATGGGCAATGGAATCCGCAATGGCCTGCTTGCTATACGGCTTCCAAATGGATCTTGATTCCTGCTTGGGAGCCTGCTGGCATGAGCTAAAAACAAAGATCAAAAGCACTAAGCTAATCAACATTTTCATAGTAGGTAATATAGCACGGAAATAGAATTTTTAAATAACTATTGCAGCCTAAAACCCCCCGATGTACTATAGAAACATCATGAAAGTAGTAATTCTTAACCCTTCCTTTGGCGACAATTTCGTGCGTGTGGCCCGGTGGGCAGCTAAGTCTCGTGGGCGTGTCCAACGCCATCCTGAGTATTTGCTGACCGCGGCCCAGGTGCTTATTGACGCCGGTCATGACACTCATTTTGTCGAAGCGGCCGCGCGTAATTTCACTGCCGAAGAGTCCATTGAAACAACCGTGGATCTCAAGCCTGACCTTTTGGTCATGCATGTAACCACGCCTTCCATTTATTCCGATATTGAACAAGCCCAGATCATCAAAAACCGCGCTAAATGCAAGGTCGTTTTTGTGGGCCAGCATGCCACTGCTGAAATTGATAATACTTTTGAAATTGGCCGCGGGGTCGTGGATTATATCCTGCCCCGTGAATACGATTATACCCTGCGCGATCTGGCTAATGGCGTTGCCGACGATAAAAATCTAGGACTTTGCTGGGTTAAAGAGGCACAAGTCATTAAGAACATGCCCCGCCCTGATATTGACGTCAACGAGCTTCCTTTCCCTGCCTGGCAACTGATCCAGCCGGAATGGTATCCTGACGGCGGCAAAAAATTCCCCTTTTTGACCCTGATCACCGGCCGCGGCTGTAATAATGCCTGCACTTTTTGCCGTGATCCTCAATTGATGTATGGTTATAAATTACGCAATCGCCGGGCTGATCTGGTCGTCGCTGAAATGGAACACAATTTAAAACTTCATCCGCAGATCCGCGAGATCATGTTTGAAACAGACACCTTCGCGGCAGAACGCCAGCATGTCATTGATGTCTGCAATCTCATCATTGCTAAAGGGATCAATAAACGCATCAGCTGGTCGTGCAATATGCGCGTGAACACTGATCTAAGTCTTCTGCCTTTAATGCGTGAATCCGGCTGCCGCATGCTGATGACAGGTTTTGAATTCGGCACTGATGAAAATTTACGCGTCATCCGCAAAGGCGGCGTGTCGGTGGATATGGCCCATGAATATTCCAAAGAAGCCCATCGCCTTGGATTCACCATTCATGGCTGCTTTATGATCGGTGCTCCTGGTGAAACCAAAGAATCTGCCCGTAAAACTATTGATTTCGCCAAGTCCATGCCCTTAGACACCATCCAGATCACCGGTGTGGCCTCGTATCCAGGCACATCGCTGTATAAATGGGCCCGTGAAAATAATTATATTTTAGCCAAGGATTGGAAAGACTGGTTGACTGAAGCAGGCGAACAGCGCACCCTGCTTTCCTATCCGCAATTTTCCCATAAAGACATTGATGAGCATATTGATATCGGCCTTAAGGAATTTTATTTAAGGCCCAAGCAGATCTGGAGCATGTTCATTTCCATCAATTCCGTCGGGGATTTCCTGAGAAAATTGCATGGCTTCAAAGCCTTTGTGCATTATTTTGCCGAAAAAATGCTGAGGACCATCCAGGGCAAGAACATGAATGACCAACCAACAACTAAATTTTTAAACCGTACTGTCCGTGTGCGCACAGAGGCCCAAAATATCCCTGTGCTGGCACCGGTTCATTAAGGAGATTGATATGGCCCATATTGTGACGGAACCTTGTATCAAATGCAAATACACCGATTGTGTCACTGTTTGCCCCGTGGATTGTTTTCACGAAGACAAAGAAATGCTGACCATTGATCCGGAAGTCTGCATTGATTGCGGCGCTTGCATCCCGGAATGCCCTGTACAGGCCATTTATGCGGATTCCGATATCCCGGAAAAATACAAGAGCTATACAGCTCTCAACGCCACAAAGTCCAAAGAATTGCCCGTCATCACCCAAAAGAAGACTCCGTTAGCTGAACCTAAGAAGTGATGAATCCCAAAGCTTGGTTAATGAATAAGTGGAATATTCAAACTGACCGGGATTTTTGGTTGATCATGTTGACCTATTCCCTGGCCGGGATGACTATTTTACCGGTTAAAAAGGTCATCTTTCATCTGGTTGGCATTACACCCCACACACCTTTTTGGATCGTTGTTTTAGTTTACATTCCACTCATCCCTCCCGCCTATCAGGTCGGTTTGATATTCTTCGGGACTATTTTTGGTCAGTTTGATTTTGTTTGGGCACAAGCCAAGAAGAGATTTCGGATCGGAATTAAGCCAAAAACTGCTTAAGCCTGCGGAAGAATATAAAGCATCAGATAAACAACGACGCCTGTCACTGATACATAAAGCCACGTTGGATAAAGCCAGCGGGTAATGCGGGTGTGTTTTTCAAATTCCCCCCGTAAAGCATGACGGATGGCCATGATGATAAAAGGCACGATCACCACCGCCAAAGGCGTGTGCGTGCCGAGCACTATAAAATAAATCGTCCTCAATATCCCCTTACCCTGATAATGTGAAATTCCCCTCGAGCTAATGTGATAATAAAGATACGCGCATAAAAACAAGGTCGAAGAAGCAAAGGCGCAGAGCATCAGAATACGGTGCCTGACACGGTCCTTATTTTTGATAGCAATACCCCCCAAGATCAAGAAAATCCCGGCTGAAGCGTTGAGTGAAGCATTGATCGTGGGTAAAAGCGGCGGGTGCATGTTTAGAAAATACCATCAACGATGATCAGGACCAGCAAAAGCGGAAGATAGGCGATGGATGCCCCTAATATTTTACGCGCGTCTAAAATAGAGTGGCTCTTTTGGAATAAAAAAGCAACGTACATGACCCCGGCACCCAACGCAAGAGCTCCCCAGAAATATATCTTTCCCGACATGCCCATCAAGGACGGCATCAATGAAAAAGCGACTAAAAAGAAACTAAACGCGGTAATTTGAGAAAAAGTAAATTTAGCGTCAGGATGGACAACAGGAAGCATCTTGAACCCGGCTTTTTTGTAATCTTCCTTATATATCCAGGCAATGGCGTAAAAATGCGGATGCTGCCAGGTAAAGAGGATCAAAAATAATATCCAAGCCCCCGGGTCTAAATGGCCGGTTGCCGCGGCCCATCCTCCCAGCGGCGGAATGGCTCCGGGAATGGCACCGATGGTGGTATTAAGCCAGGTCAAGCGTTTCATGGGAGTATAAACTAAAGTATATAAAAAACAGGTCAATAAAGATAAAAAAGCTGTTAATAAATTGACCTTCCAGCAAAGTATCAAAAGTCCCATCAAAATTAAACTGATGCCAAATCCCAAGGCTTCTGCCGGTGAAATAATGCCCATGGGGATTGGCCGACGTTTGGTGCGCTGCATCAGGGCATCCACGTCACGCTCAAGGTATTGATTGAGCACCGTTGCTCCCCCGCAGGTCAATGCGGAGCCCAAGAGCGTCCATAACAAGACCCATGGCTGGTGAAAACCATGATCGGCAAAATAAAAACCCAAGGCGGTCGTGACCAAAACCATCATCACAATGCCGGGTTTAGTCATCTGCCAATAAGACTTATATAAATTGAATTGATTCATCGTTTTGTTGATATTGTTTTAAACTGTCGCCAGGTTAAGGGAGCTGCGCGTAAGACCATTAAAAATGACAGGCCTAAGACGATCGCCCCCATGGTCACATGCATGGTGGTAGTAAAAACTTCTTTATGCGAAAGCACAGTCGAAATCCCTAACATGATCTGCAGGACCACGGCCATATTAAGCCAATACAAAGTTTTAAGGATCGAAGGACGGTCTAAACATTCTTTATAAGCGATATTATTAAGCCATAGGATCTTGAGCAGGATCAACAAAGCCCAGACACGGTGCGTCAGATGGACCATCACCTGCCCCATGTTAACAGGATCCAGATTATTCTCAAAACGCCAGGCATTGATCCGGTTAAGCCACGCCGCGTCAAAGGTCGGGAAAAAAGTCCATCCCATCGTCGGAAAATCAGGTATGGCCAAACCCGCCTGGTCATGGCGCATGATATTGCCTATGATCAATTGGATATACACCATGAACATGAGAATGATGCTCAAGCGCAAAAAACGCGGATTATAGCCTTCTTCTTCCATGTTCCAGCGTTGACGCCGTTCAAGTGATAAAGCATAAGCAATAAGGATAACGACCAGAAAAAAAGTTTGGGCCAATACCCCGTGAAAAGTGGACAACCACACCGGTAAAAAGAATTTGACCGTCAATCCGCCTAAAATACCCTGCGCCACCACTGTTAAAAAAGCAAATATGCCCAAACGCTTGATCCATACAGGTACTGTTGGGATGCGAAGCACCCATATGGTTAAAATTAAAGTCAGAAGCCCGACGATGGACGCCAGCATGCGGTGGGTGTGTTCATATTTGACCCCCCCTGCCATTTTGTTCAGAGGATAGGCAAACATGAATTTGCCGTAGGTAGTGGGCCAATCAGGCACAGAAAGGCCTGACTCGGTGCTTTTAACTAAAGCTCCAAGAAGGATCAAAAACAAGGTCACGGCGCAAAGGAACTTCGAATAGCGCCTTAAGGCTACGGATTGGGATGGCATGTTTTAAATTTTAAGCAGCTTCATCAGGAACCAATACAATACAGCCAGCATGATGATGACTGATGTAATGGCAACGAGCATGTAGAAAAATTCCCTGGGCTCGATCCCCGGATTCATGATCATGGTGCGGTCAACACCATTAAGAGACAAGACATAGGCTTCCAGGTCAGCGATCTGCGCCTGGGTCAAGGCATGCGAATCACCAAAAGCCGGCATGTTGGGCCCGCCTTCAGTATTAGGGATACCATGCTGGATAAATTGGTCTATATGCTGTACGAAAAGCTGGGGATCCATGTTATAGACGGCACGGTCAATAGGATTGAGTGCCGGGACACCTTTAGGAGGTGTCGACCCTCCTGTGATGTAGGCTGTAAAGCCGGGCGTCTTATTATCACCATGAGGGCCATGGCACATGATACAGGATTGATGGAATAAAATGGCCCCATGATCTTTATCACCGATAATGCCGAGCGCTTGGACCCCGCTGCCGCTGCTGCTGGCAGGCGGCGCAGCCTCCTGACTTTCACTGGCCGCTGCTACAGCTGCCCCTGCGGCTGGCGCTGTTGGTTTTCTCGTCGCTAAACTGCTTAGGAAATTCACCATGTCACTCATCTGCGCATCATTTAAACGGCTGGCAAACGAAGGCATGACACTTGTCGGGTTATGCGCTTGCGGTGTCATTAACTGGGTTTTAAGCCAGTCATTGCTGGGCTTATCCTTGGCTATAGACATGATCAAATCCGGCCCCAGCTTATTACTCGGTGTGCCTTGTATCGTATGGCACTGTATACAACCCATGGAGTTAAATAATTGTTCACCATTCTTTACAGATGTAGCCGCGTCCACCGGTGCACCGGCAGCTGCTGCCGGTACTGCTGCTGGCGGTGCCGCAGCCCCCGGAGGCGGAGTCAAACCCTGTAAATAAGTAACTAAAAGATTGATATTTTCCTCACTTAAATGCGCGAAAGGCGGCATGATGGTCTTTTGATTATGCGCCTGAGGGGCAAGGATTTGGGTATAAAGCCACTCACTGGAACGGTTATTACCTTTGGCCATCAAGAGATCAGGCCCTTGTTTATTGCTCGCAACACCAGTCACGGTGTGGCATTCCGTGCATCCTAAAGTTTTAAAGAGCTTTTCCCCTGAAGCTTTTTTATCGGCATTGGCCGCGACCATGGCCGTATATTGGTCAGCCAATTTTATTTTTCCACTATCATCCTGGCTGATTGTTACCGGGGCTTCCATTTGGGACTTTTCAGCGTCGCTCCTGTAAATATACCCAAGCCATGTCAAATACAAAACTATCCCCACAAAAGCAAATCCGCTCAATACCACAAACCCCCGTTTAAAAGGATTTTTTTCCGGGCTTTTGTCAACAAAAGGCAGGGAAGCAAAAAGCAAAACGATCATTAAAGGAACGCCGGCAGTACCCAATGGTTCCAAAGGACCGGGGAATATTTTCAATATCTGATAAAGGAACAGGAAGGTCCACGCGGGTTTGGGAGATACAAGCGTGTCCGATGGATCTGCCAGGCCGGAAAACGGCGCCGGGAAAAAGGCAGAGAGATAAACCAATAAAAGAAAGATCAAAAATGTAACGACGACGTCTTTAAATATTTGTTCCGGCCAAAAGTATCCGACAACTTTTCGCTTTTTCTCATCCCACGGGCCAGATTCACCGTAGGTACGGAAAGCGATCAGGTGCAGCATGACAAATCCGCCGATGGCAGCGGGAAGAATGGCCACATGAAGGACATACATGCGAAGAAGCGCCATCTGCCCCATTTTGTTAGCACCTTGCAATATCGCTTGCGTTAAAGGACCAACAATAGGCACGGAGCCGGCAATCCCGATGCCCACTTGCCCTGCAAAATAACCGTCTTTGTCCCAGGGAAGCACCGGGCCTGTGAACATGAACAAAGCTGTCAAAATGATCAGGACAATGCCGATGAGCCATACCATTTCCCTGGGCTTTTTATACGAACCCCAGATAAAAACGCGCAGGCAATGAAGACCGACGATGATCGTAAATAAAGTGCCGCCCCAATAATGGATGCCGTGGATCAGCCATCCAAAGGGCACCTGCAGGCGCAGATAATTCAAACTGGAATAAGCGTAATCAACGGTGGGCACATAATAAAAAAGCTGCCAGATGCCGGTGACGATCTGTATGGTCAACAGGAACATACAGGCCGAGCCTAAGGTATAGGAAAACCGGGTGCCGCCGGGGATCTCTTCGTGTAAGAATTCGGAAAAAAATGTTATGAGTCCCGTACGTTCATTGACCCAGTCTTTGACAACATGTAATACAGGTTTTTTGGAGGAATCGGTCATTAGGCCTCAATCTTTTCAGGAATACCGGCTTTAAATAATTTATACTGCACGTACAGCTCCCCGCCTTCGATCTTATAAGGAAGGGTGTCCAATGGCCTTGGCGCCGGCCCTGCTATGCATTTGCCGTCTTCATTAAAAACACTGCCATGGCAAGGACAGGCAAAGACATTTTTAGTGCTGTCAAAATTATAGCGGCAATTTAAATGCGGGCATAAAGACGAATAGACAGTTGCCTTGTCCGCGGCATGTTTGATCACCCAAATATCATAAACCACCTTGGTCGTTATAAAAGCTTGCACATCCACATCTTCAACAGTGGTCATCTTCGTTGGCTTATCAACACCAAGACCGGGAAAATTAGGGACTTTGACAAATTTCCCCTCTGCCCCCTCGTTGGAAGAAGGAATAAGGAAGGAAACCAGGGGCCATGTCAGGGCAAGGCTTAAGAAACCTAAGATCGCTGCTGTCACGCCTTTTATAAAATCACGTTTTTGGATGTCCTCAGGGTCCTGGGACCGTGGTGTCGGAGTATGATTAGTCATGGATTCCTTTGTTTTGCGCTATCCATTGGTCAAAGTCAGCTTGGGCAACGACATTGATAATGCCCCGCATGCGGTAATGCCCCACACCGCATAATTGGGAACAAGCTATTTCATATTGGCCGATCTTATTAGGCGTAAACCAGGCTGAAGTGGTCATGCCTGGAATAATATCTTGTTTAACACGCATGGCCGGCACACCGAAACTGTGTATTACATCCTTACTGGTCAAACGGAAAATAACGGTTTTATTGACCGGCAGATAGACCTGGTTCATGGTCGTGATATCATCCTTGCCATCAGGGTCACTGGGATCAAGGCCCAGGGGATTGTCCTCTAAAAACCTGGCGCTGGCCCGGCCAAACCTTCCGTCGGGACCGGCATAATGCACGTTCCAGGCAAATTGCTGGGCCACGACCTTGACTTCCATGATATTTTTGCCTTCAGGAACAGAGGCCTGATGTACGGCCCAAAAAGGAATGGAAAAAGCAAAAAGAAGCACGATCTCAGCGACCACCACAAACCATTCAACGTAGGAAGAAACAGTATGCGCCACGTGGGATTCAGCGGCTTTAGAATTTTTAGTTTCACGGAATTTGATCAGGACAACAATATAATAGATGGCCCAGCCCACAAAAAGGACAAGCACAAGGCCGTGGATCAAATACATCAAGGTATCATTATCGCGGCCTTCCACTGAAGCTAACGGCTGCATGGGGAGAAGTTTTTGTAAAATATTATCCATAAGTTAGTAAGTCGTAAATTCGCTGGGCGTCCTCGGAGAATACGCCACATCCCAGGCAGGCCAAAATAATAATGTCACAAAAACAATGACCGTTAATAGTAAAAGTAAATGAACGGTCCTCTTCTTGGTCATCAAGTGCATGAAATAATAACCCAAGATCCCAGCCTCCAAGCAGGCAATAGGTATAATAAGGAATATTCCCCCTGTCCCCAGATGCAGGTGACTGATAAAGATGATCACCCCTACCAGGGCAATAATACAGAAATAGATCAAAATATCCCGTTTAAATTCGTCTTTTTGTGAATGCTCTTCCATATTTTTATTCCTGTGTCATTCTGAGCGCAGCGAAGAATCTTAAAGCAAATATAAGGTCGAAAATAAAAATATCCAAACCAAATCCACAAAGTGCCAGTAAAGGCCTGCCACTTCCACGCGATTGATGAACCATTGTTTGCCGTTAGGTTTATCTCTAAGATATAAGCCCGGGCCGGCATAATAAGAATTCACAAGGATACCGCCGATGATATGCAAGGCATGCAAGCCCGTCATTAAAAAATAAATGGCCAAAAAAACACTGGTCTTGGGATATTCATGATGGCTGAAATGCTGGTAATACTCAACCCCTTTTAAGAACAGGAATATAAAAGCAAACAAAATGACCAAATACATGAATCTTTTATATTTAGCTATATCATCCGCCTTCAAGGCCACCCAGGCGCGTATGAAGAATATGCTGGATGAAAGAAGGACAACACTATTGATGGCACCGATAGCCACATTCTGTATTTCAGACTGCACGGGCCAGGTGAATGACCCGACACGAAGCAGGATATAAGCGGAAAACAAAGAACCAAAGAGCATGACTTCTGAAGCCAAAAAAAGCCAGATGCCGAATTTGGCATTATAAAGGCCGGTATCTTCGCGGGGTTTGACGATATACGGTATAAATTCTTCAGTTTCGCTCATATTTAAATTTCTTTTTGGTCCTGAGGGCTGTAATCCTTCGGCGCCCCCGGAAGACTGTAACTATAGGGATCACGGTAAACAGTGATGGGATGGGTAAAGTTCCCGTGTCCCGGCGGTGTTGGCGTGGCCCACTCAAGTGTCGCTGATTGCCATGGATTATCTGAATTGACTTTCTCGCCGTTGAACATGCTATAAAAGAAATTAAAAATAAACGGAAGCTGGGCCAAGGCCATGACCCAGGCAGCCGAGGAAATCACAACATTCCAATAAAGTATATCGTGGTTGAATGCATAGGTTGCTCCACCATCATACATCCGGCGGTTGAGGCCCATCAGGCCCTGTATCAGCATGGGAAAAAACACCAGGTTCATTGTTATTAAGGTAGGCCAAAAATGCAAATGGCCTAAAAATTCATTCATCTTGCGGCCGGTGGCCTTGGGAAACCAATAATAGATCCCGGCAAAAAGCCCCAAAACAACTCCCGGAGCAACTACATAATGAAAATGCCCGATGACATAATAGGTGTCGTGCAAAGGAATGTCTGTCGCAGCCAGGCCCAACGGCAGACCTGTTAATCCGCCAAAACCAAACATGGGCAAAAATGCCAAAGCAAAAAGCATGGGAACATTAAAACGGATCGACCCTCCCCACAAGGTAATAAATAAAGCAGAAACAATGATGACGGATGGGATGGATATGATCATGGTGGTGGTTTGAAAGAAAGCAGTGATATTAGTCCCCATGCCGGTCAAATAGGTATGATGAGACCAGACCACAAAAGACAAAAATCCCAAAAAGATAATTGACCAGCGCATCATGCCAAAACCAGCAATGCTTTTCCTGGTATTACAGGCAATGATCTCAGTGACAATGCCAAGCGCCGGAAGAATGATGACGTAAACTTCAGGATGGCCTAAAAACCAAAATAGATGCTGCCAAAGAAGGGCATTGCCTCCTCCACTAATATTGGCTATGTGGCCGTTGACAAACAAACCGGTGGGTAAAAAGAAACTTGTTCCCAGCAACCGGTCGCACAATTGCAAAAACGCGGCACCCTCAAGCGGCGGGAAAGCTAAAAGCAATAAAAAGGCCGTGATCAACTGCGCCCAGATAAAAAACGGCAGACGTTCAAAGGTCATGCCCGGAGCGCGTAAGTTAAAGATGGTGGTAATAAAATTCAACGAAGAAAGCAGTGAAGAAATAATGATGATGGCCATGGAAAACAGCCAAATGGTCTGGCCGTCATGGGCAATATCTGATAACGGCGAATAGGATGTCCAGCCATTGCTTGCCGGGCCGTTGGGCAGAAAGAAACTTGAAAGCATCAACATGCCGCCGGCTAAAAATGACCAATAGCTAAACATGTTTAATCTTGGAAAAGCCATGTCCTTGGCGCCGATCTGCAAAGGGATAAGATAATTCCCAAAAACCGCGAAGCCTAAAGGAACAACCCCTAAGAAGACCATGATGGTCCCGTGCATGGCACCCAGCTGATTGTAAAATTCAGGGAGCATGACTCCATTCGGCATGCTGTCTGCCCCAAACATCTTCCCTATGATCGGCAAAGGATGGCCGGGATAAGCAATTTGCCAGCGCATGAGCAACATTAAACAAAAACCAAAAAACAGGAAAAACAAGCTCATGAACAGGTATTGGATACCTATGATCTTATGGTCGGTAGAAAAAACATATTGCGACCAAAATGACTGCTGATGATGCGTATCATCGTGGGAATGGTCGTGGTGGGCCGAATGGTGTTCACTGCTCATGAAAAGCGCTCTCCGAATGAATTGATGAAGACTTTAAAACTATACCACGAAATATTACAATTTGAACCTAATTATTAATTTATTTTATAAGGGCTTTTTCTCTTTTACGAAAATTTAAAAACAGGATCGCGAATCCCGTTAAAACAGCGGTTATCACCGCCAACAAAGCAATGACAGCTAAATTATACCCCTGGGTCAAAGGTGATGTAGGGTCCCCGAAACAAACCGCGCAGAATACCATTTTAAAGGGCCTTCATTTTTTTAATGAATTGGATGCAGTAGATAAGCAAAGCAATGGCAACGGTAAATGAACAATACCCCCACAGCGCGCTGTCATGGTTTAAATTCCAAAAACCAAAACCCAGGCACAAAAGGATGGAAACAGCGATAAGAGTGACGTGAATATACTTGATACCCATAAATTTATTTTAACATCATTTAGGTTCGGAAAAAGTTAAATCTAATGTTTGTGCTGTACCGTCTTTCACAGTTACTGTCGCTGTTTTTGTCCCTAGTTTTTCATGCCAGGCTTCGATCTCATAAGTCCCGGCAGGCACATTTTTAATCTCAAACTTACCGTCAGGGCCTGTCACGGCAAAAAATGGGTGCGCCATCACCGCTATCCATGCCTGCATCCAGGGATGGACATCGCATTGGACCTGGAACATGAATTCCGGCTTATTGAAAGAGACTTCCATTTCTTTCCGGAAATCCGGCATGGCCTCGTTAAACTCCGGATTTATTTGGCACATCGCGCGCACATTGTGCAGGGTGCCGTCGGGATTAAGGAATTTGACCTTCTGCCCTACAATGACCCCGATCACATGAGGCGCATAATTACAGCCGGCTTGGGTTATCACCGCGGCTTCTGCAGGGATCGGATAATTGCTCTTGGCCAAACCGCTTTTAATATAAACAAACACATTGCCCAAAGTATTGTTATCGCCTAAGACAAGAGCTGGAGAGTGGACATTGCCTTTATTGACCGCGTAACAAACAGGGTCAGCATCCATGTGGATCAATCTTGAGTGAGGCGCTGTCCCCTCAAATTTTACCGTCCCGGTAATGCTGCCAGCATAGGCGTAAAGACCGGCACTAAAAATTATTGATACCAAAAACGTACCACAAATTAGACGCAACATGGACACCCTCTTCTATCTGCTGCAGTAAAAAACTCTTGGCCTCTTCTTTGGCCACTAAACAAACCTCTATATCTTCGGCATCTTCCAGTTCCTGCACGGGATTTTGGTTGGCGGGTAAATTTTCATCTGCTTCGATGTAAACGATCCTGGCATTGTCATTGATGATCGAAGCTCCGGTCTTTAAAACAGGGCTTACGTCAACGATCTTCCCCGTATATCCGGTCTCTTCTTTTAATTCAACCAGGGCATGATTAGGATCATTAAACCCCAGGCCTGCGGGAAAAGCAATAATGTATCCATCAATGGCCGGACGGTATTGTTTGATGAGGATAAAACGCTCAGAAGGCATCAGCCGCGCGACAATGACAACGCCCACGGTCGAGCGTTTGCGGTGGACACATTCCCAACTTAATTCTTTTCCCTCTTTGGTTTGGTAAATGGTCTCACGCACCGAAAGCCATTGGCCTTCGTAGACAGTTTTTTCGTTGAGTTTTTTCATTTTACACGGCGGTGGCTTGATCAGCTAACAAGGTCACGTTATGCTCGAGGTCAACTTCCAAAATACCGCTGGTGATCTCATAGGCGGTTTCTTTTCCCGCCTGGCGCACACGGGCGCGCCCGGCTTTTAATGATGAGATCAAAGGCATGTGCCTGCTATAGACTTCAAAGCCGCCTTCGGTGCCGATGACAGCGATGGAATCAACCGTGTCTTCAAAAAGCTTGCCGCTGGGGGCTACGATGGATAATTTAAAACTCATAATGTTTTTGCCTTGGCAATGACCTCATCAATATTACCTACCATGTAAAAAGCTTGCTCAGGAATAGCGTCATGCTTGCCTTCCAGGATCTCTTTAAAAGAACGGATGGTCTCTTCCAAAGGCACATACTTGCCCTTGATACCCGTGAATTGCTCTGCCACATGGAATGGCTGGGAGAGGAATTTCTGGATCTTGCGGGCGCGCTCGACGGTCAAGCGATCTTCTTCTGAAAGCTCATCCATCCCTAAGATCGCAATGATGTCCTGCAATTCTTTATATTTTTGCAAAATTTCCTGCACGCGGCGAGCTGTTTTATAATGCTCATCTCCCACGATCTCCGGGGCCAAAATAGTTGAGGTTGAGCTCAACGGATCAACCGCCGGATAAATACCAAGCTCAGCAATAGGACGTGACAATTCTGTCGTCGCATCCAAATGCGCGAAAGTAGCTGCCGGTGCCGGATCAGTATAATCGTCCGCAGGCACATAGATCGCTTGAATAGAGGTAATTGATCCACTTTTAGTGGAAGTAATGCGTTCCTGCAATTCCCCCATGTCCGTCCCCAAGGTCGGCTGATAACCGACAGCTGACGGGATACGGCCTAAAAGTGCCGATACTTCAGAACCTGCCTGGGTAAAACGGAAAATATTATCAATAAACAAAAGAACGTCCTGATGCATCTCATCACGAAAATATTCAGCCACGGTCAGCGCGGATAAGGCAACACGGGAACGGGCACCCGGAGGCTCGTTCATCTGACCATAAACCAGGGATGTTTTATCAATAACCCCAGCTTCCTTCATTTCTTTATAAAGAGCTGTACCTTCACGGGTGCGTTCCCCCACACCCGCAAATACAGAATACCCGCCGTGCTCCTTGGCAATATTATTAATTAATTCCTGGATAATAACGGTTTTTCCGACACCTGCGCCACCGAAAAGCCCGATCTTCCCGCCCTTGCGGTACGGAGCTAAAAGATCAACAACCTTGATACCTGTCACCAGGATCGCGGTAGAAGTGTCTTGTTCTGCGATCTCCGGTGCCAGACGGTGAATGGGCATATATTTAACAGCTTTGACCGGCCCTGCTTCGTCCACCGGCTCACCCAATAAATTCATGACCCGGCCCAAGGTGCCTTCCCCCACAGGCATCATTAAACCGGCACCTGTATTAATGACTTCATGGCCGCGCACCAAACCTTCTGTCGTGTCCATGGCAATGGTACGCAGAAGATTATCCCCCAAATGCTGAGCAACTTCGAGGGTCAGATTACCTTCGACATTGCTGATAGACTTATTGGTTGTCTTTAAAGCCGTGCCGATCGCCGGCAGGCCTTCCATCGGAAAATAAACGTCCACCACCGCGCCCAGTACCTGGACGATCTTACCGGCAATTCTTTTAGTATCTTGACTCATAGGTGACCTTTCTTATTTTAAAGCCTCTGCTCCTGAGATGATTTCAATTAATTCCGTTGTAATGGCTGCCTGACGGGCGCGGTTGCGCAGCAGCGTATAGCGGTCGATCAGATCTCCTGTGTTCGTTGATGCCTTGTCCATCGCTGCCATGCGCGCCCCGTGTTCTCCGGCGGCATTTTCCAGCAATGTGAAAAAAACTTTAAAACTTAAAAATTTGGGGATAATGAAAGACAATATCTCTTTTTCTTCGGGCTCATACTCATAAGAAGCGCCCGGGGTCTTTGATGGCTTAGCACTCTGACTTGCCTCAGGCTTGGTAAAAATAGAAGCATCTAAAGGCAAGATCTTTTCGATCATCGGCGTTTGGGTCAAAGGCCCGTCAAAACGGTTATAAGCCAGATAGATCTCTTCATAATTGCCCATCTTAAAATCTTCTGTAATATCCTGGGCCACTTTTTGGGCATCCTCAAAAGTCGGTTTTATGGTGATATTTTCATAGTATTTATTGATCTTGGCCGTACGCCTGAAAGACATATTTCCCCGTCGGCCGCAAAAGCTCATGCCGATGGTGGTGTATTTATAAGGATTTTCCTTGATCCAGTTCCTGGTCTTACGGATCAAATTATTATTAAAACCTCCGCACAAGCCTTTATCCGAGGTGAATAAAACAACCAATGCCTTAGTTACCGATTTCTTGACCGTAAGCATGGGATGGCTGCTGGATCCTGAACCGGCTAAACGCCCCATTAATTCAGTGATCTTATGGGCATAGGCCTCCGCGTTGATCTGGGCCCTATGCGCCCGTTTGAATTTGGCGGCTGAGACCATTTTCATGGTCTTGGTCATCTTGCGCGTGTTCTTGAGTGACGTGATCTTCTTATTGAATTCTTTGATACCTATCATACTTTAAATGTTCCTTTAACCTCTTCTAATAATTTTTTCAATGCTGCTTTGACTTCGTCAGTCATCGCTAAGGTCTTGTTGAACAACTGCACAAAGTCCCCATAACGGCTGTCCATTTGGGCGGATAAATATTCTTCAAAATCACGCACCTTGTTAACAGGAATATCGTCAAGATAGCCATTCGTTCCCGCGAAAATAATAGCCACCTGCTTGACCACAGGCAAGGGCACGTGGATCCCCTGCTTGATAACTTCCATCAGGCGCTTACCGCGATCAAGTTGTTTGCGGGTGGCCGCATCCAAGTCTGAAGCGAATTGCGAGAAAGCAGCCAATTCACGGTACTGGGCCAAGTCCAAACGCAAGGAACCTGCGGTTTGCTTCATGGCTTTGACCTGGGCATCTCCCCCGACGCGCGAAACAGAAAGACCCGCGTTAATGGCCGGACGCTGGCCCGCGTTAAAAAGATCGCCTTCCAGGAAGATCTGCCCATCGGTAATAGAAATAACGTTGGTCGGGATATAAGCAGACACGTCACTGGCCTGGGTTTCGATGATGGGCAAAGCAGTCAAAGAACCAGCACCCTTGGCATCGGATAATTTAGCCGCACGTTCCAAAAGACGGCTATGCAGATAGAAAATATCGCCCGGATAAGCCTCACGACCCGGCGGACGACGCAACAAAAGGGACAACTGACGGTAAGCTTGAGCTTGTTTGGTCAGATCGTCATAAACGATCAGGGCATGTTTGCCGTTATCGCGGTAATATTCCGCCATGGCCGTCCCTGCATAAGGAGCTAAAAATTGCATGGGCGCCGGGTCAGAAGCCGTGGCTGCCACGATGGTGGTATATTCCATGGCCCCGAATTTGCGCAAGGTTTCATAGATCTGGACTACCGTCGATCTTTTCTGGCCGATGGCCACATAAAAGCAGAATACCCCTTTGCCTTTTTGATTAATGATGGTATCAATGGCCAGGGTTGTTTTTCCTGTTTTACGGTCTCCGATGATCAATTCACGCTGGCCGCGGCCAACGGGTGTTAAGGCGTCAATGACCTTGATACCGGTTTGCAGGGGTTCATGCACGTTCTTACGGTCAATGATCCCGGGAGCTTTAAGCTCAATAGGCTGCATGGAGCTCGGGGTAAACGCGGGTTTGCCATCGCAAGGAGCGCCCAAAGCATCCACAATGCGCCCTAAAAGTCCTTCGCCTGCAGGAACAGAGGCAATTTTGCCGGTGCGCTTGACCTCATCGCCTTCCTTAATATGGGAATCTTTGCCGAAGATAGCCACGCCGACATTGCTTTCTTCCAAATTCAAAGCAATACCCTTCATGCCGTCGGCAAATTCCACTAATTCCCCGGCCATGACATTAGCCAGGCCAAAGACACGCGCGATACCGTCGCCGACATTAAGCACGGTGCCAACCTCAGAGGTTTCCACCTTGCTGGTAAAATTGGCTAATTGCTTCTTGAGGATGGATGATATTTCATCGGAATTCAATTGTTGAGGCATAGGTATCCTTTTTAAGACGGTTGTGTTGTCTGTTGTAAAAAATGATCCAGTTGATTTTTAAAGCTGTAATCATAAAGCTTGCCCTGCGCGAAAATACGAAAACCACCTATAAGAGAAGGGTCTAAGATCCATTGGGTGATCATCTTCTGATGGAATTTATCATGCAATCGCTGGTCGATAAAAGCCTTGTCTTCATCCTTGATAGGTAATGCTGTTTTGACATAAACACGCATCTGATGGGTAGATAATAAGTACATGCCGTCAAAAGATATGATCATATCTTTCAGGATATCTAAACGGCTTTTATAAGTAATGAATAACAGGAATCTATAAAGAACATCCGGGACTTTTCCTTCAAATAAAGCTTTAATGGTGGCACAGCGTTCTTCGTAAGAAAGCAAAGGATTGCTCAAAAATTGCCGGAAATCCTCTAAATTAAGGATAAGTTTCCTGATATCAGACATCGAAGCTTGCACAGCCTCAAGAATATTCTGTTCCTGGGCCAGCTCAAAAAGCGCTTTTGAATAACGGTCAGCGGTTTGGCTCATAGCGTCTATACGTCCTTCATGGCCTCATTGATCAGGTTTCTGTTCTTTTCCGTATCCAGATTTTCCTTGAGTATTTTTTCAGCCAATGACACAGCTGTCTGGGCGCTTTCTTTCTTTAGCGCGTTGCGCACACGTTCACGCTCCCCTTCAATTTCCTGATGGGCGCTCGTGAGGATCTCTTCCGCGTTCTTCTTGGCCCGCTGCTCAATTTGGACGGCCAACTCATTGCCTACTTTACGGGATTGCTCAATAAGGGTATTGCCCTTGTCCTTGGCTTCATCCAGGATCTTAGCCTTGGCAGCCTCAAGAGCCGCTAATTCGCTCTTTATCTTATCCGCGTCAGCCAGGGATGCACGGATATAGTCTTCCCGTTGTTTTAAAGCCGCCAGGATCGGTTTCCAGGCGAATTTTTGCAAAATAAAAAGTACGGAGAAAAAAGTGGCCCATAACAATACAGCCATTATTTTTTCAGGATCTAATAGTCCAAATCTTTCTATCATAATTTATCCTTGTTTTGGCCTAACCATGAATGGCTAAGAAACACATGATCGCGGCAAAGATCGCGATCCCTTCGACGATGGCAGCA
>JABDCU010000002.1 GCA_013287965.1 Candidatus Omnitrophota bacterium | reverse complement strand
TTCCCATTTGATAGGTATGCGTCTTTAGATTGCTACGAGTGATAAAAATAGCGGGTAAGACGCGCTCCTTGACCTGTTACCAAGGAATTGCCTTTTGATTTTGGATGATTTTGGTCAATCACCCGGACTTGTAAACTACATGTTGCAGCTACCGCAAAAAACGTGGCCCATTACTGCAGGGTCAATACAGACCTCTCTTTCAACCTTATACTTATAGAATGACATGCCTTTCTTTGACCATCAAGTTATTCACCGGCGAGAATTTACAATTCATTGACACTATTCATGTTAAAACACGTCAAAATACTGTAGTTAGGCTCAAATATAACTTCAAGAAAACGCATTCCTCGAATAAATTGTTTTAGGTTAATTAGTTTCCTACAAATAAATTTTTTCACTTTTTTTCTCCAATATCAGCCGAGCATCACTTGTTACATGCCTCCTTCTTAAAGTATACCTGGAACTCCTTTCACCGACAAGTTTTTGGACTATTCAATAGGTATATATAATCATTCGTGCAAAAATATTTTTCAATTTAGCCCAAAAACATTAGCAAGGGGAATCCTAACTGACGTAAGCATTCTTTGGACTGACTTTATAAGATAAAATGCGGGCTCAAGACGACATTTAAAAAATGCAGTAATTTACGGCCAATCTTCTCGTGAATGCCGCAAATTAAGAAGAAAAATTCATTAATCACGTTTTTAGTACAGTATGAATGGAGCCGCGCGGCCATATTTTCAAAAAAATTGTCATATAAAACTTCCTGTCGAACAGAAATCCTATTTAATTTAAGGCAGTTTTAAGACTTTAAGACAAAAACACCACAAAATAGGGCATAAAAAGTTATCAAAAACTTCATTTTTTCCGACGAAAACACCATTATTTTGTAAGAAATTGGGGACATTCACTTTATAATATTTTATCGCTTTCTTAGATAAAGCGGAACGGAGAGACTTCATTTAAAACAACGCAATTTGCGGTGTTTCGACGAGAAAAGGCTTAATTAAGAAAGAAATAGCCTCGGACACACCTCTGTCGATTAAAAGCGTTTTAGGGGTTATATAGACGCGTTCTAGGGGATTTCTGGAGGCTTCTCTTGGCCTCCGCTCAACTCAGGGGGCAATGGAATATCCTTTTTAGCTGACTTGCCACCGTAGTATTTTACTTCAAGCCAATCGATGTATTGAGACGAAACACCCAAGACACCGGCAGCTTCTTCCTTTGTAACAACACCCTCTTTATAAAGCTTAAAAAGCGGTCTATTGCGTATTACTTTATCCTCAAAAAATGGTGTAATTACTGTTTCATACCCCTTTGTCGATATCATTAGTACAGTCATCTTCTGACAATGAGGACAAACAACCGTATATTCATCCACATGTTTCTCTCGATAGTCGTCCCCTTTTCTAAAGATGCCTTGAATTCTGTCATAGGGATTCATTGGTGGTGCCATGACAAACAGGCCAAGCTTATCCTTCATCTCAATGATCAAATTTAGACCATCTTGAATTGATTTTTGCAGTGTAAAAGAAATTCCTTGAGAATCATTGGAACCAACCTGCATCTTATATCGTTCTTGAATTACCTCCGCCCAAACCAATTCTTCCAAAGCCTGCTGATTAGCCAATTTTCTAGCCAAATGTGGAAATGCCTCCAAATACTCATGGAACCTCTTACGGCCTTCTTTTTTCTCTTTTCCCGAAAGGCCTATGCCCTTAAAAATGTATTTATCTTTTGCCATAATACAGCCTACTCTATTTTTGGGTCTTGTTCGCTAAAAGGCAAAGTACCCAAACCATAAACTTTCTTTTCAAGCCATTCGACATATTGTATTGAGATTCCCAAAACCTCCGCGACCTGCTCCTTGGTGATCCTGCCTTCTTTATAAATCTTAAATAGGGTCCTGTTATTAAGTAACGCCTCCTCATAAAATGGCACGGTCTTGTCATCGTATCCTTCCATTTTACGGACTAATAGGAATTGATCGGCGCACCTGGGACATGTAAGAAGAGTCGCATCCAGGTGAGTCTTACGGTAGTCTTCAAATTTAGTCATTAAAATGTCAACCATATCCTCTTCTTCAACGTCTTTGGTTTCCTCAAACATCCCAAGTTTTGCTTTCAAAACCATAATCGTGCTGAAGCCATCTTGAATAGATTTTTGTAGGGTCGTTGAAGGAATTATTGAGGGATCGGTGTTAGAGGGATTATCTTCCGCTGCAAGATTGCCAACTTGCCTTTTATTCCTCTCTTGAATCGTCTCCATCCAAACGATTTCTTCAAGAGATTGCAAGTTACCATAATTCTTTTGCAGATGAGGGAATGAGGCTAAATAGTCATCATATCTCTTTTGGCCTGATTTAACTTCATCAGGAATGAGACCTGTGCCTTTGAATGTATATTTATCTATAGCCATACGGCTCCTTTTTAAATATTCACTCCCTTTAAGTATAGCATTTTTTAATCTACTCTAATGCCCTCTCCAATAGCTTTAGCTTGCTTCTTCCTGACATTTTCCTTCAATCCAATTTTTCATACTTTTATCTCCTTACCACCTGTCTTAATCCGTCCCTGCCTAAAAAGCTCCCAAAATCGGGGCTTCTTAACTTTTACAATTCTCCCATCATCACGTTTTAACGTGCACCAGCCGTCTATGGCATCTACTCCACTTTCAAGCTGTATGTACTTATAATTTTTCCTCACCAGCCCTAACCTCCTCAAAATTAAAGCCCTCAAGTTTGATTTCTTGGTCTTTTTTGTTCCGGTCCTCCCAGATTCTTTGAAGCTTGCCATCGCCTGATTTATTTCGATTAAGATATAGCCTTAAAAACCGTTTCTTAGGCCTGCTAATTTTCCGGCCTATTAGCTTAGTAGCTCGTTCAGTCATCTCGCGGGGGACAGAAATACCCAACTCTTTCATTTTTTGATGTGCAAATATTGCTGCCCTAAATTCGGTCAAGTCACGTTTGGATTTTCCTTTGATATAGACATTCCCTAAAACATGACTTAATTGATGGCAAGCGACATATAAACTTTTGCGGGTTAAAATATGTGGAATAAAACAACGCTTTGCTGCGGGATAAACTTTTCCTGTTAATCCCTTCGTGTATTCTATGGAAAAGCCCTTAGCTTCGATTTCTTTTTCTATCTTCTCCGCTGCTTTCTTAATTTCCATATAAGCTGCTCCTATATGGGCACTCACCTTAAGCATACTCCCCCTATATAAGGATAGCATTTTTTAAGCCTACTTTTTAGCTGCATCCTGTATGCGGGTCATGCGATAAAACATATAAACGTTTGCTCCGATAAGTAAGACTGCTCCGATTGTAATTATTATGGCTGTCATATATCACCTTTCCTTTTATTGTTATTCTCTGTCTACATTGCCCCTACTTTATAACCGTGCAAAGCGCATTAACTGCTGGCCGTGTTCATCCGTGCTTCCCTTGTTCGTCATATTATCCACAATTGATTTTGCTTCTTTGAGTATATAGCCGTCGTGATCCCCAATATAACCCCAGCAAGAATCTAGTTCTTCTCCTGCAGCATTAAGGATGCGATAGCCGTACATATTGCCCCGTAAATAATCATCATAAACTTTAACGTCTTGCTCCATGACCTTTTGAGCCTTGACTCTCCATTGTTTGCACGTCGGCCAATTCTCTAAAACGACTTTTTGGGTCATATAAATAAATCCTACCTGCCCACTGTCCCATTCGGCGTGTTGTGCCCTACCAATGAACGAACGGCAAGAAATACTTATCCCGCTATGGTCATATAGATATAAAGGTATTGCTACCAGCTCCTTTTCTTCGCGGAAATATTCCCGCAATGATTCGGGCGTGTATTCATGCTTATCGCCCAAGTCATAACGGCGGTGGAAGCAAACCATTGTTGTGAGATTATCGCAGTCTTGGCGGGGGTGACATCCGTGGCCGTCATCTGGTATAATCTCGATTTTTAATCCTCTGTATATTTCTTCGTGTACATGTTCCATGCTACTTTCCTTTCGGTACTCCCCCGTTTGATTTTAATTTACAGGCCATATAGGGACGGTTTAATCATTAAATCCACCGTTTAGCGTCATGGCCTCACCTCCTTAGATTAACCCCATAGTGACTAATAATTGCCCCGCTCTGCTTTCTGAAAGCCTGCCTTGCTTGACTAAAGCATTAATCCAATACCGGCGGGTATAATCCGCTTTAGTGACATATAAAAGGAAGTCAATCAGTTCCCTTGTATTTCCGTCTTCCCTTCTCTCTGTTAGTACCGTTTGATCTTCCCGCTTGACTGAAATTTCTACCGTTTCCATAATGACCGCCTTTCCTTGTTAAAAAATTAATCCTAAGCTTTCCACGTCTTTTTTAAAATCGGCCATTAAAGTAGGCAATCTTGCTTCTAACAGTTCCTTATTTTGCAACTGTTCAAGCGTTGCGTCCGGCCAGATAGCGCAATGTCTTGCGCCCTCAAGGTCTGGCTCTTTACCTTCACCCCAAGCCGTTGCTTTGCTTACAACCTCAAAGGGGATATTATTAAAAGCTGTCTCGAATTGTTCCGCCTCTTCTTTGCTGTCAAACGGGCATTGATACCATTCGTCCGCTATACCGTGGAAAGTATATTTCGGCTTAAAGTCGTATGTATCGCCGTTTCTTTTTTCGTGTTTGACTTCGCAAATTTTAAAACTTCCTTGGCTTTGATTCTTTGCCCATGCGATAAACTTGGCTGAAAATTTAAACGTCACTGGAAAAGAAACGAATTTAATTTGATACTCATATTGATACGGTTCGCCCTTTTCTTTTCCCCAGCAATCTTTAGTCCCAGCATGGTAAAGCGTATTTCCTAAATAGTGCATAGGGCCGTCTGTGCTAGTTAAGTGCCACTTGATATATGGCTTTAACTCTGGGAAGCGTTTAGAAATTTCATCATGGATACACCCGCAAGCCACGCTATACCATTGACCGTTTTTCTTCTTTTCGTCTATATTGCCCGTGATTGAAAAGCTATTGTGTCCGTTCCCGCATTCATCATCATGTCTAATTGTGGCCGTGATTCTGTATGCAGTACCGTCTTCGGTGTAGTAAAGAATCTTCTTGATCTTCTGATCTTTGATAAGTGTAGTATTCATATTGACCCCGCTTTCATATTGGCCCCGATTGAAACTAAAATTGAAGCCATATACAGCACGTCTTTGCTTTTCTCCCCGCCCTTTGTGGGCTCCACGATACCGGCCTGCCCCTTGTTGATAGGGCAAACGCCTGATTCTTTAACAAATGGTTTTGAATCTTTTAAATATTTTGGTCTAAACATGGTTTTTCCCCTTGTTTTTGAATCACCCTTTGGACCGTCGAGAAACTAATCCTATTACGCTCAATCTTGCCCGTGTTGATCTCGCGGACTATCTTTCTAATTGACAGTCCTTTGGCCTTTAAAGCCTCTATAACGGCTTCGTCCACGCTTTTCTTAGGCCTTCCCCCCTTATAGGCATTTTTGGCCCTTTTAAGCGCTATACCGCGCTTAATCTTGTCGGAAAGGTCCCTTGAATACTTATTAGCGAAGTAGACAAAAAGAGGCTTTACCACGGCAAAGGTCAACTCGTTTTCGCTGTCAATACCCTGCTGCAAGGCGATAAACCTGCAGCCGTACTTTTCCACGATGGTATCAAGCAAGGCGTTGATCTTAGACGGGCTTTGCCGCGAGAATCTGTCCATCGAGTAGACGATCAAAATGGAATAACGCTTTAAGCGGATATTTTCTATAACCTCGTCGAGCTTTGGCTGGTTTCCTTTGTATCCGCTCCCGTATTCGGATACTTCGTCATACTGCAAGCCGTAAGCTGTACACCATCTCCTTAACTCGACAAGCTGGACCTCGACATCTTGACGGTTTTCGTCAGTGCTACATCTTCCATAAATACAGGCTAACTTGTTCTTTTGTTCTTCCATAATTACCCCCTAAAGATTAGGTTTCTTCTGCTTGCCTAAGCGGATGGCACGGCGGGCTTGTTTCCAAGCCTGGGCCGTTTCCCAGCGGACTTTGGCGGTTTCCCCTATTCTTTTCTCGTTTTGTTTTGGTGTAATTGTTCTCATAATGTAATTTATTTCTATGTCTATTTGGAAGATTTAGGACAATAAAAAACTTCCTTTTCTATGTCTATTTGGAAGATTTTAGGTTTTAAAAAAAGCATACTCAGTCCTTTAAATTTAATTTTATTCTCAAAAGCTCTCTCCATGCTGGGCCAATTACATTTTTCCTATTCAACCACCGGCTGACGTTTCCCTCGGTAGTTCCCAGATAATTAGATAACTGATAGTTCTTCCAGTTTCTTTCGGCCATGTAAGCCACTATCTGTTTAACTAACTTCTCGTTATGTTGTTTTTCAATTTCCTTATCCATCAATTAAAGTTTAACATTTACTCGTCCATTTGTCAACCTCTTTAGCCATCTTTTTTGATATTTATTTCAATGCCAATTCGGAACTTACATAAATTCTTTCTAAAATATGTTTATGAATCAAACTTCGAGACCCCCCTGGGGTACAAATTGCGAAAACGATTTCTCCTGGGCCTGAATGACTCTACTGTTATAAAACCCTCCTGGTGTGCAACCCCCCGGTCTGAATTGCCAAAAATGATTTTTCTAGGAAAAGTCGCAGGTCATTTCTATATAGGAACTCGTTTCTTAACTGGCGATAGCCACCTCTGTATTCTAATCACCCATCTACCCAATTATAGGGCGGACATTGGGCCAGGCCTTCAAATAAGAGCCTGCCCGCCTCCATTAAATCACTTATGCATATATCCAAATCTGCCTGTATGGTATCAAATGATTCCATACGCCAGGATGGATGAACAATTTTATAGTAATGACCATCTATTGCGTGAAAATCTTTAAATGTTTTAACCCATTTTTCAAAATACTCTCGCTGATGAGATAGCCTTTCTGCTTGATTATAAGTCGATTTATATTCAGCCACAGCCTCTTGAATAGCTTCTTTTTCGGTCATTCTCTTAGAATAAGGCCATCCATGCACCTTCGTTATATTATATGCTCCGATCTTAGGATCTAGCCTATGAGACTCTTGATCCCGAAATCTCTTTATTTTATTCCACTCCTTTTTATTACACATGTTTAAACAAAACTCGATACCTGTACTCAAAGGATGGTTTTCTTTCTCAAGTTCAAGGAATGTTTCAAGTTCCTCAATAAATTTCCACCCTTCATACTTCTTTTCTGGATCTTTGTATGAAATACAACTAACATACGAGAAAATTATTTTGTCATAAATAGTAGCTATCCTATAAAAGACATCGCTGATATAAAGATTTGTCGAGAACCCCACATGAGCACTGTCATCTTTTCGTTCATTCTCCGCACAATAAAAATCATGACACTGCAAAGCGAGCCAATTACAATGAATCATCTCCTGTGAAACTTCAAACACATCACATGCAGGTAAAAAAGAATTGAAAGTTGGTTCGTGGTAAGACAAAAACATTAATTTCTTGTATAGGGATTTAAATGCTTCTCTAAATGAAACATACAGAGGATGTTTATACTCAAGGACACAAAATTTACTCTTATGTAGCTCAACAGGCTCCATCATCACCCCCTTTTTTAATACTGTTCCAATACCCCTTAATTCTGACATTCTATTATAAAACAAAAAATCAGCCAATGAGCGTATCACGGACTGGTAAATAGAATGTACCTATTTGTACTTGGGCCTGTTTGAAAGGAAATTTAATACAACGATAAGATAAAGAAAAATTAACGGCGGTATGGCTACACAAAAACAGATGATGAACATGTTGAGTAGTACAAGCCTCACATCCCTTCCACTATGTATGTATGGCTTAAACATTTTTTTTCCTCTGTTTCCTCTTCCCTATCATTTTTTCGGTCAATCTTTGGCGCTTTAAGCCTAAGTTTAATTTCTTTAGTATTTTTACAGATATTCATGAACCACTCTCTATTAAAAACAAATCCTATATTAAATATAGCACCTTATTAATAAGGTGTCAAGAAACTCACAATAAAGGATAATACACCTTATGAACACGGTTATAAATGTACGAATGGCGAAACGTCTGAGAAAATTGCGTGAGGAATTTGGCTATACTCAAGAAAAACTAGCCGAGCTATCAGGCATAGAATATAAACATATCCAGCTTCTTGAGAGCAAAGATCCGCCAGCGGCAAAACTCGATACTCTTGAAAAAATAGCAAGAGCTTTCAAGATGACTCCTTCCAAACTATTGGATTTCTAAAAAATTATATTAGGAGCCTAACTCTTTTTCCCACAGACACCCACTTCGTGGTATACATGAACGCCTAGTCAGAACTCCTCTACTTGCAGATACACTCATTTTTCTACCGAATCAAAAATTATTTACGCTGCTTTTACTTAGCAGCTTGAAGATGCGCTTCAACAAACCATAAATTCTTGTCAACACTCCGTGTAATTTCAGTAAAGATATCAGTTGTTCCGGCATCCTTTAAATCATTACATTGATCAATGGCTTTTCGTACAAGTTCTCCATATGTTGCCAAGGTATGGGCTAGGGCTTCAACATGATGATATCCATCTCTACTATTCAAAGGGTATTTATCCAAATTCGTGTCCTTGGCAGCCGTCTGGATGGTCCCATCAACTTCCCCTCCAAACTGGGCAATACGCTCTGCAATAAGATCAGAATATTCCAAAGACTGCTCCCAAACCTTATCAAATAGTTCGTGCAAGGCAATAAAGCTGGGACCTTTGACGTTCCAATGGGCATTTTTGATTTGAGCTGACAGATCAATAGAATCTGCCAAGCGCTTCTGCAAAAGATTATTAATTTGTTTTCTATTTTTTTGGTCTATGCCAGTCTTGGTTTGATACATTTTCGTCTCCTTATCTATAATATTCATACAACAGCTGAACTTAGAGCATCCAAAAGCAATTGCCCGTCAATGTTTTGGTCAAAGCGTTCCCCATTAATAAAAAGTGATGGCGTCCCATTGACTCCACTTTTAGCTCCTCCGATAAAATCTTTTTTAACATGTTCTTTAAATTTACGGTTCTTAATATCGCTATTGAATCGATTGATATCCAATTCTAACTTTTGAGCTAACTCTTCAAGCATCTCTTCCCCTAATGATTCTTGATTCTCATAAATCGCATCATGCATTTCCCAAAACTTTCCCTGGGTCCCGGCAGCCTCTGCCGCTTCAGCAGCAAGTTCAGCAAAAGGATGCATAGAGGTTAAAGGGAAATTACGAAAAACAAACCTGAGCTTTGGACCTAATTTCTTTTGAATTGCTTTTATGATTGGATAAGCAGCTCCACAATGGGGGCATTCATAATCCCCGTATTCCACTAAGGTTACTGGAGCTGATTCTAAACCTTGAATGTGATCCTGAGCATTTACCGGTACGGCCAAACTTGGGCTTTCATCGTTCATGACGGCCTCCTTATGCGGCTTTACTTGTTAGTGATTCGAGGGCCTTAAGTATCCCATCAGCACCAGGATTGATCTCCATGGGCGAAACGTAGCTCCATCGAATCATACCTTCACCATCTATCACAAAAATGGCCCGCTCTGAGAGTCCCTCTTTTTCTCGATATACACCATAAGCTTTTGCAATTGCGCCTTTTGGTTCAAAATCTGCAAGCAAAGGCATATGGTATTTACGGTCATGACAAAATGCATTGTGGCACCAAACACCATCTACAGAGATACCTATTAAGCTTGCATTATAACTTTCAAATACCTCAGCAAGCTCATTGTATACGGCAAGTTGGTCTCCACATACAGGACTCCAATCCGATGGATAGAACACCAAAATAATATTCCTTCCCTTGAATTCAGAGAGGCTTACTTGTTGGTCTGGAGTGCTTGGTAAAGAAAAATCTGGGGCTTTTGTGCCTGGCTTTAGAGCTGTTGACATATTTTAATCCTTTCTAATACTTTCATGATTCTACAGTTCTGCTATTCTAACTAACGGAGAATCAATAGCTGTATCTGTCACATGTGGGTACATTCTCATACCTTTACGGGCATTTCAGCTTTAATGAAGGCGAGCAAGTCCGCATTGACTCGGTCTTTTTCCGTCGTACACATGCCATGAGGAGCCCCCTTATAAACAATAAGCTTTATATTCTTAATTATTTTTGATGAAAGCAATGCCGAATCAGCAATCGGCACAATCTGATCGTCATCGCCATGTAGTATAAGAGTTGGAACGTCAATCTTTTTCAAATCCTCCGTCTGATCTGTTTCAGAGAATGCCTTGATGCAAAAATAACAGGCAGGCATTCCCGCCATCATTCCTTGAAGCCAGAAGGCTTGGCGTACACCTTCTGATACTTTAGCGCCAGGTCTGTTATAACCGTAAAATGGCAAGGTTAAATCCTTAAAAAATTGGGATCTGTCATTTGCTACACCAGCACGGATATTGTCAAATACCTCAAGCGGCAATCCACCGGGATTGGCCTTGGTTTTAAGCATAAGCGGAGGAATCGCTCCAATCAACACGGCTTTCGACACACGTTCGCTTGTGTGTCGGCTAATATAGCGAACTACTTCACCGCCGCCGGTAGAATGCCCTACGTGAATAGCATCCTTCAAATCCAGCTTTTCCACCAATTCTGCAAGATCATCGGCATAAGTGTCCAAATCATTACCATTCCATGGTTGGCTAGAACGGCCATGACCACGGCGATCATGGGCGATACAACGGTATCCATGTGATACAAGAAAAAACATTTGATCTTCAAAAGCATCAGCGCTAAGGGGCCATCCATGACTGAATACGATGGGTTGCCCTTTTCCCCAATCCTTGTAATAGATACTAGTCCCATCCTTAGTTGTAATTGTGTTCCCCATGATGTCATTCCTTTCTTTTTTTATTATTCAGCTAGAGATGCCAGCTAGCTCTTTTTTCGTGGTCTTCTTGCAGACGTTTTTCTTCAGCGGTCAATTCGTTCATAGTTCTTAAGTACTTCAGCAAGGCATTCGTTAACAATAATCACAGCCTCATCCACATTTAAATTATGTTCCTTGGAGACAATAGCAATTCCATCTAAAAGCCCATCAACTGCCCTTTTAATGTTCCCATTGTGGTTGAAAACAGCTCCAACAATTTCTTGAACGAGCAAACGGATAGTTTTATCAGCTTCTAATTGTATGGGACCCGAACGAAAAGCCCCTATCACTATCCCTTGAGAAATAAAGGAAAGATTGCAGCCTAAACGGACAGCATCCTTAACTGACGTATCAATAATCGTTGATAAATTCATCACAATTTCAAGCCCAGGCTCAACGGACTCAGTATTAATTTGTTCTACTTGATTAGCTATTTTGAATACGACCTCATCTTCAGTCGTACAAGACTCCTTAATAGCAACCGAAATATTAGGTCTTAGATTACTAAAGACTATTTGTTTTTTAGATTGCATTATCAATCCTCCAAGGGTCTTTTTTCTTTCTCATTGAATCGATAAGAAATTATTGCTAAGAATAAAGTAGTCAATTTTAGAAAATTAAAATATAGCTCGTAGGCTTTTCGAGAGAATAGAAAAGAAATTGGTGGGAAATTGCGTAAGGAACTTAAGTACATATAAATAAGATTTCCTCAAATTAGCAATCATTAAAGCTGCCCCCGACATCGAGACATTTTTCACAAACATGATCAATTGCAAAACCCTCAGATAAATCTTTCTTAAATCCTATAACCCGAGTTCCGAAAGACCAAGATGATCATCCGGACGACGTCCGAGAGGCCAGTGATACTTTCTATCATTATTACTGATTGGAAGGTCGTTAATACTGGCGATACGTCGTTTCATTAATCCATATTCATCAAATTCCCAGTTTTCGTTGCCATAAGAGCGAAACCAATGGCCAGAATCATCATGCCATTCGTAGGCAAAACGAACAGCAATACGATTGCCATGAAACGCCCAAAGTTCTTTGATGAGTCGATAATCCAATTCTTTGATCCACTTGCGTGTTAGAAATTGAATGATATTCTCACGTCCGGAAAAAAATTCTGATCGATTACGCCAAATACAGTCAGGAGTATAGCCTAACGAGACACGCTGTGGATCACGGGTATTCCAATTATCCTCTGCTCTCCTTATCTTAACGATAGCCGACTCTTCCGAAAAAGGAGGAACAATTAATTCTTTAGCTTCCATATCAAACTCCCAAAACTCCTATACTACGGCTGCGAGACCTGAGATGCCAAAGATTGGCAACGAGATTAATACTCATTTTTGTTTCTTCATAAATCCATCAATTAACTCTGCGATTTCATCGGCCTTGGTATCGAGAGCAAAGTGCCCAGCATCTAAAACATAAACTTCCGCTGTGGGAACATCTTTTCGGTAGCGTTCAGGCTCCCCAAGATCAAATGAGAGGTCATGTTTTCCCCAAATCACCAAAAGTCGCGGTTGATTCTTTTGCATCCACTCTTGCCATTTTGGATAGGATGTGACGTTTGTTCGATAGTCGAAGAACAGATCACTTTGAATTTCAATCTGACCCGGCTGATTTAAAAATGCAAATTCGTCCGTCCAAAGATCCGGGTCATAACGATCCGAATTCGGATCATCCCCAACATGGCGAGTACGAGTAGTCTCAAAAGAAAGTAAATTCTTTCGTAAAGCTTCTTCGTTATCCTTACGATTTTCCCAGAATTCTCGTCGCTTTTTCCAATTTGCTCCAAGTCCTTCATTATGTGCCACACCATCTTGAACAATAAGAGATTCCACACGTTCAGGATGTTCTAGCACCATTCTAAATCCCACAGGGCTACCATAATCCGCCATATAAAGCGTGTACTTCGATATAGCTAAAGCATCCACAAAGTGGTTCATCAGCTTCGCAATATTATCAAATGTGTACGAGAACTCCTTAGGTGACGGCCAATCGCTATGTCCAAACCCTGGATAATCAGGCGCGATGAGATGGTATTGATCAGACAGCCGACTTAAAAGAGGCTCAAACATTCTCGATGACGATGGCAAACCATGAAGAAGGAGGATTATTGGTGCATTTTTTGGCCCTGCTTCTCGGTAGAAAATATTTACCCCATCGACTTTAATCGTTTTATAGATCGTTGGATTATTCATGACCAACTCCTTTGCCAGCAAAATTTGTGATCCGAAAATAAAAATGAATGAAAGTAATGTACCTATAACGCCTTTTTTCGTGTGTGAAATCATGATCGGTTATTTCTGGTCTAGGAAAGCACGCACGGCAGCGACCGTTGCAGCAGGCTGCTCATCCATCAACCAATGCCCTGAATTTGGAATTACAACTTCGGTCACATTAACGGCAGCGTTACGCATCTGGACCGCCTCTTCTGCCCCAAACATCTTAGCGCCTCCGATAGCAAGCACCGGCATGGACAATTTTGTCGCTAACGACTTCTGGTTGTCCTGTACATCTTGTGGGATCGATAGGAATTGAGCAAATGCAGAATGCATGGCTCCGGGTAGCGCATAAAATTTAGAGTAATGGACTCTGGTCGCTTCATCGATCTTTGATGGATCGCCTGCGAACTCGTCCCAGAAGCGGTCAAGATAAATGCGCTCGCGGCCAGCAACCAGCCGTTCGACATCCGGACCTCCAAAAGAAAAATGCCAAAGAGCAGGACTGCGGACGATATCATTCCATGGTGGGATACCAGGAACCGGCCCATCCATGACCACCAGCTTATCGGTCTTGTCCGGATACTGAGCAGCGTACGCGTAGGCAACCATCGTGCCAATGTCATGCCCAACTACAACCGCGTGATCGATATCAAGTTGAGTAAGAACAGCCCGTATATCGCCTGCTTGAGTTTTCTTATCATAGCCACCTGTGGGATGTGAGGACAGCCCCATTCCGCGCAGATCAGGCACAACGACCGTATGATCTCTTGAGAGATCAGTAGCCAAAGGTGCCCACATATCACCGGTGTCTGCGAAGCCGTGAATTAATACGACGGCTGGACCATGACCTCCAACACGAACATGTATTGTTACGCCATCAGCAATCTTAATATCCTGAGTATGGAAATCAGACGGAAAAGGCGGAACTTGCGCTATAGCTGTTGTTATGAAGGTGATTGTAATGAGAATACTTAATAAAAACTTACACATACTTATTCTCCTTATGATGCGTTTCTTTGCAGTCTTATCAAGCACAAAGGCCTCACGTATACTGATTTTCTCTTTGCAAGACATCTGCAATTGGGGGTACAATTATTGGATATACCAGCAATGCAGCTAAGAATGAGCCAACAGCTGCTATTAATAATGCAGGCACCATTGATGGCCAAAGAAAAGTGCTTAAACCTGAGAGCAAAAGTCCAACTAATTGACCAATAGCAAATCCTGTTGTTAATAGGCCCGACATAGCCTGAAGATGATGCGGAGATAATTCAGAACCCAAACGAAATGTTAATTGTATAACGACCATAAATGAACCACCCACAAATAATGCTCCTATCAAAAGACCTGCTACTCCTGGAAGCATTGCACAAGCCAAAACACCTACACCTTGAACACAAAAAATTCCAGCTAGCAATCGTTGAGAATTCTTTACATTCTTTTGTGCAGATAAAATTAACATTCCAGCTATTGCAGCTAATCCAAATAATGGCCAGAATGTATCTGCTAATAATGAGCCGGGAAATTGGTCTTTTGCTAATTTAGACAAAAAAGTCGCTGGTAAAATGTAACCAAGACCATACAAGAAATAACTAATGCCCAAACGATACAACCTACTGTCCAAATGCAAATGTCTATCTGTAAGTATTTCGGGCAAAGAACTGGGAAGGGATTTATAAATGATGAATGAAACAGTAAGAGCGACTAGTCCATAGACAAACCAATTAAATGCAGCTGACGTATGCCAATAGTCTACCCCTATAGCGATTATTCCCGTCATAAATATACCTACTGCTGGTCCTGCAAAAGCATATGTTCGTAACGTGTGTTCGTCTCTTAATTCTTTTTGAATCCATGTTGAAATTAAAACCAATGTCCACGCACTAGCTACGCCAGCTGTAAATCGTAATAATAAATTCACATAAAAACCAGTAATGCCAGATGGTATAAATGTGGTTAAAAATAAAATAACTGCACTTCCCAATAATCCACATTTCAAACGAAGAATCAAATGACGTTTGGCTTGAATTGTTTCTATAGCCCCAAGCAGATAACCCAAAAAATTTACAGCTGCGAGTATTGATGCTTGTGTCAAAGTGATCTGCCCTTCAGAAATCATATGTGGCAATTGAGGAGTTAAAGCAAACCGACCAAAACCCATCGCCACAATCAAACATGCCATTCCTGTGAGAGCAATTTGTAGTTTCAAACTCTTATCTCCAACAATTCACCCCACCAGAGCTACGCTTTGCTCTGCACCGCAACAGCTGCTGCTTTAATAACTCCAGCTACTGCTTCCGGCTGAGAAATGAATGGTACGTGGCTGGCTTTGATTTCTGTGGTTTGCGCCTTTATCCTCTTAGCCATGAACCGCTCCAACTCAGGATTGGCTGCACGGTCTTGAGTACATACGATGTACCAGGAAGGAATATTCTTCCAAGTGGCAGTCGTGACGGGTTCGCCAAATGCTGTTGCAGCTATCGGCTTTTGAGTCGCCGCCATGATGGATGTCTGGTCTTCAGAAACATCATGGGCGAAAACTTCGCGAAATTTAGTCCGATTAATATACAGGAAACCAGCCGAATCCGGCGCAAGCGCTGAGCTCAAATCAGTGGGTGGAAATTTTTCAATCAACCCACCAACCGATTCACCTACGTCCGGTGCAAATGCCGCGACATACACCAAGGCCTTGACCTTGCTACTCCCAGCGGCTGCATCAGTAATGACAGCGCCAGCATAAGAATGTCCGACCAATACAACATCGCCTTTTTGTGCTTCAATAACGCGTTTTGTGGTTGCAACATCTTCTGCCAATGATCTAAGCGGATTTTGCACTGCGGTCACGGTAAACCCATCTTTCTCTAAAATGGGAATAACTGCATTCCAGCTAGATCCGTCGGAAAATGCACCATGTACCAATACGATAGAGGGTTTCATATGTTTTCTCACCTTCATTTTCGTTTGATTTTAGAAGTTTTCTTATAACTCGGTCGATTGACAGGCGGTTTGATTTCAAATAAGACGTCAACTATGACGGGCGTGCCAATTGGCATACTTTGCACCCCATAGGCCAATCGAACGTGACCAAGTTGTGGCCCAAAAATCTGAACGAACAAATCAGACGCCCCGTTTGCAACGGCCGCGTGTTCGACAAACTGTTCAGTGGTTGCAATCAATACTGTCACCTTGACGAGTTTCTTAAGACGATCCAAGCTCCCGAGATGTTGCTTCGCGGCTGCTAGAGCGTTGAGTGAAGCGATGCGGGCAGCCTCCTGACCCTCCTTTACCGATAGGTTTTCACCCAGGCGGCCAGTAATAGGGAGCTTGCCGTTCACTACCGGGAGTATACCGCTCAAAAAAAGCAAATTTCCGGTGTCAGAAGTTTCGACGTAAGCCCCCAAAGGCATCGGAGGCGTGGGGAGCACGATTCCGAGCTCCTTAAGACGTGAACTAGGACCGTTTACAACTTTCTGCTTACCATTTGGCGCCGGCATGTGCACCTCCATCAACTCTAATATTTTCGCCATTTACCATGGGTGACGCTTGCAAATACAACAAAGCATCCACGATTTCAGAAATTTTAACCAAACGTCCTGCCGGCGAAAGTTTTTTTAAGAATTCATGATCATCGTTGGCGTGCATCGGCGTGTCAACAATGCCAGGTGAAATACTGTTGAACCGTATCCCATCTGCCACGAATTCCATTGCCAAGGCGCGGCTGAAGGCTGGAACAGTAGACTTAGTAATGACGGGTAAAGAGATAGGCGCTCCAGCCAACGGCTGATCGACTAACACCGTTGCAATACCCACAACGTGCCCGGACTTTTGTTTGCGCATTTGTGCAACCACCTGCTGCGTCACAAAGAAATATCCACCGACATTCGTCTGAATCATCTTTTCAAAATCCTCAGGCGTGTATTCCATGAAAGGTTTTGGCATATAGATGCCTGCGTTATTGACAAGAAGATCGATACGGTCAAAATGTTTGATAGCCGCATCAGCCACTTTTATGGCTGTCTCTTTTTTGCCAATGTCCCCATCCACCAGGACGAGATTCGCGGAGGGTTTTAAATCCTTTGAATCGCTGATCGTACGCGCAGTTGCGACAACACGATAGCCACCTTCGAGAAGCGCCTGGGTCATTCCCAATCCCATACCGCTTGACGCACCAGTGACAATGGCTACTTGATTCTTGTTGGTGTTTGCATTCATAGTGTTCACTCCTGTTTGACTTAGACTAAATTAATAGTAATGTCGATGTTTCCACATCAAAGCTGTCCCACGAAATCTCCCAAGCGATTCTCTGCATCGCCGGGTTTGCAGAAGCCTCGCTCTATCAGTGTTTTGATTCTCTGCTGCGTGGCTGGTTGCCCCATCGAAGCTACACAGGCATCCCAACCGGATTGTATTTCGATATCAGGTGGCAAACTGGCGACATCGACAAGGCGCTTGGTACCCATGATTACCTGTTTGTCGAAGGAAGCGATGCGGGTGGCAAGAGCATCGACAAATCCATCAAGGTCGGCATCCGGTAACGACCGGTTTACATAGCCATAGCGCTCGGCAAGGTCACCCGAGACGTCGTCCGCACTTAGTATGACTTCAAGGGTGCGTCCTCTTCCCATGAGGCGCGACATTCGCGCCATAACGGCGCCACCAGGCACCAGACCGGCGCCGACTTCAAACTGCGACAAGATGGCTTTCTCGCGACTTGCGAACCGCATGTCGCAGGCAAGGGCAAGCTCACTTCCCATACCAGTCGCCCGTCCACGAATTAACGCTATCGATACGACAGGCGCACGGCTCAGCCGGACCAACATCTCCGGCCATGGATGCAAACCTGTGGGGCCAGGAGGGAGATGCGCCATATCTTCAAGATTTGCGAGAAAGTCCAAATGAATCATGAAAAAACCTTCTACGGCACTATCAAAAACCACCACCTTAACCTTCTTATCGGTTTCGATTGCCGTGATGATCTCTCCCACTTGCGGAAGCATCTCCGGCCCGAAGATGTTGAGCGGTGGGCGGTCAATCGTGACTCGCCAATACTCGGGCGAGCGCTTGACCAGACGTATCTGAGATGAGGCCTTTTCGTCACGCGGCTTTTGTAAAACTGTCATGCTGTCCTCCTTCGTTGCGTCAAGCGTCTGCTAAAGATCCAGCACTACCTGATTTTGGTTTGATCGCTTTTACCGACTTACTTCTTCTTCCCGTTGAGTGCCGGTAGAAGAAGTTTCAGAAGCGCTTCATCTGAGAACGGATTCTGACCTGAGATCAGCTCGCGATCTTGAAGGACGTAGCTCTTCCATGGAGCGACCACACTTACGTTGCCACCCGCCGTACGCAAGGCGTAGTCCGGGTAGAAGAACACCTTACCGCCAATCTCTTTCGGCTCTCGCTGCTGCTCTTCCGCTGTCGAAAAGATGGTCATCTTATATCCAGAATATATCCAACCTTTAGCCTTTGCCCGCGCTCCAGCCGCATCGCCCGCCTTCAGCGCACCGACCACTTCCGACGCATTCGGAAGAGCCGCGAGAAGTGAAATCGGGCCATGGCAGAGCACTGCCGTAGGCTTGGACGCTTTATGAAAGTGTCTCAGCACGGTGCCAGTGTCGGGATCTTCGAGAAGATCAATCATCGGGCCATGACCGCCGGGGACGAAAACAGCGTCATATTGATCCAGACCCGACGCAATGACATCCGAGATTAGAGCTGGTTTTTTGAGCCCAGTCAGGCTGTCGCGGAAGCTTAGATAGTCCTTAAGCTTAGCCTCATCCCCACCGAAGAACCCTGCCGTAGCTGAATTGACATCCATTTGCGGCGTGTTGCCTTTCGGGTTGGCAAAAGTGATTTCATAGCCATTCTTCATCAGGGCGCGAACCGGAACCGTCAATTCGTTAAGGTAGTAGCCAGCGCCGGAATAAACCTTGCCATCTTGCAAGGGCAAGCCGTGACCGCTCGATACTAGTACCAAGACTTTTCCTTTTATTTTCATTTTATTCTCATTGCTTTCTTTTCGAGCTGAGGAATTGTTGACTTTTTCAGATTTTACATTTGAACTCATATGTTATTCTCCTTTGGCAGAATCAACTGTTAGTGGCTTAAGGGTTTTCTCTTGGCTTAGACTACGTTAATAGTAACATCGATGTTTCCACGCGTGGCTCTGGAATACGGGCAGTTCTGGTGAGCGGTATCCACTAGAGACTGAGCAACTTTACGGTCCAAACCAGGCAGGCTCACATTAAGGCGTGCTTGGAGTACGAAGCCATCATCAGTGGAGCACAGGTCCACTTCGGCATCAACGGCTGTCTCAGGAGGCACACTGACCTTCTTCTTGCCGCCCGCAATCAAAATATTCGTAAGGAAACAAGCCGACCAACCGGAAGCCAACAGTTGCTCCGGATTAGTGCCGGTGCCAGGATTACCCGGAAACGTGAACTTAACATCTAAGCGACCGTCAGAGCTGCGGGATGAGCCACCGTCCCGACCGCCCGTTGTATGGGCTTTGCCAGTGTACACTACTTTCTTTTCGAGTTGATTTGAATTCATATGTTAATCTCCTTTGCGTGAAGTTTAATGGTAAACAGACCAGAAGCAGCATCTGCCACCTGCGGTTGATTGACAATATCTCCAAAGTTGCTATCATATTTAGGAACAAACCCATATCTCTCCTATGCAGCCTTCATGCCTTTCTTGATGGCACAAAAACATACTCTAATTCAAACAGGGTTATTTGACTAGATAGAAATATGTAGAAATAGTTTTCCATTTATGGAATAATAGCTGCATGGCCGATTTGAATAACATTGCTGTCTTTGTGAAAGTCGCTCAGTTCGAGAGCTTTACCCGTGCGGCACATGCTATGAAGATGCCTGTGTCCACGGTCAGCCGAAAAGTATCCGAGCTCGAAGCGGAACTTGGTGTAACTCTCCTACAAAGAACAACACGTAAATTGACCCTGACCTCCCAAGGGCGAGATTATTTCAACCAATGCAGCGGACCGCTTAACACCTTGGTTGACGCCCAACTGATATTGACCCAAAGACAAAAGCAGCCGGAAGGATCACTTAAAATCTCCGTACCCATGATTTTAGGGCAAGACCCATTTTTGAAATTTATTTCTGACTTTCTCAAAAGCTATCCTCAAATCAAGATCGATATTTTCATCACCAATCTGTTTCAGGATTTGATCGCAGAAAATTACGATGTCTGCATTCGTTTTGGTGAATTAAAAGACTCAACATTAATTGCCAAGAAACTTGGCAGCCAGGTCCGTTATATTGTTGCTTCGCCCGAATATCTGAAAGGCCGAAAGCTCCCGATTAAACCCGAAGACCTTAAACAACATCAGTGTGTCTTGTTTAATGGAAAAAATAATGAATCAGAGTGGGAATTACTAAATGGGCGTAAGCGCACTAAAATTCAAGTTTCAGGCCCCCTCTCGAGTCGAGATTTTCAATCAGTCAGCACGTTTGTTTATCGGGGGCACGGCATCGGGTTTCTGCCTTCAACCTATTGCGACAACAAAATCGAAAAAGGCGAACTTCTCAGATTGCTTCCCGACTGGACTTCTGAGCAATTTGACGTTCATGCCATCTACCCAACAAGAAAATTTCTGCCTTCAAGGCTACTTGTATTTCTTGAAGCATTGAAGAGCTGGAAAAGTCCGCTCTGGACAATGCTGTAACGAATGAATTCTCGCATCAACCTTTAGTCTTTCTAAGAATTCGTTTAACCTTTTGTACAAAATCTTTCAGTGGTTCATTGCGAGCAAGCCACCTTGAAAAAGTAAGACATAAAAAAAGTTACGAGTTCTCATAACTTGTCATGCAGCTAGACTATTAATAATATGAATTGATTTCGCCGCTTGGTAACTACCAGCCCATCCCTAATTAACCCACCGATGCTCATCATAATAATAGGTTCTGGAAACCCAAGTTGATCCACGATATCAGTCAACGCAACTTCTTCTTTTTTTTCCATGAAATTTAGGATTTCTCCCTCAGCCAAACTAATCATAGTAAGTAACGATGCCCCTTGACGCGGAAAACCTAATTCTTTCCATTCCTGCTTATCCATTGGTAGTAAGATCACTTTTTTGCTTATCATATGACCCCCCGTTAGCAAAGTAGATACCAAGGAGTAGCGTCAATGACTCCCAAGTCTTGGTTCTACCATAAAACTTGGGTTTTAATTTATAAGATTAAACCGGTAGCCAATGCCGGGTTCGTTAACAATGCGTTTTGGCTGGGCAGGATTTTCTTCAATTTTTTGACGAAGGTGATTTAGGTATACTCTTACTGAATTTACTTTCTCTTTATTATCTGTTCCCCATATGTCCCTTAAAATATGAGACATAGTTAATACCCGACCTGCGTTCTTAACCAGTGACAATAATAAGTTGTACTCAAGCGGGTTCAACTTAATCAACTGTCTATCTAATGTCACTTGACGAGCATTAAAATCTATCCGTAATCCCGCATTCTCAAAGACTTCATTCACGATCCCGGATGTCAACTTTCGCCTCAAAACAGCCGAAAGTCTTGCCGTTAATTCAATCGCAGAAAATGGTTTGGTAACATAATCATCTGCTCCGTTTTCTAAACATTTCACTTTAATTTCTTCCTGCCCGCGAACTGATACCATGATCACCGGAAGATCACTAATTTCCCTAATCTTCAAGAGAACATTAAAACCTTCCATATCAGGCAATTTCATATCTAAAAGCACTGCCTGTGGTTTCTTAAAAATAACTTCAGCCAAACCTTTTTCACCATTGGCGGCAGTTGTAACCTCATATCCAGTTTGGCGTAGAATAATGCCCAGCATCTTCTGGATTTGAGGATCATCTTCAATAGTGAGTATTAGCCCTTTAGACATCTTGTGACTTTTCTACGATTAGTATGGTAGGCTGGCGTGCAGAAATCGTTGAGAACAAAATATTGCAGCGAACCACCAGACCTATTATTTTACATGCACGTCTCTGATCAAGACCCCATCCACAAATCTATTTGACGTTTTTCGTCTTAATACTGCATTAAGTCTAGCAGTTAATTCAACAGCGGAAAATGGTTTAGTTATATAGTCATCCGCACCGCTTTTTAAACATTTGATTTTTATATCTACTTGTGACAGGACAGAGACCATAATGACTGCCACATCGCTAATCTCCCTGATGCGCAATAGCACGTCAGAGCCTTCCATGTCTGGCAGCCCCATATCCAATAGCACGGCTTGTGGTTTTTTGTTAACGAGCGCTGCTAGTCCTTTTTCACCGCTAGAGGCATAGACTACTTCATACCCTTCATGAATGAGGATAATTCCCAACATCTTTTGGATTTGCGGCTCATCTTCAATGACAAGAACAATCCCCTTGGACATCTTATTCTTTCACTGTTGTTTGTATGATATTTATTTCTTGTAATCATCTAACGCCAAGTTAACCTGCAAAACATTGACCACCGGCTCCCCCAATAATCCTAAAAAACGGCCCTGAGTATTTTGATCAACAATTTGTTGAACATCTGCTTGTGATAATCCCCGCACGCGAGCCACACGCGCCAACTGATAGTGCGCAGCTGCTAGACTAATATGAGGATCTAATCCACTACCTGAGGAGGTCACTAAATCCACAGGGAGAGGATCATTGTTACTCGGATCAGCTGCTTTTAAAGCGGTAATTCTTCCCTTTACCTCATCTAAAAGGGCTGAATTTGAAGGTCCTAAATTGGAACCGGAAGACGAAGAAGCATTATAAGCAGGACTTGTCGCTGATATCCTGCCCCAGAAATATTTCGGATCATCGAAGTTTTGGCCTATCAAGGATGATCCTAATATTTTACCATCGCTTGAAGTAATCAAACTGCCCTCGGCCTGTTTATGGAATACCGTTTGGGCAATCCCTGTCACTAAAAGCGGGTAAAGAAGTCCTGTGAGCACTGTGAATAAAATAAATGAAACGATTGCTGGTCTAATTTGTGCGAGTAACATTTGAATCTCCTATTTAAAGTTTTACACTAAATGACAAGCTGCCAAAATCATGTCGATTAACTTAATCCCGGCAAACGGAGCAATGATGCCTCCAACCCCGTAAATAAGTAAGTTATCCCGTAAAAGACGGCTTGCGGCCATTGGCCTGTAAGGCACACCGAACAATGATAAAGGAATAAGAGCTATAATGATCAGTGCATTAAAAATAACTGCCGATAAAATAGCACTTTGTGGTGTTGTTAAATGCATAATATTCAACGCCCCAAGCGCCGGATACGTCCCCACAAATGCTGCCGGGATAATCGCAAAATATTTGGAAACGTCATTGGCAATACTAAACGTGGTCAAAGAACCACGGGTGATTAAAAGCTGCTTGCCGATTTTCACGACCTCAATTAATTTAGTGGGATTTGAATCCAAATCCACCATGTTTCCTGCCTCTTTAGCAGCCTGTGTTCCCGTGTTCATAGCGACCGCCACATCCGCTTGAGCTAAAGCAGGGGCGTCATTGGTCCCGTCTCCGGTCATGGCCACCAGACGACCACCAGTTTGCATATCACGGATCAATTTTAATTTGGTTTCAGGTGTTGCCTGGGCCAGAAAATCATCCATACCAGCTTCTGCGGAAATAGCAGCCGCTGTTAAAGGATTGTCTCCGGTGATCATGATAGTCTTAATGCCCATGCTGCGTAACTCCGCGAAACGTTCTTTAATGCCCCCTTTGACAATGTCCTTTAATTGAATAACTCCAAGGACATTCTTATTTTCTGCTACGACTAATGGAGTACCCCCACTTTTAGAAATGTTCTCGATTGACGATTTCAAATCAAGGGGAAAACTTCCGCCAACTTTCTTGACGTAATCTTCAATAGCATCAACAGAACCCTTTCTGATTTGGCGATTGGCACCCAAATCCACCCCACTCATCCGAGTTTGAGCAGTAAAAGGAATGAACCTTGCTTCAAGTTCCTGGGTTTGCCTCTCTCTAATACCATATTTTTCCTTGGCTAAAACGACAATACTGCGGCCTTCAGGCGTTTCATCGGACAAGGAAGATAATTGGGCGGCATCGGCCAAATATTCCTCTTTTACCCCTTTAGTCGGAATAAAAGCCACTGCCTGCCTATTCCCAAGGGTAATAGTCCCTGTTTTATCCAGTAATAATACATCCACATCACCGGCCGCTTCAACAGCGCGTCCTGAAGTGGCGATGACATTAGCCTGAATCATGCGATCCATACCAGCGATACCAATGGCTGGCAATAACCCACCGATGGTGGTTGGAATAAGACAGACCAGCAAGGCAACTAAAACTGTTACGGTGATGACTACACCTTTTCCAGCGGTGGCAACGCTAAAAATAGAATACGGTAAAAGAGTCACGCACACTAAAAGAAAGATGATAGTAAAAACCACCAATAAAATGCTCAAGGCGATTTCATTAGGTGTTTTTTGACGGCGAGCCCCTTCAACCATGGCGATCATATGATCCAGGAAGGTTTCTCCCGGATTGGCGGTGATACGCACCACAATCCAATCGGAAATAACTCGTGTCCCACCGGTGACAGCTGAACGGTCTCCACCGCTTTCACGGATGACCGGAGCGCTTTCCCCGGTAATAGCACTTTCATCAACGGATGCTATACCCTCAATGACCTCGCCATCCATAGGGACATAATCACCACGTTCAACCAGAACAACGTCACCTTTACGCAAGATCGTTGCTGAAACGGTACTATAACTAGCCCCATGCGCAGGCTTGGACATTTTTTTAGCCGGTGTATCTTTACGGGCTTTGCGTAAGCTTTCAGCCTGGGCTTTGCCCCGGCCTTCTGCCATGCTTTCCGCAAAATTAGCAAATACTATCGTAAACCACAACCATAATGAGATGGCTAAAATGAAACTAGCACTTGCTTCTCCGTGGCCCCCTAATGCTTGAAGCCATAACCCTGTAGTCAATAGGCTGCCAACCAGAACAACAAACATCACCGGATTTTTGATCTGGTGCCGGGGATCTAATTTCTTAAATGATTCAATAACAGCCGGCCATAATATTGTCGGCTCAAATAGCGATATTACTTTATTATGTGTTTTTTTCATATTAATCCTTAGTTAGAAACCAACATTAAATGTTCGACAATAGGCCCTAAAGCCAAGGCCGGGAAAAATACCAATGCCCCGATGACCAAAACCACCATCACTAAAAAGACAATAAACAACGGCGTATGTGTCGGTAATGTGCCTTGGGTTGTAGGTACAATCTTCTTAGCTGACAATGATCCGGCAATAGCTAACATCGGGATCGCCAGCCAATAACGGCCAAAAAACATTGAAATGCCTAACGCGGTATTATAAAAAACCGTATTCGCGCTAATACCGCCAAAAGCACTTCCGTTATTGCCTGCCGCAGATGAAAATGCGTAAAGAACCTCACTAAAACCATGCGGTCCGGGATTGGCAATTCCTGCTTTCCCCGCTGCTGTAAGCACGGCAATGGCTACTGGTAACAATATAAACATATGAGGAATGACAGCAACCAAGGAAGCCATTTTCATTTCAAAGGCCTCAATCTTTTTGCCTAAATATTCCGGCGTACGGCCGATCATAAGGCCAGATATAAAAACAGCCACAATGATAAATCCAATCATGCCATACAACCCGCAGCCAACACCGCCAAAGTCCACTTCACCTATTTGAATGAGCCACATAGGTATCATGCCGGACAATGGCATAAAAGAATCATGCATACAATTTACCGACCCATTGGCAACCGCTGTTGTACTTATAGCCCAAAGACCTGAGTTGGCAATACCAAAACGAGCCTCTTTACCCTCCATATTACCTCCGGGTTGCAAGGCTGTTGCACTTTGATCCACCCCTAATTTAGTCAACAAAGGATTGCCTTGCTGCTCAATCTGTATGCCAAACCACAGGCAGGGAAGAAAAATAATAAACATGGCTGCTAATATAGCCCATCCTTGCCGACGGTCTTTGACCATGTAACCAAAGGTATAGCACAAGGCCACAGGGATCAACATGATGGCCAACAATTCTAAAAAATTAGATAACGGTGTTGGATTTTCAAACGGATGGGCAGAGTTTACATTATAAAACCCGCCGCCGTTGCTTCCTAATTGCTTAATAGATATCTGAGAAGCCACAGGTCCTAAAGCAATGTCCTGTTCTGTGACCGGCTTTCCATTACTATCTTTTTCGGTTTGTAGATATGTTGCCGCGGCGCTTTTACTAAAGGTCTGCGGTATCCCTTGAGAAACAAAAGCAACAGCAAAGATAATAGACAAAGGTAGCAATATATAAAGAACTGTCCTTGTCAAATCAACCCAAAAGTTTCCGATGGTGTTCATCTGCTTCTGAATAAATCCTCTAATGATTGCTATCAGGATAACCATACCAGTTGCCGCAGAAACGAAATTCTGGACCACCAAAGCCGACATCTGAGTCAAATAACTCATGGTGCTTTCCCCGCCATAACCTTGCCAGTTTGTGTTAGATGCAAAACTAATCGCAGTATTAAAGGAAGAATCAGGCGATACTGCTGGCATGGCCATTGGATTTAACGGAAGGCTGGCTTGAAGGCGCTGGAAAGCATAAACTACCAATACACCCAAAATATTAAACAAGATCATGGCAAAGGCATAGGTTTTCCAGGACATGCCTTCTTCCGGTTTGACACCACAAAGACGGTAAAACCATCTTTCTACAGGTGCAAACCACACGTTTATACCCGTAGGACTTCCTTCATATATACGGGCCATGTAAGTACCAAACGGTTTGACCGTTAAAAGCACGATCACAAGAAAAAAAGCTGCTTGAATAAAGTCATTGGCGCTCATTAGAATATCTCCGGTTTAAGCAAAGCTATTAAAAGGTAAACGAACAACACAAATGAAGTAATACCGCCGATCCAATAAATTGCCAACATAAATACCCCTCCTTATACTTTTGAACACAAAACAATAAAAGCCCAAGAAATGATTCCGAAAAAAACTGTTAAAGCAACAAAAACAAAATCCATCATAAGAATGCCCTCCTTAAACGGTTATACAATATGTGCTTTAAAGGCCCAAAATAAACCCAAAGCTAAAAGCATTTGGGCCATTGCGAACAGAAACGTCATACGTTCTGCTTGTTTCATAGATTGTGTCGGGGCAATTCTCATATGAATACCCTCCTTAATAAAAAAACAATTTCCCTCTCTGAATGCAAAATTACCCTATGAGAATAAGTTTACCTTGATGGCCAAATTTAGCTAATTAAAATAATGCCTAAAAGCATTAAAAAAACATTAAAAATGAATTTAGCAATAAATGGTGGGTATTAACGAAGGAAATTACTTACAAAAACATGATCGATACTCAATTGCAGGTCATTGGCAGGAACGATTTACTTGCATTTAAAAGACTAATTCTTTTTACTAGACCTCCACCGTTGGAGGGCAACCATTGACCAGATTACTTCAACAAGTCCAAACGGCCAAGCACCCTGAAGAAAACCATAGATTGAAGCTAATGCACACGATACAGCAAAAGCCAAGATAAACCAATGACTGTGATGTTCTAGGGCATAAAATATCAACATTGCTGAAACTGATGTTAAACCAAAAATTGTTATTAATTTCATAGATTTCCCGAACTCTTATACACAAATGACTTTCCACATTTATTCGTCCTTTGGACCAGGCCAAAAATGAGGATTCCAGGCTACTTCCCAAAGATGCCCGTCTAAGTCAACAAAGTACCCAGAATACCCTCCCCAAGATACATCCTGTGCTGGTTTCTGAATCTTTGCTCCTGCCTTTTTCGCTTGAGATATAACCTCATCTACTTCCGCCTTACTACTCACATTATGCGCCAAAGTAATTCCACGAAAGCCTGTACCTTTAGCTGAAACCTGTGCATCTACAGCCAACTTTTCCCAGGGATATAAAGCCAACCATGTACCATTGAGATTAAAAAAAGCTACATCATTTGATTCAAAAGATAACCGAGGCAGTCCTAAACCTTTTTCATAAAATTTAGTTGATTCTTCCAAGTTATCAACACCAAGAGTAACAAGACTAATTTGTGGTTTCATGGCAAATTCTAAATTACTCGGTGAATAGAAACTTTCTTTTGCCAAACTACTTGTAATCAAAAAATCACTAAAAATCAACTTCAATTTAGTGAGAAAACATCTACTCCCCTTTTAATTAGCTCTTCTCTGACCTCAACTCGCTCTTTTTCTTTTTGCATATCTTTAGACAAGGACTTAGAAAAATCAATTATAAATTGCTTCAAACATTTATTATTGCCATGCTTCCACTTAAGAACCCGATCTCTTCTTTCTTTATGGGCATTATAAAATCCGTATTCTCCTGTCACGCCTCCCGTTGCATATATTGCACTAGAAACCATACTCCTTATATCTTCATCATCGTAACGTTTAATTGCCTCAATACATAAATCATCAATCGATTGATTCCCATCAAACTCAGACAACAAAAGTAAAACATCTTTTGCTTTACTCTTGCTGACTTTTATTTTATTCATAAGAATTTCCTTCAACTTAGAATCTAGGTCTGGGGAAACATTATGTATAAATTCTCTCCCTTCGTATGAAAGCATGCTATCTTTTGTTTCGGGAATCCATTCATCGATAATCTTTTCTAAAATCTTACCGTAATCTTTATGCCCTCCAATAAGCTTTCCAATTTCACCCAAATGGTACGGAATTGAATCATAACGGTAGTCAGTTAATTTAATCAATTTCAATTTTGGCCTACGAAGGATTCTAATCTTAAAGAAATCGATTAACTTAAAAATATTGATCTCTCCATAAGCAGCTAAGATTCTTGTGTCATAATCATCCAGTACATTCTTTTGTACTAGCTTATTAACTAATAATCGAAATAACTTCATTGGCAGGTGGACAATTTTAAGATGTCCAGCAAACTCCGCCGTACCTAAAAGATGACAAAACTCTGAAACATTTTGGATTGATGCCCTTTTAATCGAAATTTCAAAAAACTTATATAATTCTTTTTTTCTATCCTTGTATAAAGCCGAAATCACTGAGCATACTCTTTTATCTAGCTCTGCCCGCTGGATCATGGGAAGCCTCAATTTCATTAGTTGATCAAAAATTTTGAAATCGACTGTTCCCATTCCTTGACCACTAACATAAGAATAAAAATATGGAATTTGCTTAATCAGTTCAAAATCCTTAGATCTTATCCAATCCCGTGCTACAACATTGGTGAATTGAGGCTTACCTGAGCTTCTAATCCCCATTAAAAGATAGGTTAAGAAATCCACAGGCTTAATATCTTTAATCAACACTTTGAGAATCTTGAGGGAAATTTCAGGTTTTTCCTGACCTAGCTTCACTAAAAATCGACGAAAATTCCCGAAAGCATAGTCATTCTTAATGATGTATGTAGATATAATTCGTTTTAATATCTTTATCCAGCGTATGAGACTTTTTTCATTCAAAGCAGATATAAAATCCTGTATCTCCTTTTCACGTTTATCCTGCACAGCCCGCCATCCACCCAACTCATCAAAATCGTGGCTTCCGACCAAGGTTCTATAAATACTATAAAATGTATCTCCTCGTATCTTTCTTTGTAGCTGATCGGCCTGTTTATAAAGACTCGTTGCAGATGTTCGATTTTCTCCTTTGTAAGGACCCAAACGCATTCTTACCCATGATAACTGTTGATCAATTTCCTGTAACACGGTTGCGTTTTCGTTTTCTGTTTTTAGAGTAGAATAAAATTGAAGTACAAACCTTGTATTGCTCATTATGGCTAGTTCAAGAGCTGAATACACATTCATAGGATAGGTAGTTGCACCCTTTAATGCAGTTATGCATTTTAGCCTCCTAATATTTTTTTTGTTTATACCGATATGTATTACTACTTCGTCAATTAATTGTTTTCTTAATTTAACTAATCCTTTAGATAAAGGGAGCGGACCTCGCTCATGGGTCATGGTTTTGTAACCCCAATAAGTTGCCTCTGCCTCTGTCTCAAATAATTTATTTATCAATAAAATAGCTAAATCAAAAAGCCTTTCATCTTTACTTCTAAGAAGTCGTTTGATTTCTTCAAAAACAAGTGCCTGGGCTCCGTAACCTCTAAAGCCCAAATTCTTGGGCCTTATTAACTTTAGATTATAATTTGCTATTTCTCGCATCGTGTCGCTAGCCCGCTTCCTTACATCAGCGTACTCTTTCTCTTCAAACTTATATGTATAAAGTTTTATGAGAATGCCAAAACATTCATGAAAGGCCCCATACCGGACATTGTATTGATTTAATACATCTAAACACTTATTCAAAATGTATTTGTGCTCCCATCCATACCGAGGGAACGGCTTCAAATATTTCTTAGCTCTTTTCTCATTACGAGGATCAACGAGCAAATTTATTATGTCTACGGTTTCTCTCGGGATGCGATAGGCAAACTTTTCTAATAAATTCAAACTCTCTAATCTCTGGTCATTATCTTGTTTAATAATCATAGCCTTAATAGCAACCAGATACTCTCTTAGCTTATTTTCCACAGCGACGTTATCTATCTGTGCTAAAGAAGAAAGTATCGTTTTAATTTTCCCTAAAGAACTATTCTTGAAAATATCCAAGTTTAAAAGTGCCGGAGTTCCGAAAAACGCTTGGACTATTCGCTTTCTACCAAAATCATCATCATGAACAAGAATGTAATCTCCTGTTTCTAGGATGATTTTATTCCTTTTCAGATTGGAGATAATATTACGCTCATCGGCAATTATAATATTTAGCTTCCTTCTCACTCCCTTTAACATTAGCCTGACTTCTTTATCTTTAAAACTAAAGGGTCGTAGAAGATAAACTAGACCTTCATAAACCAAAAGAGCTCTCTTTTGTTTATTTGCCCCATCTACTACTGCTTCATTTACGGCTTTCCCTTGCTGTTCCTTAAGAATAGGATTAAAAGAAACCCCTAAATCGTCTTTCCAGGAAGGAGTAAATTTTGAAATGTATTGTCTTGGATATAATTCAGGAAAACTTTTTCGAGGGAACTTCGTTTTTAAAGTGTTATCAATTGTTTCTATGTATTGGCCATTTAAACTTTCTTCGACGATAAGGCAGACCAAATTCTTATATTTGCCACTTTGAACTGCTTCTAAAGCATAATGTACTTCATCTAAAACCACCTTCCCCGTATGCAAATCAGAATGCACTATAAGTAAAAAACTATCTGCCCAATCCAATTTTTCATCTATCTCTTTTCTCCAAATGTCTCCACCCTTTAGATCTTCATCTAACCACGTTTCAAAGTTAAATTGGGTTTGTAATAAATTTCTTATTTCACGAGCTTCATCTAGGCGGGATTGCTGACTCTTACGATAACTAATGAATACCTTAGGATATTTCATAACGTTAATTTTGATCTTTCTATAGGTATATTTAATTTAGATAACTCAAGTACTCGAGAAACGGTGTTTTTACACCAATCTGAAGAGTAGGGTGACATTATGATGGATGAAGCCAATCCAGAAAGATTTATCAAAATATAAAGTCCATCTTGATCAAAATTATTCATATTCTTGCCTGAGCACTCTTCCGGTGTAAACTGGCGTCCTTTCATATCGACACAATAGGGATGTTTAAAGCTCATGGTAGAAATTCTTACCTCTCGTTCATGGCTGTACTTTAAATCTTTTATAAAAGCTCTTTCGCAAGCTTGATGAGCTTCATATAAACCCATTTCGTGTTTCGAGAAATCCACATATTTAATCTTCCCAATTTCAGACACCTCTTTCATGGTTGCCACATTTTGTATCAATCTTCCTATCGTGGATTTAACGGCAACTCCCTCTGTTTTAGATCCAACATACTCATCCCACATAGCCAAAGATTCGTCGGGCCCCAAAAACCAACAATTAACAAGAGTCAATTCCCGTCCGTCTTCAACATTTTTATTAGGCCAGTTATCTATCTGCTGATGGGCATCAGGTGTATTAAAAAAACCCTTAATTTCCTCATTTTTTTGCCTCATTAAAACTTCTGTAGGAACAGTTAGCCCTCCTTCAAATTGATCTTGTAAAATTCTTAATTTAGGAAACCATAAAGCCCCAAAAGACAACATAGAAAATAATTTTGGGATGGTCAAATATCGATAAATAGGAAGATCTAGTTCCGTTTCATTTAAATTAATAAATTTGTTCACCATTTTTAATCTTCTCTGTTTAGAAAGTTGTAGTATTCTACCGCTCCTTCATATAAAAAGAAAGGGCCCTCTGTGTATCAGAGAGCCCTTTTGTGTTGGTATAATGTCTCTTCTATTTATCCAATCTTTTTTTCAATATTAGTAATTTTCTGGCTAAGTTCCGCAACGATAGGAAGTAAAGACATGTTATTATACAAAGAAAGCTTCTCAAGTAAACGTTTGGTGGCCGGATCACCGACCATTTTAACCTGCGTAATATCATCCTGCTCACAAGTCACTAAAGAAGCATACGGTGGAAGAAAAACGAAACTCATGGATGCGCTTCCCCTAAAAACTTGTACCACTTTATTCTTCACCAAATGATCCCGCCATGCTTTAATTGTATTTGAACTCTCTTTCAACTTTTCTTTTAGCTCTGCATAGTTAGTCACATATTTATTGGATCTGCCACTATAAAAAACCAAGAAGAAAAACAAAGGCCACGCCTTACCGATGGCTTGTCGATCTTCACCTGACATCATTAAATTATTTAATAAATCCCATCGAGTCATATTCCCTATGTGCTTATAGTTTCCCAATGGCCGCCTTTATCAGGGCCAATACGTTTTAGGAATCGGCCTCTTTTTAGCCTTAAAATAACATTCTCAACTGTTCTTTGCGATAATTGGGTTTGCTTTGCTATTTCATGGGTCTTAATAAAATGATTGGCTTGAATGGATAAATAGACTTTCTCCGCACTTTCTCCGTATTTACTCCGCACTTCCTCCGAACCTTTTCCAGCCACCTTTTCTGACTGCTTTTTCTGACCACCTACCTCCAAACCTTTTCCTTCTTCCCATTTGGGTCGCCTAAATGACACAACAAAACCTGTCTTGACTTGCTTAAATTCGACTTTGACGCCAACCAACTTACATTCATCATAAATTCTTTTTAATCCGCTGGCCCATTTCTCGATGTCCTCGGACTTATACATTGTCTCTGCGATTAAAGGATTTCGTAAAATGGAATAACCGCCGCCTTTAATAAAGTCTTCGGGAGACAACTCCTCGGGGAATGTTCCTGGGTTGTAAATATCAACTCTGTCTTTAAAAATGGCAACCTCAACACCTTTGGGGTCGGTATAATCTCTATGGCATAATGAATTACCGATGGCCTCACGAATGGCGTCAACGGGGATTTCAGGAATCTCCTTCCTGGGGCCGCTTTCGATTTCAACACGCCATTTGATATGCTCTTTAAGATATAGCTCGGCCCTTTCACGCAGTTTAAAAATATTTCCCTCAAACTTACTTATGTCTAAAAAGGTGTTTTTATCTGTCCCTGCAAAGACAGCGGCCTGGACTTCAATAGGAGTATTCTTGCAAAACAAAACCTCGGCGGCCTTGGTCAATTTTCCACCTACCAATAATCCCAACTTTCCTAAAGTAGTCTTTACGTCGGTGTATTTAAAATTAATGCGCTTGGCCGCATTGGCTTTTCGCATGTACTCCTTAACCGTTGCGGCATTAACATCGGTTAATTTCTTGTTGGAGACTTCATTTTCCCATAACCATCGTTTCTGTTTTCGGATAAAATGTTCAATCTCCCGTGCGGTCAAATGTTTATCGGATTCCCCGACCCGCATATACGCCCGTCCATAGGCAAAATAGGGCTGATGGACGCCGTGAAATTCAACGACGATACAATCCTTGCCTTCTATTTTTCTTTGCTCAATTTTAGGAAAAATCTTGGGGTCAAGGTTGTCTGTGATAGTCTGGGTCACGTCCTTAATGGTGCCCTTACCCACCATCTGACCGACAACCGTACCGTCATCTCTAATACCAAAATACACTTCGCCCTGACCGTGCTTATTCAAGATGGCGGAAATAGAAAAAACTGCTTCTTTCAATTCAGCAGTGGATTTCTTAAATTCGACTATTTCGGATTCACGGTAAGTCATTTAAAATTCCTTTAAGAGATTCAATAATATATCACAAAATTCAAACACCTTCTTTTGATTTTCTACTAATCCCTGACAGACGTGTATACTGCGTACCTTTTTTCATAATCACGCATTAATCGCGCACTAATCGCGTACTTCTTCCACCAACTCAAACTCTTTAAAATTTTAAATTCTTGACTACATCTGGCCTGTAACCAGGAGCCAAATGAGCATACACCATTGTGGTCTGAATATTCGCGTGGCCCATGAATTTCTGAATTGCAGGCAAAGGAACACCCTGCTGCGCTAAGTGACTTCCATAGGTATGACGGAGTGAGTGGATTTTGGTTACATCAGGGAAGCCTGCCAGCTTGGTGACACTCATAAGATTTCGACGCAGCCTATTCTCATCAATCTTATTGCCCTCACCATCGTGGAAGACTAAAGAGCCTATGGCTTTCTTCTTTTGCTTTTGAAGTAACTTTAATAAATCATCACTTATCGGTATGTCCCTCTCGTCAGTCTTTGGGGTCCAGTCATCCTTTATACGGATTTTAATAATACGGCGTGCAAAATCTATATCATCCCATGTAAGATTTTCTAATTCACTCTTACGCATCCCAGAGTAGATAAAGGTGTAAAAAATGGGATAAAGCCATTCATTACTAAGCTTCAAGAGCTTATCAACCTCTTCCGAAGTCAACCAGCGGCCACCCTCAAGCCTTTTTTTGATCTTTATCGTCTCTACGTTTTGGGCGGGGTTGGACTTTGCATGGCCTTGACCAACGGCCCAGATCATCAGAGACTTAAGGGTCTGAAGCTCAATATTGATTGTCTTTGGTTTGGCGTCTTGCCCTATGCGATAGGTTTTATACTTTTCAAATATTTCTGGTTTAAGGTGGGAGTGTTTTGAAACGTGCGGGTATCTCTTAGACAGGAAGGTCTTAAAATTCTCTATAATACCCTTATATCGCGTTACTGTACTCGGGGAGTTGTCGTTCGTGGTTTTCTCAATGTATCCCTCAAACAACGGAGGTAAATCACTGTCCTTAGGAAGAAAGCCGAATTCCCCTTTGGCCTTCTGGACCTCCATATCCTTCTGGATGTTTTCCGCTACTTCTTTTGAAGGCCCAGCCTTCCTCCTATGGCGTTTACCGTCGGGAAGAAGAATGTCCACATAATATATTTTACCGCGCTTATAAACAGCCATGTTAATCTCCTTTCGGCTTTGTAATGTCACAAGACAGTCACAAACGCCTATCTAAAGACTAACATATTTATTATCACGTGTCAAGTCAAGCACTTACGACACGTTATTTTTAATGGCGGAGAGGGTGAGATTCGAACTCACGGCCCCTTGCGAGGCAACGGTTTTCAAGACCGCCGCATTCGGCCACTCTGCCACCTCTCCAGGATCGCAACTACTTTAATTTAATATACTTATAAAATCCATATTTTATTTTTAAAATCAAAAATTCCTGACTGTTCTAAAAAATGAATTAAAAGCGTAGCCTATAACGAGCAGATACAACGGAACGACCGGAAGAAAATGACGTTGTGAAACTTCAAAAAGAGAATTAAAGAAAATAAAAAATAAAATGATGGCCAGCACGTGTTTCATCAAATCAGGAAGACTTTTAAACAATAAAAAGCAATAAAACATAGAAAAAAATGTTAGTATTGCCATAATAAAATGCAATGGAATAAGGCCATTTGTTCCTTCCCAAAAATACGCTTTCAAACTTTCTGTTGCTGTTAATAAAGTATATTTGGGCAAATTACCTATCACTTTTTCTATAGAAAGCCCTAAAAGATCCTCTGTAACGATCTGAGGAGGTAAGCCGGCCCTCTTCAATTCATTCATTTTATCGGCACCCAGCGCATCCGTTAGATGCCAGCTCCAGTAAGAGCATTCTTCTTCTCTAAAATATTTGATACAGACATCATCCCCTGCCACGGAAGTGAGTTTGGCCAGATAGCTTCTAAAATTAAACGGGAATGTTCTGTGGGCCGCAACGCCATAAAGAGTGTTTGGACCACGGTCAGCAATGGCATAATTTCCGTTATAAATTTTATTCAAAGATTTATAACCAATAACAGGGACGTAAAATAATATCCCTGCGGCAGCCAGGAAGCAAACAAGAGAAGTAGATATTTTATTCTTAAATAGACACAGTACCATAAAAAATAAAAGGTACAGCGGACAAATACATTCAAAAACAGCTTTGACAAAAGTCAAGGCCATAAACATAACACCAGTGACTGCCCCCCAACAACATGCCGTCTTTTTGTTATTTTCCTTTACTGCCTTCCATCCATAGTAACCGGCAATGACTGCCGCTGTGATGAATGGATATGTAATAATTTCACAAAATAACAACATGTTGAAAGCCGAGCTGGTGATCGCTGTGGATAAAGCCCAATAAAGAAGGGTCAAAGAACAAACCCAGGTGCGGATATTTAATTCCCGCAAAATGATATACATAAGAATTTGCGTTATCACCAGTATCAGGACGCTGAAGCCTGCCATGACATGCGTGAACGTAATACCGCTCAAACTTTGTATACTCATTGCTAAAGAACACAAGAAAGGATAAAGCGGTTCACGATGCAGGCCTGTACTTGCATAACCAATCAACCCATGGCGGTAGAATATGCCGCCTAATTCCTTATATCCAATAACGTCAGAACAAAAGCTCCACCTCAAAGCCAGATAAACCCAATAAACAAATGATATCCCAAAAACTGCTAAAATGGCTCGTGGCAATCGCATGGTTTTCATCTCTAAATGGGTCATTCTATACCAGATACTCTTCTTAGCACACTAATAAATTTAAGGTTAACAGCAGCCCCTAATTCTTCTGCTCGATGAACATCTTTCCAAGCCCTATCGTATTTTTTTAATTGATAATAGGTGACCGCCCGATTGTAATACACCTCTGCATAATCAGGATTGATGGCAATGACTTTACCGTAATCCGATAAAGCCTGAGCAAGGTCCCCTTGTTGGGCATAACAAGTGCCGCGATTTACATAAAATTCTGCATGCCCGGGGTTTATTTCTATGGCTTTATTAAAATCCGGCATGGCCTGGGTGAAATTACCTTGCTGGGCAGAAACAGTAGCACGTTTATCGTAGACCTCGCTTAAATTAGTATACGCTTGCGTATAATCAGGCTTTATGGCAATGGCCTTGTTTAAGTCCAGAATAGCTTGGGTATAATTGCCTAATTTAGAATAGGTATTACCGCGATTATTATAGGCTTGTGCATAATTAGGATTGATAGTAATGGCTTTATTGATATTTTGCAACGCTTGGACAAAATCACCTTGCATGCCATAGGCAACACCAAGGCTGCTGTAGGGCCTTGCTTTATGGGGCGATTTCCGGGCGGCATCACTCCAGAGAGTCAGCTCACTCTTCCATACTTGATTGCGATTATAACTGGCTAAAGACAAGACAGCAATAAGCGTGATCAAAATCCCAAATAAAATCTTACGGTCTTTAATGACCGTTGATAGGGCACACACTGCTGCCAGGAAAAATCCGAATGAGATCAGGTATAATTTATGTTCGAAGATCACATTAACACGAGGAGCGGTGTTGATGGAAAAGGTGATCAGGATCCACGCCAGGCCAAAGGCGATCAATGGCCATTCTTTGCGTAATCTAAAGATCAAAAAAATAATAAAACCAATCAGGCAAAGCCCCACTAAGGTCAGCGGCGGGGCAAGAATCCCTGTTGATAATGGGTAATCGTAGTCTACGTTCTGATTGATAGGAAATATTAATAGCCGTAAAAAAGTCAAAAAGACGCGCATTTGGGTCAGGACATACCTGCCGCCGGTGATCATGTCGCCCTGGTGAGATTCTGAAGGAGCGGAAAAATGGAAATAGATATTGAAAAAATCCGTCCGTACCATTTTCATCAATAAAAGAACAAACAGGACGCCTAAAATACTTATCAGCAGGTACGGCTGCCGGGGCGAGGATTTTTTGGATTTTACAGGGACCCTGTTAAAGAGAATGAATTCGACTGCCAAGATCATCAAAGGAATGGTCACCGCCGTCTCTTTAGTCAATATCCCAAGGAGAGAAAATCCGACGGAACAGGTGAATAAAAAAACCTTATCTGCCCTTAAAGATGCTGTCCGTCCGCGTAGATAAAAATAAATACTACCGAGATAAAATACAGCGGCCATGGATTCAAAACGCTGGGAAATATAGGACACGGCCTGGGTCTGGCAAGGATGGACAAGGAACAGCAGCGCGATAAAAAAAGGGAGCTCTTGAAGAAGCGGTTTATTTGACTTCCCTCCCGCGATCTTAAAAAGCAACGCGGCCAAAGCCCACACCAGCCCTGCCGCTAAAAGATGGACCAAAAAATTAAAAATATGATACCCGCGCGGGTCTAACTGGCCAATATTATAATTCCATGCGAAGGAATAGATACCCACCAGGCGGGTCTTGGGAAGAATGGCCCATATTGGGCTGATCGCATCAAAACTTTTAATATAGGAAGTATCAAGTATATAAAAATTATCATCGAAAACGAAACCAAACCCGAATGTCTGGGCATAGATCGCCAAACCTAAAAGGATAAGGACCAGCCAACGCAGAGTGTTCATTGATACGCCTCTTGCCTGCTTAAAGGGATTAAATCGGCATAGTACATGGCACGGGAGATGTCCGGGAGTTTTAATAATTGGGCAAGCTTACCCAAGCCGGTAGCTTTAGGTAATAATTGCCTGGCTATCTCATAACGGGCTGTTGGCTTTCTCGCCATTGCCTTGGGCCAGGGCAATAAACGCACATGCAAGCTGGGATTATCGTTAATAAATCCCAATTTAATGCCGAATTCCAAAATATCCCTGACCAAAAGGATGGTCAGGTTAACGATCTTTGCTTTTTGTGTTTTGGTTAAATAAGCTTTGTACGATTCAATGATGGCAGGCGTCAGCTGGGCCAATTGAAGGACTTGAGGAAAATCTTTAGCCAGAAAAGTGCTGAAATGTTTGATGGTGCTGTCAAATCGCGCGGTACTTTTGGGGCCATGCTGCCCTCTTGCTTCAGCCAGGAAGCGCTCAAAAAAATCCGGCAGGTCTATGTGACGGGCGATGGTCAGCGCTTCACCGCCGGCGATCTTTTTTTCCACCCGCTCTAAAAGCTTTTGGGCTTCCTCTATATCATCGCCGGCAAGCTGTGAGTAAAGCAACCCGCGGGCGTAGAATTCAATATAATAAACATCGTTGATCTTACGGATTTGACCCATCAATAGGTGAAGAAAATAATGTAAAGCAAAACACCGATAACGGCGAGGGATATCAAATAAAAATCGTTAAAATAAAAAAAATCGCGCACGCGTTCCCCGGGAGTGTACCCATGGGCAACATTCTCGGAAACGACCTGGCCGGTGGAAAGGATGTTAACGACTTCATTGCGTTTAAGGCGCAGGAACTGGTCCGCGATCCTGTAGGCCTGTAAATTACCGCCTTCGATCAGGTCCATGACCTTTTTCTCGGACACGGCCAGGATCTGCGCTGTTTCACGGACGGTGATGTATTGACTGCTCATCGGACCTTGCCTGAGGCGGCCCACTGTTCGATCTGGGCGCGTTCAAATTTCCAGTTGTCTCCCTCTCTGGTCGCAGGGATCTTGCCTGTTGTGGCCAATTCCAAAATAGCGGGAATTTCGATCTCCAAATACTGCGCTAAGTCATCGATGGTCAGGACATCTTCCAGCATGTGGCAGCGGCCCTGAAAGAGGGCCCCTTCAACAATGTTTAATTTAGGCGTTGAAATGTCCCCGTGCAGGACGGCTGACGGCATCAAGACCAGCATTTTTTTGGCAATGACATTGCCTTTGACTTTTCCGGCGACGATAACATTCTCACCAATGATATTGGCTTCCACCTGCGCGCTGGACCCAATGGTCAGGGTGCCGCGGGTATCAAGCTTGCCCGTGTAACGGCCGTGGATCTTTAGATTCACCGGATCAGAAAAAGTCAATGTCCCTTCCATCTGGGCGTTGATCTCAATGATCTTTTCATCAGGCAATTCTTTATGTTCTTTGCGGTTAAAGGCCATAGGACCTCCTTATTAATAGTATGTCATTCCCGCGAAAGCGGGAATCCAATTAATTAATGTTAACAAAATAAAGCTTCAAGGTCAACCTATCGAGTGGTACGCTAATCCCGCGATCATGGCCGCGTTATCCAGGCAAAGAGCCATCGGAGGAAAAAACACATCCACCCCTTGTTCTTGGGCCCGGGCATAAAGCCGGCGGCGCAAGGCGGAATTAGCAGCCACCCCGCCACCTATCAAAAGTGTTTTGACTTTGAGCTTACGGCAGGCTTTAAGGGATTTTTCCGTCAAAACAGCGACGACACTTTCCTGGAAAGCATAAGCCACCTTGGCAACAGAATAATCCGGTTTACTTTTATTCTTTTGGGTGTAATAAAGCACCGCGGTCTTGGTCCCGCTAAAAGAAAAATCATAAGTACCTGAAAGCGGCGCTTGGGGGAATTTGATCTCTTCGTTGGTCCCGCTGGCCGCCAAACGGTCGATCACAGGGCCGCCGGGATAACCCAATTCCAGGATACGCGCCACCTTGTCAAAAGCCTCGCCAGCCGCATCATCGCGTGTCACGCCCAACAATTTAAAATCGTTAAAATTCTTAACATAAAAAAGACTGGAATGCCCGCCGGAGACCACCAGGCCTATTGCTGGCAGGCGGTTTTGGGGGCAAGCAAGTTTTTCTTTAGGTAACTGTAGATAATTAGCATACAAGTGGGCCTTGATATGGTCGATTTCAATGAGGGGCTTGCCTGTAGCACGACTTAAAGCGCGGGCAAAACAAAGACCCACCAGCAAGGAGCCGATCAATCCGGGGGAACGCGTGACGGCCAAGGCATCAATATCCTTAAGGGTCATCTTAGCCTTGGCTAAACTTTCGCCTACCACCCAGTGGATGAACTCTATCTGACGGCGGGAAGCAATTTCCGGGATGATGCCGCCAAAACGCTGATGGTCTTTGAGGCTGCTGGCAATACAATTGGAAAGCACCGCGACACCGTCGCGAACTACCGCGGCCGCAGTCTCATCACAGGAAGTTTCAATGCCTAATATATTCATTTGTTCTGAAGTAACTCTTTAATGCTGACGATCTGAAAACCTTGTTTTTCCAGCCACGGGACCTCATCCTTGATCACCTGCATGGTCAAATGCCGGTCATGGCCAATGGCCACCGCATAGCCTTTGTGGCGGGCTTTTTGGGCCAGGACCACGAACTGCTTTGTTATCGCTTCCCGGGTATTGATATTATCCAAAAAAACATCCCTCTTGCCAAAGGCCAGGCCCATCTCATCAGCCAGCGCCGCGCAAACAGTGTGAGGAGCTGTCATGCTGTCGACAAAAAATAACCCTTTTTTCTTTATCTTTTTAAATATGAGCTTCATCAAGGGCCTATTCTCTGTGGCTTTTGAGCCCATGTGATTATTGACCCCTTGGATCGAAGGCAATTGGTCTAAATCATCGTCAACGATCTTGGAGGCCAAGGCCGGCTTCATGGTTGTCTTGATGATATAATCCGGCGGATAAAAATCATAATTATGTAAAGCTTCCAAAGGCAAGTGAAGCATGGTCAATTTATGAGAAGCTCTTGCACAATCAGCCACATCCTTGGTATGGCGCAGACCCGGCAATATAGACACTGCCAGAGGCTCAGGTATCTCTCTTAAATATTTACAATTAGCTGTTGTCTGACCCCAATCATCAATAATGATCGCGATCTTACCACCTGAACCTGGAACCCCCTCGAAAGACTCAGGTGAAACAGTTTCAGAAGGCAAGGATTCAGGCGGCCTGTTGTACTTAGCCGGAGCGGTGGCTTCAACAACCCTGACGGGCAAAGGCGGCTGTTCTTTGCGGGATTCTTTAGGCTTTGAAAAAATAAAAAATAATATAATGGCCGCCGCAAAAAGCCCAAGCACAACGGCAACGACCTTCGTATCCTCTTTAGGAGCGCCTATTTTTTTTCTTTTAGCCATACCGTCGAGATCTTGATGCCTTTGATAACATTAATGGCACTTTGCAGCTGAAGGTCCTTTTTGTCCTTTAAAGACAAAGCGGATTTGCCTTTGTCCTCTTTATGTTCGAGATCGGAAAAGATGGTATCCACGTCTTTTTTCTTTTCTTTACCGGCTTTGCCATCGTCGCTGTCTTCATCTTCTTTAGGATTATTCGCTTCAATCACCACATCCGGCGTGATGCCGATACCGTTAATGCATATGCCCGAAGGAGTAAAATATTTGGCCGTGGTCAGGCGCAGACCTGACCCGTCGGGTAATGGGATCACGGACTGCACTGAGCCTTTACCGAAAGATTTGACCCCGACCAAGACCGCCCTTTTATTGTCCCGAAGGGCACCGGCCACAATTTCACTTCCTGAAGCAGAACCTTCATTGATCATCACCACCATCGGCCAATCCAGGAATTCACCGCCGTCGTTCTGGGACTTGGCCATATAATCTTCGGAAGAATGCCTGCCCCTGGTTGAAACGATCGTCTTGCCTGAAGGCAGGAAATCTTCGGCGATCTTGATGGCCACATCCAATAAACCGCCAGGATTATTACGCAGGTCCAGGACCAGACTGTCCGCTCCCTGGGCCTTTAATTTTTCCAGGGCCTGGTGTAATTCATTGTAGGAATTCTCACGGAATTCTGTCAGGCGCACATAGCCGATATGGTCCCCGATGATATGCGGGTCCTTGATATCATCCACGTGGATGATCTCCCGGGTAATGGTAAAATCTTTGACCAGATCATCACTTTCGCGCAGGATGGTAACCATCACCTTAGTGCCCGGGTTCCCCCGCAATTTCTTGACCGCGTCATCCAAGCTCATATCACGGGTGACATCGTGATCGATCTTAACGATCTTGTCTCCTGCTTTGATGCCCGCGCGCCAGGCCGGCGAGTCTTCTAAGGGGGAAATGACCGTCAATAAATCATCTTTGATAGAAATTTCGATACCAAGACCGCCGAATTTTCCCTCTGTCTCCGTCTTTAAATCCTTGTATTCGTCAGGGTCCATGAATTGGCTGTGCGGATCAAGCGATGAAAGCATGCCTTTGAGCGCTCCATAGATCAGCTCCTGCGGACTCTTTTGATCAACATAGTCCGACTGGACGGTTGTCAGCGCGTAACTGAAAAGCTCGACTTGGGAATATAAGTCCTTCTTGGTTACAGCCGTAACCTGCGAAACACCGAGGCTCGTGATCCCCAGCAGGGCCAATAAAACAAATCCCCATACAAAAGTTTTTTTAGGCACCTGTGATTCTCCTGGTTATGAGCTCGTTTAATTTCTTAGGGTTCGCGCGGCCGCCTGATCTTTTCATGGCCTGCCCCACTAAAAATCCGACTGTATTGGACTTGCCCGATTTGATCTGTTCGACCACGGCCGGATTCTGGGCGATCACTTCATCAATAATGACAAGAAGCGCCGAATCGTCTGAAACTTGGGCCAGGCCTTTTTCTTTAATAATATCATCCGCCCCCTTACCTTCATCCAGCATAAAGGTCAGGACTTCTTTTCCAACTAAATTACTGACCACCCCATCTTCAACCTTGGCGATCAAGGTCACTAAATCCTTCGGTGTTAATTTTAACTCATTAATAGCTGCTTTGCGATTATTAAGTTCCATCAAGACAGGGCCGGCCAGCCAATTGGCTATTTTCTTACCCTGAGGATATTCTTTGACCGCTGCCTCAAAAAAATCAGCCATGCCATGGTCTGCTACCAGGATATTGGCATCGTATTCTGAAAGACCATACTGGCTTAAAAAACGTAAAAATTTCGCCTGCGGAAGCTCTGGCAATTCAGCACGCACGCCGTCGATGACCTTATAATCAATGGTAAAAGGTACCAGGTCAGGATCAGGAAAATACCGGTAATCATGGGCCTGCTCTTTGGAACGCATGGTTTGGGTCTGTGCTTTCTCATCATCCCATAACAAGGTCTCCTGCACGATTTTTCCGCCGGCGGTGATCACCTGTTCGTGGCGGCGCACCTCATATTCCAAAGCGGTCTTTACCGCGCGGAAGGAGTTCATGTTCTTTAATTCTGTCTTGGTGCCCAAGCTCGTTTGACCGATCGGACGTATAGAAACATTGGCATCACAACGCAACGAACCTTTTTCCATGTCACAATCGGAGACCCCTAAATACTGCAAGGTCAATTTCAAGGTGTTGAGATAATCATACGCCTCCTGGGGCGAGCGCAGGTCCGGCTCAGTCACGATCTCAATCAAGGGTGTGCCGGTACGGTTAAAATCAGCCAGAGAACAGGAATTTGAAGTATCATGCACTAATTTACCGGCATCCTCCTCGAGATGGGCGCGGGTGATGCCGATACGTTTTTCTTCTTTTCCGCTTTTAATTTTCAGATAGCCATTCTTGGCCACGGGAAAATCAAATTGGGAAATTTGATACCCCTTGGGCAGGTCCGGATAATAATAATTTTTACGGTCGAATTTGATAAAGGAATTAATTTCCGCGTTAAGCGCCAGGCCAACCTTGATGCCGTACAAAAGAGCTTGGTGATTCAATACCGGCAAGGTACCCGGAAGTCCCAAACATACCGGACAGACATTGGTATTAGGCGCACAGCCATATTGATTGGCGCAAGAACAAAAGATCTTGCTCTTGGTGCTTAATTGCAAATGGACTTCAAGTCCTATGACGGTTTCAAATTGTGACATATTGTACCCACAAATCGTGCCATACAGACGTTGGAATAAATTTTTTCCGCCAAAATGCTAATTGCTACTTACTGATTCCTGGATAAGTTAGGAGCAAAAGCACGCATTTTGGCTTCAAAAATTATTCCAACGTCTGTTTGACGCAGACTATAATTTTGGTTTCTTTAAATGCCACTCTGTATTCTGCTCATACGTATAAGACACACGCAACAACATTTCTTCATCAAACGCTTTGCCCATTAATTGCAAACCAATAGGCAAGCCGCTTTTGGAAAACCCGCAAGGCACAGAGATCGCCGGAATACCTGCCAAATTAGCAGGGATCGTGTAAATATCCGATAAATACATGCTCAAAGGATCACTCACCTTCTCCCCTACTTTAAAAGACACCGTCGGGCTTGTGGGGGTCATGATCACATCACAATCCTTGAAAACCTCATCCAGGTCATTTTTGATCAAGGTGCGCACTTTTTGGCCGCGTAAATAATAAGCATCATAATAACCGGAAGACAAGGCATAGGTGCCGAGCATGATGCGGCGCTTGGCCTCATCCCCAAACCCGAGCGAACGGGTCTCTTCATACATATCAATCAAGGCGTTTTTACGGACCTTTGCCGGTTGGGCGCGCAAACCATAGCGTACCCCATCAAAACGAGCCAAATTAGAACTGGCCTCGGCTGTTGCGACGATATAATAAGTAGCCACCGCGTAAGGCGTATGCGGCAAAGATACTTCCTTGATTATAGCGCCTTGCTTTTTAAGCAAATCAATCGCATCTTCCACCGAGCGGCGCACTTCAGGGTCCAGCCCTTCGACAAATGCTTCTTTAGGAATGCCGATCTTAAGGCCACGCACATCATTGACTAAAGCTTTTGTATAATCAGGCACGGGCTCATTGACTGACGTAGAATCACGTTCATCATAGCCTGCAATAATGTTCATGAGCAAGGCGCAGTCACGCACATCCTTGGTCAACGGCCCGATCTGGTCTAAACTTGAGGCAAAGGCAATCAAGCCATAGCGCGAAACACGACCATACGTCGGTTTTAAACCAACGATACCGCAAAAAGACGCAGGCTGACGGATAGACCCGCCGGTGTCTGAACCCAAGGCCCACATGGCCTCATCCGCGGCCACTGCCGCGGCAGACCCGCCGCTGGAGCCGCCAGGCACGCATTGTAAATTCCAAGGATTGAACGTCGGACCGTAACAGGATGTTTCGCAGGACGAACCAAAGGCAAATTCATCCATGTTTACGATCCCCAAAATCGTCCCGCCGCTTTTCTTGATCCGTTCTATCACTCCGGCGTCGTAGGGTGAGCGAAAGCCCTTTAGAATACGCGAAGCACAGGTGATCTCCTCACCTTTCGTACATAAATTATCTTTGATGGCAATCGGTATTTGAAAATCCCCGGCATAACCCGGCTGAGCGTGGGCCATATGCACATAGGCTTTGACTTTAGGGTCAACAGCCTTGATACGGCCCAAAACAGCCTCATAGGCTTCTTTAGAAGAAGCTTTGCCGGACTTAAATAAATCCAATAATGCGTGAGCGGTCAGTGAGTGCAGGTTCATTCGATGATTAGAGGCACTTTAAAGACAAGGGCTTCTTTACTTATTAATGATGGCTTTACCACGTCAGAGCGCAGAACATTCCCGACAGGCACGGCATGGCTGGTGGGTTTGACATTACTCACGTCGAGTTTTTGCAATTGTTCCACGTATTGGACAATGCCCCCCAGGCTTTTGGTAAAGCCTTCCAGCTTATCTTCAGGCACGTCGATGCGCGCTAAAGCAGCGATATATTTAACATCTTCTTTGCTTATAGACATAGGCAAAATACTATCATCAAAGGGGGGTAAAAACAAGGGTTAGTTGATTTGTACGAAGAGTTTAAATCGCAGCTTTAACACCAAACAAAGATTCTATATCCGCGGGCTGCATGTTAATGATCACGGGGTCGACTTCTGTCATGCCTTCACGCTCGATACGCGCGATCAAGGCAGGGTCCACAGAAACCTTCACCCCGCCGTTAGCATCTTTCGTGACTTGCAAAGCCGCATCCTGCTGGCTTAAATCAATACCGCCTGTAGGATTAATGGTCAATGCTGCTTTGTCTGACCTGGAAGAAGACTGTTGACTGATTCTTACTTTACGTCCAGCCATCGCCCCGTCAGCTGAATCCAACAACTCAGAAAGGATCGCTTCACCTGATGCCTGAAATGGAACTTTATTCAAGAAAACGAATGGGCCGGCCAAATGGATAGCACCATTATAATTCCAAACATCAGCAGATACGATATATGATCCACGATCGTTCGTCTTTAGAAAAACTTGATAAATAGGCGCTCCCGCTATTTTGATCACCATGGTAGCAGCCAATTCTCGACGATCAATCGCAACATCAGATCTACGCAAATTTGTACTAATCTCTTGAATCATCTGTCTAAGCCCAATCATTTCATTCTTATTACCAGTCATTGCCTTGTTGGATGGTTCTAAAAGTGAATAAAATTCGCCGATAGAAATATAAACTCTTCTAACGGGTCTGTCTTCGCCGTAAATGTGAAACTTCAAACTTAAATACTGCGGAAAAATACTCCGCTCCACAGTACTGTTAGAATCATCTTCAAAACGTTCTTTCAGTACTGACAGCTTCATGGAGATAACCGGTGAACCTAGGGCGGTTGACTCATGTATAAGAATATCGCGATCGACAAATCCTAATTCATGCTGTAGTGTTTGAACAAAATCTCCTCGGCTCACCATCGCCGTGTCTTCTTTCGCTGGACCATGTTCTGCTTGAAAGTCACGCATAAATTCAGCAAGTCTGAGAGTATCTTTTATCGAAATACCGCTATACATGCTGATACGCAGGCTTTCTCCTGCGGGGCCTCCAGCTGTTGATGAAAAACCAGACATAAAATGCAATCCTCTTTTCTGCCCTTCTCGCTTAAACTCAGCTGTCAATTGAGGATCCCTCATATGAAATACAACATTCGCGATTGATCTTTCATTTGGATCTTGGATAAATCCTTTATAAAAACCATTTGAACGATCGATCACGGTATAAAGTATGCTTGAACGTTCAATCGCTCGAGCTTCTTGCACACGGATACCCCCATATTTTTCATAAAATTTCAAAATATCCAACATATCTAATTCACCGCCGACATTAGGCGTTACAAGGGTTGGATATTTTTTCCAAAAACTAAAATCTTCTACCGGTGCAGTACCTCTAAAAGCCATCCCTTCTTTGATCAGATCATTACGTATAACGGCCACCGTTAGTCCGCCAGAAGCACCAAGAAATTTCTGAGCCCCGAAGATAATGCCACCCACGTTTTTGTAATCTTCAGGGGAGTAGATTTTTCCACCAGCAATTGATGTCGCATCAATGAAAAGAGGGGCTTTAGTTTTTGGCCATTTGGAAAACCCTAATCCCCCGGATGTAAAATTCTCGGCTATCCAAATATAACTAAGGCTGTCATCATTAGCCTGTTCCGGCGTCAATATAGACAGGGTTCCATCTATTTTTGCCGCGGTGATCTTGATAGTCCCACCATCAGCGGCTTCGGCAACTTTTTCAGCAAATTCAGCAGCTCTTCTCGAAAAAACATCACCCGTGGCGTATAGAGCAGTATGTCTCGGTTTAAGATGCAAGAAATTCCGGGGAATTAAAGCAAATACCATGCTCATTGCGGAAGGTAATAAAAAGATCTCAAAATCCTTAGGAACATTTAACAGATCACGAAGCCTATCCTTAACTTCTTGATGCACCTTTTGAAAATCCGGATGGACATAGGCAGCTGAATTCAAGCCAAAACCAAATTTTAAACCCTCTTGAGCCCTTTTAATTCGTTCTTTCAAGACCTCCTGAGGAATATGAGCAGGGCCAGGAGAAAAACTAACATTAGGGGCCGATTCTAGATCTGGAGTATAGTAATTTTTTAAAAGAGCTATAATAGAAGCTCTGCCCTCTTTCCAATGTGATATTACTCCTTTTGTTCCTTTTGTAATTAACTGTGATACTTTAACATCATATGCTCCTCCAATGAATTCTCCTCCATGAGAAGAAAAAAAGTCTTTGAAATTTTCTATGTTTCTTTCATTAAGCTCTGTATTGCCCAACTCAAAGGCTATTTCTTTTCCTCTTCTATTGCTCAATTGAAAGGAAACTTTCTTATAATTGACGATTCTATATAAATTAATCAAAAGCTCATTCACCTTCTCAGGAGGGACAACAATATCCAAAGAGGTCCTCATCGCCGCGTCCATCATGTCGACAGCTTCATTGATGATTTCTTCAGCAATTTGAGAGTTTCTGGTGGACTCTGTCAGGATCTTTATTGAATGCTTGCGGGCATAAAATTCCCCTCCCAAATTCTGGACCCTATTGTTTAAATAGCCATATATTGGCCATATCGCCTGAGGCGATAATTCACGCTTAACCGTCAGCCAGGCTGCTATAAAAAAGGCCCGCCTTTCAGCCCTGGATTCTACTGTAAACTCAGTGAGCGTATCATCTATGCTTTTATCTCCTCTTAAGATTTCCAATATTGGTTTATAGATCCCCGTGGAACGCAACGGTGATTTGGAATCGCCAATCTCCATCAAAACTTTTAAAATATCCATATCACTGCCAGCCCTGGCAGGCACCGCTGTCTGCCGCAAATTTTCGACTAAATTATTCCCGTCCTTCTCTGCGTCAGAAACGCCTATCGCCGCGTTTTGTTTTTTCAGCAGTTTTTGATTTCTTTTGTCGCTGGCTAAATATCCTGCACCAAGTCCTGCTGCAATTCCGACTGCTAATGGTAAAAACTGGAAGACAATTTGAGCGACAGTGCCATAATGTTGAAAATAAGTCTGAATATCTTGTGTCATTCCTGATGGGAAGGTTATCTCAGTAGCTCCCAAAAAGACAATAGCCAAATACCCTTTCCAATCCCAACCCAAAAATCTCTTCCTCGAGGGATTATCATCCAAGGATTCCAAACGTTCTAATTCTTTGGCATTGCCTGCCTTTGCTGCTAAATATTTCTGTTTAACATATGGCCTATAGTTACTAATCCCTTCCGCAAATTCAAATCCCCCTCCCAATTGCATCCCCATAAGCCATGGCATACTGAAGGGTGTTAGTCCGGCCTTAATAGTCATTGCGATGCCTGTGGTGAGAAATCCGATAGCTGCAGTTGGTAGAATTGACCTAATTGGATATTCAGCAACAGAAAGATGAAGCCTACGATAATATTTTAGTTTATCTTTCAATGTTTTGGCCTTTTTCGCCTTTTCATCTAACCAATCCCCGTATCCTAATCCAACTCCTAATCCAAAAACGGACAATTCATGTATATGTTTAAGATTTTGGTAATCATTAAAAAATGCCAGAAAATCAGATATCATCGCGTCATCTTCTGAATTCGCAGGTTCCAACGCTACAGCGGCATTACGAGCTAATACCTCGGCATCAGCCTCCTTCGTTTCAGCAACGACGGTTTCCCTATATAAACCATTTCGGGCCGCTACTCTTTCAACCTCTGGTAACGACGCTGGTATAAAGCTTAGCATTGCTTCATTACCGAAATACCCACCGGAAAAGTATTTACGCGCTATTGTCCGTTGGTCTCCAGTGTTGGGATCAAAGGAATAGGGAATCTTGTCTTCCTTAATATAGTTAAACACGCCCTTCTTGTACGCTCTTAAATATTGGTGGTAAATCGCTTCATTGGTCGCATTGTCATTCTGGTCTATGCCTTTGACTGTGCCTTTGTTGGCGTATACGCGATTAAGCAAGGCTTGTTTCAAATTACGCTTGAACCATACAGCCAATGCCTGGGCGTAAAAGATCTGGCGCAGGGTGGAGAAATTCTTACCTTCGTTGATCTCTTTTTCGATTTCGGGGAGGATGATTTGGCGAATGATTTGGGAGCCTACGGAATGGATTCCCGCTTTCGCGCTGTTAACGGCATTATGCTTGGCAAGCGATAAATAATCTTCTTCCAACATCACCTTCAGATGACCGCTTACGATAAAGGCGGTTTGGCCGTGTTCATAAACACCGACTCTTTGCGGCACGATCCATACCTTATTAAAAGTGTTCACCGGGATTTGGGTCGTACCGTAGGTTTCTTTGGCTTTAGCATAAACCTTATTCCAAAACGTTTTGCCCAAGGCCTTCTGCGGATATATTAAAGAAGCGGTCAGTTGCTTGAGCATATAATCCTGGGCCAATAGATCACGGCCCATGGCTGTAACACCCAAAGATGCAGGAACCATCCTGTCTTTTTCATAAGGGCTTAAATTGACCCAAATATCTTTATCAGGGATGGTCAAGGCGGCAAAGAAATACTTGATCATGCGCCCAGACTCATCTTTTAAATCTTGTTTGGATAATTTTGATTGGCCGGGGTCAACGATGAAATCAAACAAAAACGGATTGTCCTGATGGACTGTCAGTCCCCTGATCAAGGTCGGCTCAAAACTGGGGCTGACTGAAACCATGGTGCCGACAGCAGGCAGGTCTAAAACGGTCTGGGCAAACAGTGTTTGCGAAGGGACTATTAGAGTAGAGACAAAACTAACGATGACCCACAGACAAAGTAGGCGGCGGAAAAACATAATATCCTTTTTGAATTATATAATTTTTTTATTAGGAAAACGTTTACTTAGAAAGGATAACATATATTCAACAAAAAGCAAATTTAAGACCCCTCTTGGGAGATTTATAACATATTGTTACATAATGACTTAGGAGATATGAAATAATTATTTTGTTATCAAGCCAATAATTATTTCTTTATCGGGAAAGTTTTTCTTTTAAATCATCAGGGATCGGGGTGGGCTTGAACTCTTTATTTAAACAAACCAGGGAAACTTCGGCTTCAACGATCAATCGGCCGTCTTTTTTATCATGGACGGTCTGGTCAAAAACCAATTGCGAGGCGCCCATTTTTTTTAATTTGGCATCACACAAAAGCGTGTCGCCATAACGGGCCGGTGAACGGTAACTGATATTGCATTGGCGCACCACGTAAACAAAACCCCGCTTCTGAAAGGTCTCAACACTTAAGCCCCTCTTTTCCAGGAATTCTGTACGCGCTTCTTCCAAGTAGCACAAATACTGCCCGTAATAAACAATGCCACCGGCATCGGTGTCGTGGTAATAGATACGTTTTTCCATAGAAAAAATTATATCACAAGGCCATTGGAAAGGGCGATGTAATTTGACAAAGTTAAATTCTCCGCGCGGGCGTTAAGATTGATGCCTAAATTCTTTAGTTCACCTTCCAATTTTTCTTTTCCAACCAGACCTTTAAGGGAATTGACGATATTCTTCCGCCGCTGTTGGAAAGCTGTTTGGATCAGCTTAAACAAAAATGCTTCATCAGACGCCGATTCTTGCGGTTGAGACCTCATCACCAAACGCAAAAAACAGGAATCCACCTTTGGCGCCGGCTTAAAGCAAGTATTTTTGATCTTAAAAAGCATTTTGATATCCGCGTAATACTGCGCAAAACAGCTTAAAGACCCGTAATCTTTGCCACCCGCCTTAGCTGTCAGGCGCTGTCCAAACTCTAACTGCACGGTCAAAAAGGCCACAGCAATTTTTGCCCTATCTGTAATTAATTTCTCGATGATGGGGGTGGAAATATAGTAAGGGATATTGCCGATGACCTTGACTCCTGATGGCAAATGACTCATGTCCCATTTGAGAAAATCAGCATGGACGACTTCAAATGGATTCCCGCTTGCGCGGGAATGACAATGTAGCGGTTCGATCAGATCACGGTCAGTTTCTACACAGATCAGTTGTTTAACTTGCGGGGCGATCAAGCGTGTTAATACCCCCTGCCCTGGACCGATCTCCACCACCACATCATCAGCTTTAAGTTCACAGGCCTGAATAATTTTCTGTTGGATACGGATATCGGTGAGGAAATTCTGACCTAGATTTTTCTTAGGACGATAACTCATGCTAATTGACAGGCGAGGTTAAGGGCTGCGAGCATGGATGATGGGTCGGCTTTATTTTTTCCGGCGATGTCAAAGGCAGTGCCATGCGCCGGGGATGTGCGCACAAAGGGCAGGCCGGCGGTAAAATTGACTAACTCTTTCATGTAGAGACCCTTAAGAGGAGCCAGGCCTTGGTCGTGATACATCGCAATCACCCCATCATAAAAACCCCGCTCGGATTCGAAGCAATTGGGCCTTTTTATTCCATCATATGGATTCCCGCTTCCGCGGGAATGACAATGACTCCCATGGAATGCAAAAAAAGTATCGGCAGGCAGCGGGCCTTTGGCATTAATGCCCTGCGCGCGGGCTTGACGGATGGCGGGTAAAATAAACTTAGCATCTTCATGACCTAAAAGACCGCCTTCGCCGGCATGAGGGTTAAGCCCCAAAACGGCAATTTTAGGATCTCTGATCTTAAATCTGTCTTTTAATGTCCTGGCCATCAAACTAATGGAATTAAACACTGCTTTTGTGGTAATTAATTTCGGCACCTCTTTCAAAGGCACATGCCGGGTCACGATGCTCAAACGTACGTGATGGGCAATGAACATCATATCAAAATCCGTGACTCCAAAAGCCCGGGCCAGATATTCGGTATGCCCCACAAAATTCTTACTGCAGCGGCTGACCTCTTCTTTGGACAAAGGCGCTGTTACCAAGGCATCAGCACTACCGTCCTTGATCAAATAAATGGCTTTGTCCAGAAATCCTAACGACCCTTCACCCGCTGTTTTATAGGGAACATCCACGACACCGACCGACGGATGAAGCCTTCCCAAAAATTTTTTATCTCCGATAACAATAAAACGTCCCTCTCGAAGCAGGGACTTGTGTTTAAGGGCTTTGTGGATCACCTCCGGGCCTATGCCGCGAGGATCCCCCATAGTAACCGCAACAATTCTTTTATTTGATCTCGACATAAGCTTTCTGACGCAACTTATCGATCCACTCCTTGAATTTAGCCTGAAATTGATCGTCTAAAAGCTTGGCATAGATCTGGTCTTTGACTTCAGACAAGGCCTGCAGTTTACCCGGCGAGATCCCAATGGCTTTAAAAACATATACCCCATTCTCAACTTCAACCGGGGCTGAAACTTCCTCAAGCGCTAAATTAAAAACTACATTTTCTATTGCATCCACCATTTGGCCCTGCTCAACTTCTCCGACAGAAGAGCTGTCTGAATATTTTTTGAAGACTTTATTAAAGTCTTCGCCTGCCAGCATGCGTGAGCGCGCTTCATCCGCGAGGCTGCGGGCCTCCTGCTTGCTGTGCTTGTCAAAAGAAACAAAAATAGACTCTAAATTCACCATTGGTTTACGGTTAAACTGGCCCTTATGTTTATTATAATAATCGGTAACGTCCTGCGGATTGACAAAGATCTTATCGCGCACTTCCATGTCAACCTCATATTTGACCTTCAGCTGGTCTGTTAACTTCTGCTGCAGGTCGCTGACCGTCATCCCCTGGGCATTAAGCACATTTAAAAATTCCTCTTCGCTGGGATAGCGGCCTTTGATCTCCTTTATTTGCTTGTCAACGATCTCCCCGCGCACTTCTATGCCTTTATCATTGGCCGCGGCCAGGATCAATTTGTCATCGATCAATTTATCCAGGCCTTTTTGCTCATAATCCCCCATGATCTGCTGGATCTCTTCAGGGGATTTATTTTCAACCTTAAGCTGGCTGGCAATGCCTGCTACATATTGACGCAGGTCTTTTAAAGTAATGACATCGTCATTAACAACGGCAATAATACCATCGGTATGTGTGCTCTGGGCATAGGCCGGAGCGAAGGCCGGGGCGAAGGCCATGGATGTCATTAATAAAAAGACAATGGCTAAAAGAATTCTCATTTTAATTCCATCTCCTTTTTAAGATGCTCGACTGATTCTTTCAACAAACGGCAGTACAGGTCAAAACCGATGCTCGTGATAAAGCCATGCTGCTGGGCGCCCAGCAAATTCCCGGCGCCGCGGATCTGCAGGTCTTCAAAAGCAATATGGAACCCCGACCCCAGATCACTGTGCTTTTCAATGGCCTTGAGCCGCTGACGGGTGATCTCGGACTGGAGCTCACGTTTGGGCACGACAAAATACGCGTATGCCTGCACATCCAGACGGCCCACCCGGCCGCGCAATTGATGCAGGTCCGCGAGCCCAAATTTATCCGCGCGATTGACGATCAGCGTATTAGCCATGGGCACATCAATGCCGGATTCAATGATCGTCGTACAGACCAGAATGTCAATTTCAGCTTTGAGGAATTTTAACATAATTTCTTCCAAAAGGCGACCGCTCATTTGTCCGTGGCCCACAGCAACCCGTGCCTGGGGCGCCAGCTTTTTAATATTATTAGCGATGGTATCAATATTATCCACGCGGTTATGCAGAAAAAACACCTGGCCGCGGCGGTCCAATTCCCGCTTGATGGCTTCCTGGATAATGTCTTCATCAAAGCCAATGATCTGGGTTTTTACAGCCAAACGATTGGTCGGCGGGGTTGAGATGACCGACATGTCACGCGCGCCCGAAAGCGCCATATACAAGGTCCGCGGGATGGGTGTGGCTGTCAGGGTCATCACATCTGCCAATAGCCGGAAATGTTTCAGCTTTTCTTTGGATTTGACCCCAAAACGCTGTTCCTCATCGATAATGACCAGCCCCAGGTCTTTAAAAGCAACGTCCTTGGACAAGAGCCGGTGCGTGCCGATAACGATATCCACCTTGCCCTCGCTTGTTTCCTTGACGATCATTTTCTGCTCGAGTTTGGTGCGAAAACGCGACAACATCCCCACCTTGACCGGAAAATTCCCTAAGCGTTTGCTGAAATTATAATAATGCTGCTCTGCCAAGATAGTCGTGGGTACCAAAATAGCCACCTGCTTATGGTCCATCACCGCTTTAAAAGCCGCGCGCATGGCCACCTCGGTCTTGCCGTAGCCGACATCCCCGCAAATAAGGCGGTCCATGGGCCTTGGAGATTCCATGTCCGCCTTGGTATCAAGAGTGGCTTTTAGCTGGTCAGGGGTCTCTTTATAAGGAAAGGTGTTTTCAAATTCTTTTTGCCATTCACTGTCTTTAGAAAAAGCAAAGCCTGCTAACTGGGCCCGCAAAGATTGTGTGCGCAAAAGCTCAGCTGCCAGGAGCCTTAATTTTTTCTCCACCGCCCGCCGGGTGGCTGCCCACTCCTTGTTTCCCAATTTATGCATGCGGGCTGGGCGCTTGGTAAATGAAAGGTACTTTTGGACCAGATGGATGTCATGCTTGGGAACAAATAATTTATCCCCATCCTTATATTCGATGACTAAATGTTCTTCCTTCGTCCGTTGCGACCGCTCCAAGCTTACGCCGTCGGCTCCTTTGGGCCTTTCTTCAAATTCTTTGATGCCGATAAAACGGCCTATGCCGTGGTGATTATGCACAACATAATCGCCTTGCCGGATATCAACGAAATTATTTAAAGGGACATCAGAGGAAAAAACCGACTTTGGAGAAGTTTTGAAGGGTAAAACTAAAACGATGGTGTGCTCGTCAATATTCTCAGCACTGATAGGATCAAAACCATGGATGGCAAGGACGGCATCATCATCCAGGTCCAAACGCAGCGGAATTTCAAAATTAGCCGGATAAATATCCAGCACGCCGCCCCGCAGGGCAAACTCACCTTCCTTAAAAACTTTCGTTACCCGGGTATATCCAAAAATGATGAGAGTTTTAACAACTTCATCAATGTTGACCTTTTGGCCAACGATGAATTCAAGGGACTTGAACATTTACCATTTTTTATTTCCCTGCCACCACAAGAACAGCGGAGATACGATCCACACCGTTGAATAGGTACCGAACAGAAAACCACGGATCAAGACCACGGCAAAGGTATTAAGCACTTCTCCTCCAAAAAAATACAAGGACAAGGCGGACAATGTCGTCATAAAGGTGGTCAAGACCGTCCGGCCTAATGTTTGGTTGATGCTTTCATTAATGACCTCAGGCAGGGACTTATTCTTCATCTTGGGCACATTTTCACGCACACGGTCATAAATAATGATCGCGTCATTAATGGAATAACCTGTGATGGTCAATATGGCCGTGACAACCAGCAGATCTATCTGGCGTCCAAAAATAAGAAGAAGGCTTAAGGTAATAAGCACATCATGGAAAATAGCAACGACCGCTGCCGCACCAAAGGAAAAATGCTTAAAACGGATACCGATATAGATCAGCATCCCCAGCATGGCCAGCACAATGGCGTAAACAGCTTTGACCCGCAGCGCTTTTCCGACGACAGGACCCACCTTTTCTATACGCAAGACCTGGAAGGTATTCTCCGGCATTTTACTTTTTAAAACAGCTACCACCTGGGCATTGGTATCCTGCTGGGTCCGGATGATGACATTGGAAGGAGCATTGGGAAAGGTCTGGATAATGGCATTCTCCACCTTGCCTTGCTTTAGCATGCCGCGTATGGCATCAGCCGTAATGGGATGGTCAAACTTAAACTCCTGGATCTGACCACCGGCAAAATCAATACCGAAAGCCGCATCCTTTTTGTGCATAAAATCAATAGCACCCCAAATAATGATGGTGGCCGAAATAGCAAAACAAATATATTTCTGCGCTAAAAAGTCAATGTTCGGCTTTTTAAAAAGATGCATCATGGGCAAGGCCTTGATGATCCTGTCCGAGATCAGCCAATTAAAAAAGGTGCGTGTGACATAGATGGACGTAAATAAAGAGGCGATCAAACCTGTTGATAAGGTGATGGCAAACCCTTTGATAGGCCCGGAACCGAACTGGAACAGGAAAAACGCGGCGATCAGCGACGTAACGTGCGAGTCAAGGATCGCGGACCAGGCACGGGCATAACCTGTCGTGACAGACGCGCTCAGCGGCCTGCCATTATCAATTTCTTCACGGATGCGCTCGTTGATAAGCACGTTGGCATCCACCGCCATGCCCAGGGTCAAAATAATACCCGCAATACCGGGAAGGGTCAATGTGATCTGTGAGTCCGGCATCAGGATATTAAGCAGGCCCATGCTCCCCAAGATCATCAGCAAATTGATGGCCAGCGCGGCTGAGGCAATAAAGCCGCCGACAAAATAATAAAGGCACATAAAAAACACGATCGCGATACCGCCCATGATCGTGGCCCTGATACCGGCTTCAATGGAATCCTTCCCTAATAAAGGACCGATGGTGCGCTCTTCTTCAACAGTCATGGGAACAGGCAAGGCACCAGTGCGCAAGGCCAAGGCCAAAAGAGACGCTTCTTCAAACTTAAAATCTCCGGTGATCTCCGCATCCCCTGTCAAGATCGGCTCACGGATATTAGGGGCGGATAAGACTTCATTGTCTAAAACAATGGCCAGGCGTTCATTGACATGGGCCGTGGTCAGGTCTCCAAAATCTTTGGTCCCCTTATCATTAAAGTCCATGGTGATCTTAGGCTGCATGCCGGTACGGTCAAAATCCACCTTGGCATCTTTAATGCCTTCCCCATCCATGGCCACTTCTTTGGAGATCAGGATCGGCGTGCCGCCGTCCTTCTTGGCGATCATCAACTCTTCACCATCAGGCACATGGCCGGCCAGCGCGTCCTTAAAATGGGTCTCATCAGCATCAACCAAATGGAATTCCAAACGCGCCACACGGCCGATCATATCAAGGGCCTTATCACGATCTGTAACACCGGGCAATTGCAACAGGATCTGGTTCTCGCCCTGCCGCTGGATCAAGGTTTCAGCCACCCCAAGACCGTCAATGCGGTTACGCAAAACTTCCATGGATTTTAAAACAGCGTCTTCTTTGGCCTGCGCCGTGGGGAGATTATCATTCTGGACCTTTAAGATCAAATGCATACCGCCTTTAAGGTCAAGTCCCAGATTGATGCGTTTATTGATGGGAATAAGGGAAGCAAAACAACCCGCGATAACAGCAAGTATAACAAAAGCCCTTTTACGCAGCTCTGGACTCATTTAACGACCTCAGGTTTGACTTCACCGCTTGTCACTGAAGCAATGGATTCGCGGTCAAATTCAATGCGGCACCCTTCATCCACACGCACTACCACGGTTTTTTCTTTGACGATGGCCACTGTCCCGTGGATACCGGAAGTGGTGATGACCTCATCATTCTTTTTAAGCTTATCCAGCATCTCCTTGGTTTTCTTCTGCTGCTGGCGTTGCGGACGGATGATCAAAAAATAAAAGATCGCGATGATGGGAAGATACATGAACAGAATCTGTGTTAATCCTGACTGTTGAGGCATGAATATCCTTTCTTACTTTGCTTTTTTCATCAAAGACCGGACGGTATCGCTCATCTGAGCACCTTTGGCAACCCATGCCGTGATCTTTTCTTTTTTGAGCGAAAAGTAGGATTTCTTGGCAGGATCATAATAACCCAAGATATCCAAAGTGCGGCCGTCACGGCCTTCTTTGCCGCTCATCGCAACAACGCGGTAATTGTAGGCCTTATTGGATGATTTACCTGCTTTTTGTAACCTAATGCGAACTTCCATGAGTTTCCCTTTCTTGTTTATAGATCCTTCGCCAGTTGGCTCAGGATGACGTCCAACATTTCGTTGGACGTCACTTCACGCATGTGCTAATTCTATAGCCCTTATTTGCGCTTTGGCTTTATTCATCGTTTCTATGTACTCCGCGGCAGGATTGGAATCAGCTACTATCCCTGCCCCAGCCTGGACATAAGCCTTGGCTTTGTGAACCACTATTGTACGTATAGTTATGCAAGTATCAAGGTTTTTCGAAAAACTAAAGTAACCGACGGCCCCCGCGTAAGGGCCCCGTTTTTGGGCTTCCAGACCTTCAATGATCTCCATGGCCCTGATCTTGGGAGCTCCTGACACCGTTCCAGCGGGAAACGCTGCTTCTAAAACATCCAAAGGGTCCCTGTCTTGGGAGAGTTTTCCTTGCACATTACTGACAATATGCATCACATGGGAATATTTTTCAACTCCCATGAATTCTGAAAGCCGTACTGTTCCTTTAACACAGACGCGGCCAAGATCATTACGGCCTAAATCCACCAACATGATATGCTCAGCCTTTTCTTTCGGGTCAGCCAAAAGGCTTTTTACCAGTGCCGCATCCTCTGCTTCATTTTTCCCGCGCCCACGTGTGCCGGCAATAGGCCGGGTCTCAACCAAACCGTTCTCACAGCGCACCAAAAGCTCCGGAGATGCGCCCACCAGCTGCAAACCGTCAAAATTCAGGTAAAACATGTACGGTGACGGATTGAGTACACGCAAAGAACGGTAGATCTCAAAAGCATCGACGCTGATATCCGCCTTAAAACGCTGGGACAGGACGACCTGAAAAATATCCCCGGCTTTAATATGCGCCTTGGCCTTGATGACCATTTTCTCAAATTGGGCCTTGGTGCAATTGGAAGCAACTGATATCTTTTTTGAAGTCTTTTTAGAGACAGGCTTTGGTAAAGGCTTTTGCAGATCAGCGACCAGGGCATCAATGGCCCTTTGGGCGGCCTTATATTTTTTAATTTTCGCGTCCCTGCTGTCTTTTTTGGCGATATGCACACAAGAGACCACCTTGATCGTATGATGACGATGGTCAAAAACCACTAAATTCTTGGCCAGGGCCAAACAAACATCAGGTAATTTCAGATCATCCGTAGTTTTATCAGGCAAACGTTCAAAAAAACGCACACAATCATAACTTAAATACCCCACCATGCCGCCATAAAAACGCGGCAGACCTTTGACCTCCACGGCTTGGTAATCTTTCATCAATTCACGCACCACGGACAAAGGAGAGCCGCTGAAAGAGATCTTTTTTGGTTTATGTTTACCTTTCACAAAACGCAGGACCCGGGCCTCATGGCCTTTACTTGTAAAAACCAGCTCAGGGTCACGGGCAATAAAGGAGAACCGGGCAATTTTTTCTTCGCCCTCGACGGATTCTAATAAAAAAGAATAAGCGCGGCGGGCGGCTAACTTGTAATACGCTGACACCGGCGTTTCCATGTCCCCGGACAATTCTCTGTAAACAGGGACCAAATTGCCCTTAGCGCTCAATTTTAAAAATTCTTCAATAAGCATATTTTGTCATTCCCGCGAAAGCGGGAATCCATTACTTAATCTTCCTGTAAAAACAGCTGCGCTGATTGGTATGACAGGCAGCACCTATTTGGTCCACCTTCATCAAAAGCACATCGCAGTCACAGTCATAATAAATTTCTTTCACGTGTTGAAAGTGGCCTGAAGTCTCGCCCTTGACCCAATAAGCCTTGCGTGAGCGCGACCAATAAGAGGCCTTGCCGCTTTTTAAAGTATCACGCAGGGAATCAATATTCATCCAGGCCATCATCAAGACCTCGTTGTTCTTATAGTCTTGGGCAATGGCAGGGATCAGACCTTCGCTATTGAATTTCAGCTTATCAAGATTGTCACGGGTTATCTGGATCGTCTCTACTTCGGGATTAGCACTCATCGCACATTCACTTTCTTTTGTTTTAAAAACTTCTTAACTTCAGGGACCGGGATCTCACCGTAATGGAACACCGACGCTGCCAATGCCGCGTCCGCACCGGCTTCGGCAAAAACCTGATAAAAATGCTCCAGGGTCCCTGCTCCGCCGGAGGCGATCACCGGAATACTGACCGCCGCTGTCACGGCCTTTGTCAGATCCAAATCAAAACCGTTTTTAGTGCCGTCCGCATCCATACTGGTCAATAGAATTTCTCCGGCCCCTTTAGCTTGGGCTTCCTTGGCCCAACCAATCGCATCCTTGCCCGTGGCCGTGCGCCCGCCATGCGTAAAAACTTCCCAATGATCGCCGACGCGTTTGGCATCAATGGCAACGACAATGCATTGGGAGCCAAACCTGTTGGCGGCCTGGCGGACCAACCCCGGCTCATTGACCGCGGACGTGTTCATGGAAACCTTGTCCGCGCCCGCATTAAGCAAATCGCGGATATCATTGACATTACTGATACCACCGCCGACGGTCAACGGCATGAATACGCATTCCGCGCATCTTTGCACCACATCCAAAAAGATCTTGCGTTTTTCGTGGCTGGCCGTGATGTCCAAAAAAACCAATTCATCGGCACCGGCCTGGTCATAGGCACGCGCACAATCCACCGGATCGCCGGCGTCTTGAAGGTCAACAAAATTGACCCCCTTGACCACCCGCCCGTCCTTGACGTCCAAACATGGGATGATACGTTTATTGAGCATCCTTAATATCTTTGTCTTTGAGGATCTTATAATTCTTCACTGTTTCTAAAGCTGCTTTGACATCAAAATATTGAAGCTCATAAATGGCCTTGCCTGTGATGGCTCCCAACAAATTGGGATGCTGTTCTTTCAAGAGGCACAACTCAATAATATCGTGCGTACCTGAAATGCCGCCCGAGGCGATAACATCAATATTGACCGTCTTTAATATCTCCCGGATGCTTGGGATATTAGGGCCTTGAAGCATTCCATCCCGATGAATATCCGTATAGATAAGGCATTTGATGCCCTGCGCTTCCATTTCATTGGCAAAATCCGTGCCCTTTATTTTAGTGGTTTCCACCCAGCCTCTTTGCGTGACCAGTCCTTGAGAACAGTCCACACTGACAGCGATGTGGTCTAAATAATTTTTAAAAGGTTCTTTCATCAAATTCTGCTCGCTGATGGCTTTTGTCCCTAAAACCACCCTCCTGACCCCGGCATCAATAAGTTCTTTTATCCGGTCTATGCTGCGCACGCCGCCGCCAACCTGAACTGGAATGTTTACGTCTTTTGCTATTCTTTTAATAAGGCCAATATTCTGCATCTCCCCTGTTTTGGCGCCGTCTAAGTCAACAAGATGAAGCCATTGTGCGCCTTGAGACTTCCAGTGCATGGCCACGGCCAAAGGGTCTTCAGAATAATCCGTTCTCTGGTCAAACTGGCCCTGTTTTAAACGGACGACTTTGCCGCCCATAATATCTATGGCTGGAAATATAATTAAATCCGTACTCATTTTAACTCCGAAAAATTCTTTAAGATCTGCAGGCCCGCCTTTTGGCTTTTTTCCGGGTGAAATTGCACGCCCCAAACATTGTCACGCACAACCGCGGAGACAAAATCAATCCCGTAATTAGTGATGCCGGCGGTGATGGAAGCGTCCTTAGGTTTTACAAAATAAGAATGGCAAAAGTACATGTTCTCTTCGGATGAAAGGCCTTGAAATATTTGATTGCCTGCCGGCTGGATTTTGATCTGGTTCCAGCCCATGTGCGGGACTTTCAGCTCAGTGAAACGCTCCACAGCGCCCTGTAAAATCCTTAACCCTTCAGAAAAACCGCCTTCAGAGCTTCTTTCGAATAATAATTGCATCCCTAAGCAAATGCCTAAAAAAGGTTTGCCGTCCTGGATGACCTTGCGGATGGGCCCGGTCAAAGCCAATTCCTGCAGTTTCTGCATGGCGGGGATCATGGCGCCGACGCCGGGCAAGACCACCTTATCTGCTTTTAAAATGTCGCTGATAATATGGGTCACCTGTGCTTTGGCACCGACAGCTTCAAAGGCCTTGTGCACGCTCCTCAAATTCCCCATGCCGTAATCAATAATAGCGATCATATTTCCTTCAGCGGGTCCTGTCTCGGCCTTGATGTTAAGGTGCTCCTCTTGGCGAATTGTGACCCTATCAGCGGCCAGAAAGGTGGTTTCCTTTAACAGATGACTTGAGCAGTTGTCGTCCGCTCCTTAACATCAATTCCGAGCCACCCGCTGCCACAATTAATCAATAATCCCTTTTGTCGAAGGAACTTGACCTTCGCGACGCGGATCAATAGTAGTTGCTTGATCTAAAGCTAAACCTAAAGATTTGAACATTGTCTCCAGGTTTGTGTGCAAATCATCACTTGGATTTTGAATTGTAAAACTTAATGTCGCGCCCAATTTATGAGCAAAACTCTCCATAAAGTGCTCGAAATAAGAGAAGGTATATCCTTCTTGAGTTTGTTTTTTAAGAAGATCTATTGACTGTGTCATAGTAGGATACAATTTATCAGCACCCTCTGTTGCTGCAGTTTTTAATCCAGAAGTATTGATAGAAAAATATCCGCGTCCAGAAATATCAATGACACAAAAGCCAACAGTAGACTCCATTGGTGCATAGGCATAGCCAAAACGTTTGATGCCAGATTTTTCTTTGCCAAGAGCCTCTTTAAATGCATTGCCCAAAGCTATACCAATATCTTCATTGGTATGATGTATATCAATATGGGTATCACCTGTGACAGACAAATCCAGATCAAAATAGCCATGAAAAGCAAATAAGTCCAACATATGATTCAAAAAACCTATTGGAGTTTTGATCTTTGTTATACCAGCTCCATCAACATTAATGGAACCCTCAATTTGTGTTTCTTTTGACTTACGTTGAATCGGAGCTTTACGTTGCATAATTTATCCTTTCAAATCTGTGCAGGCTGGCTTGGCTATACTATTCCCGAAACATTCAGGGATTTTTTGCCGAGAGGTTTTTCCACGTCTGCGAGGAGTTACGTCAAAAATTTTCCAAATGAAGAGAATCTTTAGAAAATTTTTGACGTAAACCGAGCAGACCGGCAAAAATATCCCGTTTCGGGAATAGTATAGCCAAGCCAGCCGTCCATGCTTATTTGAATCTAATATTCACCGATTCCGCGTGCTTGGCCATGCCTTCCAAATTAGCCACCTTCTCCAGCGGCTCGCGGACCTTTTCCAGCGCTTTCTTGCTATACGCAATCACATGATTGGTCTTGGTAAAACTCGACAACGACAGCCCCGAGAAAAAACGCGCCGTGCCCATGGTCGGCAGCACGTGGCTCGGGCCTGCCGCATAATCACCCAACGCTGTCGGACTATATGGTCCTAAAAAGATCGCTCCTGCATGCCTGATCTGTTTGGCAATGCTGACCGCGTTGTTAGTCAGTATCTGCAAATGCTCAGGTGCTATTCTGTTGGCGATCTCCACCGCTTCATCCATGTTCTTGCAATAAATGCAATAACCATTGGCCACGCGCATGCGCACGTTCTTGATCAATTGCTTGGAAGTGCTTAAAAGAATCGACAAACCGCCCACATGTTCCATTTGAGCTTCCAAATCCGCCACCACATAATCCGTATTGCTGTAACGGTTGGCAATGACCACCAGTTCCGTGGGCCCGGCCAACATATCAATGTCCACATAACCGAATAATTGGCGCTTGGCTTCAGTAACGTACATATTGCCCGGGCCTACGATCTTGTCCACTTTAGGGATGGTTTTAGTGCCCAAGGCCAAGGCCGCAATGGCCTGCGCCCCGCCTACTTTATAAATCTCACTGACCTTTAAAAGGTTCGCCACCGCCAGGATATAAGGGTTAACATTACCTTCTTTATTAGGCGGTGTCACAATGACGACACGTTTGACACCGGCAATGATGGCCGGCACTGCTGTCATGTAAACCGAAGAAACCAGCGGCGCTGTACCCGCTGGGATGTAGATACCTACTGAATCCAGAGGCCGAATTTCTTCTTTAAGCAAAACCCCATCGCGGGCCTTGATCTTGCAAGGCTTATGAAGCTGTTTTTTATAATAGGTTGAGACATTATTGATAATGGTTTTTAAATGCCCCACAAATTCAGGCGTAATATTCTGAAAAGCGCTGGAAATCTCGCTCTCATCCACTTTTAGTTGTCTGGCCGTTAATTTGACCCCGTCGAAACGCCGGGTGTATTTAAGCACGGCATCATCACCGTTTAAACGCACATCATCAATGATGGTGCGCACTTTTTCCTCGATATACTTTTTACGCGCCAGCCTGCTGCGGTTATAAAGTTTCTCAATATTCATGCCTGTTTGTTTGATGAGTTTCATAGTCTAGCTTTCACAATCTCACGGGCTTGGATCAGCGCCCCGTCCAGTTTTTGCGGCTGCTTACTGCCGGCTTGGGCCAACTGCGGCTTTCCACCGCCACTGCCTTCCATTAAAGGTGTTATTTGTACCATCAATTCATTGGCCTTGATGCCCCGCGCCACCAGATCATCTGTCACCGAAAGGACGATGGAAGCATTATCAACCCCTTTAGCTGCCAAAATAAAAACCCCGGACTTTACTTTCTGCCTTAATAGATCAGAAAGTTTACGCAAAAGCGTAATATCAATGTTCTCTAAAGAACGGATTATAAGATTAGCGCCTCTTATATCCTCGCCATCTTTGATCATATCATCCACGGAACTCTTAAGTTTTTCAAAATAAACATTTTGTTTATTTTTTTCTTCCTGCTTCATCTGCTGTGCTTGCTCAACGGCTGATGCCTCTTGCGCCTTCTTCTTCAAAAATTCCCCGACAGCAGCATTACCGGTCAGCGCTTCGACACGGCGTATCCCTTGGGCCACTGACCCTTCAGAGACGATCTTCATGGCCTCAATTTCACCTGTTGAGGAAACATGCGTGCCCCCGCAAAATTCCCGGGAATAATCGCCGATAGAAACCACCCGGACCGTCTGACCATACTTTTCCGCAAAAAATGCCAAGGCGCCTTTTTTCTTGGCTTCTTCAAGAGCTAAAACCTCGGTTGTCACTGCGTCTGCCCTGCCGATAAACTCATTAAGCCTATTCTCAATTTTTTTCATCTCTTCCGGCTTGATCCCCATCGGATGCGTAAAATCAAAACGCAAACGGCCTTCTTCCACCAGGGAACCCTGCTGTTTGATATGCGTGCCTAAGGTCTCGCGCAACGCTGCCTGTAATAAATGCGTGGCGGTATGATTGCGCATGATCGCCCAACGGCGAGGCCCATCAATTACTGCCTGCACTTTATCCCCAACCTTAATGCCCCCTTGCTCAATGGCACCGCTATGGATATAAATATCATTGACCTTATGTGTACCGGTCACACGCATCTTGCCGTTGGCAGCCACTAAATACCCGCTATCCCCCACCTGTCCGCCGGCCTCAGCATAAAACGGCGTACGGTCCAAGATCACCTTGATATTTTGACTCTCGCCAATGACTTGAAGCACCTTAGCTTCAGCCTTGGTTTCTTGATAGCCCCAAAATTCCGTCTTAGGCACATCAAGCTTAATACCGGCATCAGTAAACACATCACCGGTCATTTTACTGCCGGCGCGGGAACGGTTTTTTTGCTCTTCCATCAAACGCTTTTCGACTTTCACCGCTTCTTCGTACATATTATGCAGGATCGAATGATTATCTTTGATCATTTTATGGATCAGCTCTGAAGGCAGGCCATGGGTGTCTTTATAAAAGAACATCAGCTTTCCCAAATTTTGGGCTGCAGCTTCGTAATCCACCGCCTGTTCATGTTTAGAAAATTCTGAGATCAATTCCGGTATCTTTTCTTTGATAAGATTAAAAACAGATTCTTCCACGCGTTTAACAGCTTCAGTGATATCTTTCTGTGCAGCCGCGAGTTCAGGGTAAGGCCCTTTCATTGTATCAATGACGGTCTCCACCAAGGTATGGGCCAAAGGACTCTCCACATGCGCCTGAAAAGTAATGTTTGTCACATCCACGATCAGCTTACGCATGACATACCCGCGGCCTTCGTTGGAAGGCACCACACCGTCAGCAATGCCAAAAACAACAGCCCGCATATGGTCAGCAATTATCCGCGCGTTCGTTTCGGAAATGTCCTCTATTTTTGACTTGATCACCTGAAGGATCGGCGCAAAAATATCTGTCTGATAATTACTCTTCACCCCCTGCACCACGGCAGCCAGGCGCTCCAGGCCCATGCCTGTGTCAATATTTTTTGCAGGGAGGGGCTCTAAAACGCCGCCGTCTTTTCTGTTAAATTGCGTAAAGACCAAGTTCCAAACTTCTGAAAAGCGGCCGCAGGAACAATCAGGATCGCAATCTTTCCCCTTGGGACATTTAGGATTGACCCCGTAATCATAAAAAATTTCCGAGCAGGGGCCGCAAGGGCCATTGGGACCGTTGAGCCGCGCATTGGACGGCCAAAAATTGCTCTTGTCCCCTAATTTAACGATCCGCTCCGCCGGGATCTTAATTTCATTGGCCCAGATGCCATAAGCTTCCGCGTCCTCCTGATAAACCGAGACCCACAGCTTTTCTTTGGGGAGTTTTAATTCCCCCGTCAAAAACTCCCAGCCCCAGGCAATGGCTTCTTTCTTAAAATAATCCCCGAAAGAAAAATTCCCCAGCATTTCAAAGAAGGTGTGGTGAAAATCGGTTTTGCCGACAACGTCAAGATCATCCGTGCGCAGGCATTTCTGGCAGGTCGCGGCCCGGGTAAACCCGTCAATATGCCCCAAAAATTGAGGCTTGAACTGCTGCATGCCTGCGGTCGTAAAAAGCACCGTCGGGTCATCCTTGGGCACCAGCGAATCGCTGGCAATAATGCTATGGCCTTTGGATTTAAAGAAGTCTAAGAATTTTGTTCTAATCTCATTAGTTGTCATAAACTTGCATATGTAGACTTTGTAAACGAATTTTTTCGACCACGAGTTGTCTTTTTCCGACAATCTTTTCTAATCTATCAGAAATACAACGCCCTTCGGGCTGTATTTCTGAATCGGTGTTGAAGATTGTCGGGACAACAGTGGTCTTCAAAAATTGTTTACAAAGTCTATCCCAATTTCTTAAGCACCCTTATTGACACATCAGCGTCAAAACCACGCCGCAGTAAGAAATCTAAAACTCTTTTTTTCTTCTTATCCGGATCAATGTCTGGCAATCTTTGCCAGCGCCGCTGGGCTAATTCCAGGACCACCTTCTCCGGGCTATAGCTACCTTCAATTTCAGCTATGGCCTGCTCAATGATCTGCTTATCAACACCTTTGTCTTTAAGCTCCTGAACGATCCTTCTAAAACCAAACGGCCGGGCTAAACGATAATTGATCCAACTTTTCGTAAAAGCCCGGTCGTCTAATGATCCCGACGCTATTAAATCATACACGGTTGTTTCTATGTCCGTTCCAGAAAAACCTTTAATTCCAAGCTTTTCTTTTAATTCCTCAATACTGCGCGGCCTGATCTTTAAAAACCGTAAGGCTGCGGCTTTAACACTTTTAGCCATTAAACTTTAGGCTTGGCCTTGATCTTCTCAATGACCTGCTTTTTGATCTTATGCATGACCTTAGAATTGTCCTTAAGATGCTTACGGGTAGCTTCCCGTCCCTGGCCGATCTTCTCATTTTCAAACGAGAACCAGGCACCGCTTTTCTGGATGACCTCATGGGTCACGGCCAGGTCCAAAATATCCGCGGCTTCAGAAATACCTTCTTGGAAATAGATCTCAAATTCCGCTTCTTTAAAAGGTGAAGCGACTTTATTTTTGACCACCTTGGCCTTAACGCGATTGCCAATAATATCTTCACCTGACTTGATGGATTCAATTTTCCTCAGGTCAATACGCACCGACGCGTAAAATTTCAACGCGCGCCCGCCGGTGGTGGTTTCCGGATTGCCGAACATGACACCGATCTTCATGCGGATCTGGTTGATGAAGATCACACAGCAGTGGGATTTGCTGATAGCCGCGGTCAATTTACGCAAAGCCTGGCTCATCAAACGCGCCTGCAAACCCATGTGCGCATCCCCCATCTCGCCTTCGATCTCCGCGCGGGGAGTCAAGGCTGCCACCGAGTCAATGACAACCAGGTCAACCGCGTTGGAACGCACCAGGGTTTCAGCGATCTCTAACGCCTGCTCACCGGTGTCCGGCTGTGACACTAAAAGATCATCTAATTTGACACCTAAAGTCTTGGCATAATTAGAATCAAAGGCATGTTCAGCATCGATAAATGCTGCTACCCCGCCACCTAACTGCAATTGCTTGATAATACTTAAGGTCAAGGTCGTTTTCCCGGATGATTCTGGGCCATAAATCTCGATGACACGGCCGCGGGGAATGCCCCAGACGCCTAAAGCCAGATCTAATGTCAAAGAGCCCGTTGGGATCACAGGGATATCCGCTGAAATATTGCTGTCCATACGCATGATCGAACCCTTGCCAAACTGCTTTTCGATCTGTGCCAAAGCTAAATCCAAAGCTTTTAAACGATTGTCGCGGTGAGCATCAGCTGCTTTGTCACCGGCTGTTTTTTCGATCTTTTCTGTTACTGTTTTGTCTTGAGCCATGATCCCTCCAAATAATTTAAATCATTAATAAAGCTGAAAATTATACCTTGTCGGGGGTTATATTGTCAATTCCGTTTGGGATTAGTCCTCTTATCGGACACTCCCGGGGGTCGGAAGCTTTATGCGCTGTTTAGTATACACTGGAAACTAATTTCTGCAAAGAAATTTGACTAGTGCTACGCTGGCAATGGCCGCGGTCTCAACCTTTAAGACCGTCTCCCCTAAAGACACCGGCACACAGCCGTGTTTAATGGCCAAAGCCACTTCATCAGGGGTAAAATCCCCTTCCGGGCCTATGAAGATGGTCACCGGTTTTTGCTTGTCCGCCTTCAAAAGCACTTGCGCAATATGCTTCGGGTGATGATGAAGCGAAGGGAATACATGCAAGCCATTAGGGTCCAGGTTTTGCAAAACTTGGGGTAACGGCATCATGGGATGGACCTGCGGGACCCTGGATCTTTTGGACTGTTTGGCAGCATTGACAGCCACTGACTCAAAACGCTTGAATTTGCCCGGCCATTTATCATCACTAAAGACAACTTCCGTACGTTTGGTTTTCAAAGGGATAATGACATCAACACCTAATTCCGTGCATTTTTCAATGATGAACTCAAATTTCCCTTTTTTAGGGGGCGCGCAAGCTAAAATGACCTTAGCCTGTGTCTCCTCATTTTGCCTGACCGTTTTGACCCGCGCATGAATGGCTGCTTCATTAACTTGCTCAATAACCACGTCTGCCTGTTGGGAGCGGGCATTAAAAATCTGGACAAGCGAGCCTTTTTTCAAACGGAGAACATCCTTGATATGATGGATCTCATGGGTATCGGTAATGACAACGGAAGGTCTGGAAAAATCAGCGTCCTGGCAATAAAAACGATACATATTCTCGACCTTTGAAGGAAAATTGGTGGATCGGAGCGGGATCGAACCGCTGGCCTCGTCATTGCGAACGACGCGCTCTCCCAAACTGAGCTACCGACCCTTGTTGCCACAATATTTAAGGGGTTATACTATCAAAAGGCAGGAGTTTTGACAAGCCCTACTGCCGGATCGTCCAGAAATCGTCGGCCGAGCCTTCGAGGTAGGCATAGGGCATCGTGAAATAACCCGCCTGCCCCCACTGCGGCCCCCAGGAATTGCGCACGATAAAACGTTTTTGTTTTTGATCATACCCCGCGGCCATGACCGCGTGCCCGCCCAGCGCCCTTTCAGACTTTTTAGGCATAGGCGCAATACCGGTCTGGGCCACCTTCAAACTTTCAAAACTTTCATAGACGGTAAAACCAAAGACGAACGGAAAACCTTCAGCCAGGCAATTGAGCATCTCGTCGAGCGTTTGAAGGCGATGGTAACTGCTTATGCAATGCTTGAGGCCTTCCTTATAACAGGCAACAGTGGGTTTACGGGTAAATTGGGATATGTCATAAGGCCAGCTTGATTCCGGGCAGACACCGTACTGAGCAAGCACCTTGATGCCGTCACGGATCATGGCACCGGAGTCAAAACCAATTGTCCCCTCGAGCGCGCGTTCATTATAATAAATAAAAAGCCGGCTGACGTCCTTGTAGGTTTGACCGCTGACTTTTTCTAAAAACTGCAAATGGCCGGCCAGGGCATTGGCCGTACAGCTGCCTAAGCGGCCCTGATTTTCTATGGGTGAGTCTTCACTTCTTAGATCTACTTTGAGAGGTAATTTGACTTTCGGGGCGATGGCACTGTACAGGTAATCCCTGTGGTCAGGCCTGTCCGGGATCCAGCCATAAGATTGAACATGTTTCATGGGGCCTCCTGTGGTTATTCTATTGCAAATTCGATACCCTGCATGCCGCAGAGAGCGGCAGGCGACTACATGCTTACTTGTGTCGGAAAAGCACTTCCTGATACGGTCACATTAGGGTTATTGACTGGATCTGGAGCTGAAAAACAAGTTGCAGAGTCATTAAGACAATTCTGGATGGTAATAGTAAATAACAATTGTCCGTTACTATTGGTAAATACCGTAGCTATGCTAAACGCCGTTCCCAGAAACTGTGCCGCAGCTAAACAGCTTCCACCAGCTCCCCGATAACCATTGGGATCAGTAAGATTATACGCCTTATTACAATATTTGATTTGAAACCCAACAGGATCAAAGACATAACATAACCAGGTATCAGCGCCATTATTCTGGTGTATGCAAAATGAATTGTTATTCGCGGCCCCCATCTGGGCGCCGATGAGAATGCCCAGATCGGCAACGGGCGGCCCCCCCGAAGGAGTAAGGGTAGTTGCGCTGCCGACAGCCAAAGAAGCATTATTAATGATGTGATTTAACGTGGTCTGCGTATCTGATCTGACTAAATACCGCTGGCCATAATCCTGGTTATTATTGCTAAGCACGGAATTAACAGCGAATATGCCCAATACAACGACAGTAACAAGCACTAACGCAATGATCAACTCGAGCAAGGTATAAGCTGTTTTAGAAAGGACTTTATTCATAGGGCACTCACCAGCTTATATTCAAAACAACCTTACGGGCAATGTCAGCGCCACAGGAATTGTTAGGGCTGCCATCCCCGCAAGAGACCGTGTAGTTCAAGACCGGGTTTGCACCCCCGTTGGCAGCAGTCAATGATGAAGGCCAGCTTAGGACCGTCGGCAAATTGGCCTGGGACACCTGATGGGTCCCTAATTGTAAATCAAAAGTCGTACAATTGCCGCTGCAAATGCCATAAAAATTTGCGCTTGACTGCGCATTGACTGAAGAACGCAAGGTCTCAAGCACCTGCTTGCCAAAAATAGCTGCCGTCAACGCGTTTTCCTTGTCAGCCACCGGCTTTCGTACGGCATTCAAAGTGGCGAAAAGCCCTCCGATGGTAATAATAAAAATGATGGATGCCAATAATATTTCCAATAATGAAAAAGCCGTATTATTTAAATTTGTTGTCCGCATAAGCTTTATGGACACCAATTAGCATTACCTGCCGGTGCCTGGCAGCTTGGATTTACTTCTCCGTTTAAGTTGATCGGGACATTCAATGTCACCGTTATTAAAGGAAGCGATGAAGCAATATTTCTCGTTGCCGTACAGGTAAAAGAATTGTTCGGGCATTGATATAGATAAGTGCCGTCATCCTGGATATTCAAAGATAAATTAGTATTGATATCAGCCAGGGTATCCGCGCAAGTGTTGGCACCTGTGTTGTAGCAATAATTACCGTTGTTATTATAATAATTTTTCTGCGCACTATAAATAGCCAATAAATTATTCTGGGCATTTGCCGCCCGCGCCTGTTGCATGGGTGTATTATAATTGGGGAGAAAAAATGCAACAATAACGCCTATGATGACCAAAACAACAATGATCTCCATTAATGTAAACCCCTGCCTGTGAAGCGCCATACATGACTCCTTGCTACGGACAAGTGCCCGGGGAACACGATATATTGCCATTGGCATCCACCGTCACTGTATTCACCAAACCTGAAGTTACTGCTGGGTTATTAGCCGAACAGGCCCCTGTAACGGCACACGTATAATTAAAACCATCATTCACAGAGGCCATCGTCAAAGACAAATTTGAATTAATAAGGCTGAAATCATTGACCACCCCGCCGGCCGAAGCGTAATACGCGCCGCTGTGGTCTTCGGAATATTTTTGCTCTCCGGCACCAATGGCCCTTAAATTATTTTCAACACCACGCACCCGGGAATTATGTATTGAATTGTAATAATTGGGAATAGCAATGGCAATAAGGACTGACAGGATGATCAAAACAATCAGTATCTCTATGATGGTAAACCCTTTGCCGGCTGCCATCTGGCCCTCCTGATAAAAAAAGCCCGCCACAATTCTATGGCGGGCTTTTAGAAGCTGATTGCTAAACACTAGCAAACGTTTGCATATGCTCCAACACCAGGAGCACAGGTAAAAGCACCGGTTGTGGCCCTGGTTATTGTAAAAGCAGTATTACCAGCCCCATCTGTACCGGTAAGCTGATAGGTTAAATTGGCTCCAGCAGCCGTTCCAGCAGCATTAGCGAAACCAAAGGTAATACCCTGGATCGAAGCCGCAAGGTTCTGTCCAGCCAAGGTACAAGGAGCAGTATTGGCGGCCGTAGTAGAGTTTTGCCCCAAGCATGATTCCAAAACAGTTTTATACGCGTCTGCTGATGCTAAGGCAGCAGCGGCTTTACTTCTTGGAATATTGGAGAAAAGGTTCGGCAAAGCGATGGCTGCCAAAACACCGATGATGATCAAAACGACGATAATTTCTATGAGCGTGAAACCACTTTTATTATTTAAGGTTTTCATGATATTCTCCTTGTTAAACATATTTATAATATAACTGCAACCTTCATATTAAGTATACCATGCCCAAGCGGGGTGTCAAACATTCGAGTAAGAATTTTTAAGGGTCACTGCGCATGGGCGCCGCCCTGGCCAAGCTTGAATAATGGAAGAAAGATCGATATGACGATAGTGCCTATGATGGTGGCCATAAAAACGAGCATAAAAGGCTCAATAAGGGTCCCCAGCCGTTTCATAAAAACTTCGACATTGCCCTGGTAAAACTCAGCCACATGTTTAAGCATTTTGCCAAGTTCTCCGGTCTCCTCCCCGACCTTGATCATCTGGACCGCCATCATCGGAAAAAATCCCGACTCCATCAGGGAGTCAGCCATTCCCTTGCCTTCGCGCACCCCTTCGCGCACCTGGGTCACCACCAAACCACAGGTTTTATTATTGACCATCTTTTCCGTGATCTCCAGGGCGTATAAGATCGGCACCCCGCTTTCGATCAAGATCGCCATTTGGGCCGCGAAACGTTCGGTAACGATCAATTTAGTGACATCACCGACTATCGGCAAGCTAAAGAGTATTTTTTCAAATTGCAGCTCGCCCATAGGGGTTGAAAAATAAGCTTTTAAAATAAAAAATAAACCAACCACCCCTCCAATAATATATAAAAGATACTGCTTTATAAAAGCAAAAGTAGCCAGAAGGCATACGGTCATCAGCGGCAATTGGGCATGCATGGAGCTAAAAATGTCTTGAAATCTAGGACCCACCACCAGGGCAAAAAATACGATAGCCCCGATACACACCGTAAAAAGGATCGCGGGATAGACCAGGGCCGAAATAATAGCTGATTGGAACGCGGATTCCTGCTCCACGTGATGGGCCAGTTTGTTGAGCACCAAAGGCATTGTACCCGACGCCTCTCCTACCTCAGCCAGGCTGATCCAAAACTGGCTGAAAATTTTAGGATGCTTGGTCAACGCGGCGCTTAAGGAAGCCCCTTGTTCAATATCACCACGGATCTTGGTGGCCGCCATAAACAGCTCTTTGCTCTGGATCTGGGACAAAATAACGTCAAAACTGCGCAGCATGGTGACCCCGGCTTCCAGCATGGTCGCCATTTGACGGGACAGGACCAGGAGGTCCTCTATTTTAGACTTGTCATGATCAAATCTCTGGACCGTCTCTTTTTTATCGGCGGCCTTACGGGCAGACTTTTCCTCGAGCTGGCGGATATTAACAATGAAATAGCCTTCACTTTGCAATTTTTCAACCAGGGCATCTTCGCTGAGGGCTGAAAAAGTATCTGTCTTTGTATTGCCTGTACTGTCTTTTACTGTATAAAAGTATAATGGCATAAGAAATACCTAAGCAGTTGTCACGGCCAAAACCTCGTCCACACTGGTGATGCCGTTCTCCACTTTTTTCATACCCGCCTCAAAAAGCGTGTCCATTTCATTACGCCTGGCCGCGTCCCTAAGTTCATTATAACTGGCAGAACGCGAGATCAAATTGCGGATATCATCATTAAGGGCCATCACTTCCGAAACAACAACACGTCCTTTATAGCCGGTATGACTGCATTCATCGCAGCCCTTGGCACGGTAGATCAAATCGCTTTTGACCTTATAGCCCCCCACCACCAAGCCATTAGCTTCGTAGGGTTCTTTGCATTTAGAGCAAAGCTTGCGGGCCAGGCGCTGGGCCACTATCATCACCAGGGACGGTGTCAGCAAATAATGGGGCACCCCGATATCTATCAAACGGGCGATCGCGGAAGGAGCATCGTTGGTATGCAGGGTAGAGAGGACAAGATGTCCTGTCAAAGCGGCACGCAAACAGATCTGGGCGGTTTCCAGGTCACGGACTTCGCCCACCATGATGATGTCCGGGTCCTGACGCAAAAAAGCCCGTAAGGCGCTGGCAAAGGTAAGCCCGATATCAGTGCGTACCGCCACCTGATTGATCCCGTCAAGCTTGAATTCGACGGGGTCTTCGCAGGTCATGATATTCAGGCTGGGATCAAAAACTTCATTTAAACAGGAATACAGGGTCGTTGATTTGCCGCTTCCCGTCGGGCCCGTAACAAAGAACAGGCCGTAAGAACTTTTTAAGGCCTTGCGTATGGCCTCCAGTTGTTTTGGCTCATAGCCCAAATTGACAAGTTCGAGCTTAACAGCTCCCTTGTCCAAAAGACGCAAAACAGCCTTTTCTCCATGCACCGTCGGTATCGTGGAAACACGCAGGTCCACCACCCGGTCTTCCAGCTTGGCGGAAATGGCCCCGTCCTGGGGCAGGCGCTTTTCCGCGATGTCCATTTTGGCCAGGATCTTGATGCGTGAAACAATGGGCAGGTGTAAATGCGCCGCCGGAGGAGGTATTTGATACAAGACCCCGTCAATGCGGTAACGGATCTCCACCCTGTCTTTAAAAGGCTCGATATGGATATCACTGGCCCTTTCATCAATGGCTTGACGGATGACCAGGTCAACAAGCTTCACGATGGGGGCTTCTCCGGCCTTGGCGATCAAGCGGTCAATGCTCAATTCTGAATCAGCAGTGATCCCTTTTTCTTCCACCTTGCTGGTGCGCTCTCCCTCCACAAAACTTTTCTGGAGGGCCTGGTCCAAAACAGTACCACCCTCCCTTTCTCCCGCTTCCCTGCCGGTCACGTAAAACTCATCAATGGCGCGCGAAAGGTCTGTCTTGGTGGCAATGATCAAATTCAGGTCACACCCCGTCAGGATCTTTAAATTATCCAAAACAAAAAAATCCAGGGGATCAAATATGGCGCAAGTCAAAGAATTCAAATTTTTACTTAAAGGCAGGACCAAATTTTTTTTGGCAAAATCATAACTCACTAATTTTTCCAGGCCCTGGTCATGTTTCGGTTTAAGCAGGCCGGACATATGGGAAGCGAAAGGCACTGATAACTGGGAGCCCAGGGCAATGGCAAAATCTTCTTCTTTGATCGTGCCCACCTGGATCAAAATTTCACCAAGGCGGCTTCCTTTTTGCTGCTTCTGTAAATTGACAGCCTCCTGCAGCTGGCTGTCAGTAAGCAGTCCCTGCTTGATCAAAATTTCACCGATCCTGATACGTGCCATAGGTCAGTTATTTTTCGTTTCGTAAGTGTTTAAGCTATCGTTAATTTCCCGGGTGTGGTCCTCGGCATCCTGCAGGTCCAAAGCTGCCTGCGCCAAAACCGATGAATTGTCCCCTTTAAGGGCCGACTGATTAGAGTCGTCAATGATGTGGGGGGTAAGAAAAATAAGAAGTTCGGTTTCATTTTTCGATTTGGTGGTTGAACGGAACACTGCCCCGATCAAAGGTAAATCCCCCAAAAAGGGAAGCTTGGTCACGGCTTTTTCATCCGCATTTTGCATTAATCCGCCGATCACCATGCTCTGGCCGTCTTTAAGCTTCAAAAGAGAATCAGAACCGCTGGTCACAGGATCATAAATTGACCCTTGGTTGGAACCGGCAGGCGGCTGGACCTTGGATAATTGGACATTAATGTACTTAGGGGAAACAGCCAGGGTAATTTCACGCGTCAATAGATTGGCCTGGGGCGTGACTTTTAAGATCACACCGGTTGTATAACGTTCCGGAGTAAAGGTCGTCTGAGAAGTACTTGTTGTTGTCGAAGTGGCGGATTGCTGGATACTGATGGCCTGGTCAGTGGATATCTGTATCTGGGCAGTCTGGTTATTTAAAGTCAATATCTTGGGGCGTGCCAGGGTGCGGGCATTGGTGGTGTTGGCTATAAAGTTCAAGGCCGCTGTCAATCCAGTGGCGCTAAACGATCCGGGAGTAATGGGACCACTCGAACTGGAAGAGGAACTGGAGCTCGAGCTGGAGCTCGATCCGGAACTGGAAGTATTACTACCTCTGCCCAGACCAAAGGGATAATTTTCAGATATTGATCCTCCCGTAAAAGTCAAAGGAGTCGCGCCATAGGTGATCCCCAGCGAGTCCGCTGTACTTTTAGTGACTTCCAGCATTTCCACCTCAATAAGGATCTGCGGTATCGGCACATCCAGCTTGGCAATGGTGCTTTCGATGATATCAAACTGCTCCGGCACGTCAGTGATGATCAAACTGTTGGTGCGGGTATCTTCCACCACCTTACCCAGCGAAGAAAGGGCATCTTTGATCACTTCTTCCAGCCCCCCCGCTGAAATACCAGAAGAAGATCCCCCTGCTGCACCCGAACCGGAAATAGTGGAATTTAACTTTGATGCGGACACCGTGGCATATTTAAGCTGATAAACCCTTGTGATCCTGACCGTTTCCGTTTTACCCTTTGCCTTGATGACAAAAACACTGCTGTCCTTCTGCATTTCATAAGTCAAACCATTCGCATCCAGTACTACTTGTAAAGCCTGGTTTAGCGGGACTTTATTAAGATAAAGCGTTATTTTTTTATCTGCCACATCATGGCTTGCTATAAAACTCAGGTTTGATTGCCGGGAAATAATCTTGAGCACATTGATCAAAGAAGCGTCTTTAACGTCAATGAAAATAGTTTTTGAAATATTAAGATCGGGATTTAAAAAGCGGTCCTCCATGTCCTCGGACCAGCTTCGAGCGCCTCCCCCCAGAAGGAGCACGACCCAAAAACATATCGTCAAGATAGATTTAAACATATTATTAGATTAACGAATAAACGACGGCTAATCAACCTTTAAAAAGAATTTTTTACCCTTAAACAATAACCTGACACCCCTTTTATTCACCGCAATGACCCGGGCACCCTCGATCAATCCATGCAAAGGCACGACCTTGTCATTAATGATCGCCTGACGTATGCCTTTACCCACAATGACACCCTGCAGATCAAGTGTGGGAAGCTTGACCATAGGCTCCTTGACCACCACTTTGACCTTGGGTGGCTTAATGACACGCCTTATGGGCGCCTTGGGCCGGATGACCGGCTGGCTGATAATGACCGGCTGCGGGAAGCCATCTTCAAAGGGACTTTTGATACTATCCAATTCCTTCATAAATGCCTGGTCACGGCCCGGCGGCTCATCAGCCCTGAGTGAATGCGGGCAGCCCAATAACAATATCATCAGAAAAAATAATTTTATCATGAATGAATAAGCACGGCAGTGATCTCTATATTAAGAATGATCTTTCCATTTTCTTCTTTACGCGCAAACCATGAATCAACCCTTAAAGGAAAATCAGAATTCTCTATCTTTCTTAAAAAAAGCGCCATGTCTTTAAAATCACCGGACAGCGCGTCAAACCTGACATTGATGGCATCATATAAACCCATGTCCTTGCTCTCGGCAGGCGAAAGAGAAGTAATGGTAATATGGTGTAATTTCGCGTAATCCGAGATCAGCGTAATTAATTCAAATTCATTGAGTTTTTTAGGCAGGGAGGATTTAAAATTATTAAGGTCCTGGACAGCCGCATCACGGGCCTTGAGGACCGCGATCTTCCCCTGCGCTTGGGCGATCTGGACGCTTAAGCCCTGCTCCTTGACACGGTGATCATTGAACATCCAGCCCACTGCCAATAACGACCCTATGATCAAGGCAAACTTTATCACCGGATTGATGTGCTCACTTAAGAGTTTATTCAGCCCGCCGAGATCAAGGTCCTTAAGGGAGCCAAATGAAGAATTTATTTTATCGAGATTGAGCATAGGATCTTAGGAACAATGGATATTAAATTTCGTGACTTGCCTGCCATCAACATCATCACGGCTTAAGGAAACCAGGCCAACACTTTTAATGAACCTGGACAATTCTTTGTCATGCTTAAAATCTGAAAATATCCTGTTAACAACCGCTATTTCTTCATTAGGGTCTTCTTTAAAAACATTCCCGATCATATTGATGGTCACATGTATATTATCAGCGTCGCCCTCCTCATAACCTATATCTAATTCTTTAAGCAGCGCGCCTTGGGGCAAGTGGGACGCTACCCTAAACAAAATTAAAACCATATCGCTTTTCGTCCTGATTTTCTTATAGGCAGCAAGCTTGGTCATACTGCTGCTCAATTCGGTTTGTACACTGTCCACAGGCAGATTCAGAGAAGCCCCCAGTTTGGAAGATAATTGGTCATATTGCTGTTGGGCAACTTTTAATTGTACCTGAAAAAGGGCATACACGCCCACCAAAGAGATCACACAGATCAAAGATACAAATATGATTTCTTTATAGGACTTGAGAAACCCGACCAGATCACTTTTAAGTTTAGACTTGGGGACCTTATCTCCAAAAAAATTAAACCCCGAGAGTGCTGCCAGGGGCGGCTCAAGACAAGCCCCCATGGCATAAATGGTGTCCATGTCGTCACTAAGAGCATCCTTGGACAGGAGAGGAGAAACTTTTCTTAATTTTAATTTTAACTCTGCCTCCAGGGCATTGAGCAGGTCCTGGCCCGCCGATTCCGCTGAAAACAGGAGCTGCTCCATCTTCTCCCCCCTGAATTGCCTCGCGTAAAAATCAAAAGAATTGGCCACTTCATTGACGATCCTTAAGTTCAACGTTTCTACGGAGTCATTGGCTTTTTCTATCTGGGAATGGGGACTAATGGAAAACTCACGGATAAACTGCGGTATTCCCTGGTCGATAAAACAAATGTGCCCTGAATTCTTGTCCAAATTTAAAAAAGGAAGATGGTCTGTGGGCTTGATCTCTTTCTTGAACAACAGGACCTTGGCCAGGCTCACCACGCACGGCTCTCCATAAAAAACCGTAACGTTGACCTGCTTTAAAATACGTTCATACCGGGCCAGGGACTCTTTGCGCACGGCAAAAAAAATGATCTGCAAACGTCTGGTGTCATTTTCCACAAAAGGGACCGTATGAAAAACAAAGGCCAGGTCCTGGATATCAATGGGTAAATATTTCTTGGCTTCAAATTTGACCGCGTTGTGGATATCATCCTGCTTGACAAAAGGGATGGCAAAAGAACGTAAAATGACCTCTTTCATGGGCAGGGAAACATAAAAAGAACCGCCCACGATCCGGTTATCCTGTAACATTTTTTGGAGGACCGCGGTTATTTGGATCTCTTCGGTAAAATTAGAACTGAATGGTGATGTATTATTGGTTTTTAACCCCAATGGTGCGGAAATGACATGAAGGGAAGCATTTTTTTCAAACTCAACGAGCGTTATCTTCTCTTCATCACAGAAGAAACCTATTTTTTTTGAAGAAGCCATGGTACTTTATTAGACAATACGGGGCGAAGCTTGTCAACGAGATTCAAGAATTATTCAAGAATTATTGGAAGGTGTCGTAATTAGCAACGACACTATACGGGGTGACGCCACTGCCAGGCGCGCCTGAAGTTATCGTAAGATTATAAGTTCTTCCATTCATTGTAGTGCCAACAGCAACGCCCCCCGTCATACCCGAAGAATACGCGTTCCAAAATATCCCTTTAGCCAGCTGGTCGGAAACGATCTGGTCGATCTGCTGCTGCGCGTAATTGGTCTCATTCATGCTTTGGGTCAATATGCCGACACTAAAGATCATGATAATGATGGCCACCATCAGGACAATAAAAAGGACTATGCCAGATTCATTATTGATCTTTTTGAGCTGAGGAAACATTGTGATAACTCCCGCAACGGGGGCAAGCCCCAAGTACTTTTTTAAAATAATCAAAATACAGATAGCCGCAAAAGCCGCACTGCCGGAAAAACTCGCGGTCACCCAAAACTTCCGTACTGCCTCCACTTAAAGTATAGAACACCCAGCCGGCAATCACAATCCCTAAACTTAAAGTTATTCCAAGGGCCACAATGACATTAAAATCCCAGACGATCATTTGGAGGGCTCCCTGAGTGTCGTCCAATGGTTAAAATAAGATGCTTCGAAGTGGTCTAAAACAAATTGATTTGACGTTAAAGGCCCTGCCCCCCCGCCGGTGTCTTGGGCCGGAAGCGCGCCTTGATAGGTAAATGTCGCGGGAGGCCTTGGAAAAGGAACGGAAAATCCCACCCAAACGGCACTTAAGCCAACAAGATGGGCCAACAAGACACCTGTAAAGACCTTAAAGGATCGTGCTGACATTGACATTTGCTCCTGAGATCCCGCGGCATAGATCGAGGATATCCGCCACACGCCCCATGGAAGCTTTGGCGTCCGCCTTGACCATCAACGTTTCCTTATAAAAATTCCCCTGGGCTAAAAAATGCCTGAGTTCATTTAAAGTGACCACGTGATTGTTAATGTAAATAACATTCTCACTGGTGACCGTGATCACGGTCCCCTGCCCCGAGGCGTTGACCGTCCCTTCTTTAAACAAAGGAAACTCCATCTGCACCCCTGAAGGCCTGGCAAAGATCGTCGTGGACATGATCAATATCACGACCGTCAAAATAAAATTAATAAACCCGACCGCCAATATCGGATGGAAGATATTTTTCATTGGTCCTCCCTTTGGCGGTCCAGCTCCGAGACCGCTTGCAAGGTCCCGATGGCCTCGCTGATGGTTTGCTCAAAGACAACCACCAGGTCATTGACACGGCTTACGGTGAAACTATAAATAGCAAAACTGACGATCCCCACCGATAATCCTGCCGAGGTCACGATCATGGCCTGCCAGATCCCCGAGGACATATCACCCAGGCTCAAAGGATTAAGGGCATTGGAACGCATCTGGGCGGCATGGAAAACAACACATAGAGCGGTGGTTGTCCCCAGCAGTCCCAGCAAAGGGGCCGCGTTAACGATAAAGCCAAGCAAATTCAAACGCTGCTTTAAAGCGTGGACCTCAAAACCCGCGGCCTGCTCCATGGAGGCCTTGATCAGATCAGCCGAGGACCCGAACTTCATCAGGCCCGCTTTACAAATATTCCCAAGCCCCAGAATATTTTCTTCACAGATGCCCAGCGCGTCCTTCATGCGGTTTTCCCGCACGGCTTTAAAAAAAACAGGTTTAAATTTCCTGATGTCCTGCTCGACAGCATTTAAAAACAAAAATTTCTCAATGCCCACGGTGATGGCCACGATGGAAAGCAATAATATCGGCCACATCATCGGGCCCCCTTTTAACAATATCCCCCATGCATTAATAAAAGAAACTGTCATAGCCCCCTCATCTTCCCTGCGTTATTTTTGATCCAGTCCAGCCTTTCCTGCGCAAAGGTGGCTTCTGGAGTGTTTAACTGGAGGATCTTTTGATAGGTGACACGCGCACCCTCCCAGTCCTTGCCTTCTTCATAAATTTTGGCGACCCGCAAATATGCTTTCACGTCCCATGCCTGTTCATTCGGATAAACTGCCGGTATTTTTAAATATTCCGCGATCGCATCCTCGGTGCGGCTCATTAATTCCAGGGTGTCTGCCAGATTAAATTGTATCTGGGCGCGGTCGATCTGGCCTTTTGGGCTGGCCAAGGCATTTTGATAAACATCAATTTCCTTTTCGTAATCCTGCGTGCTGCGGTAGAGCTGGCCTAATTTTAAATAGGCCTCACCGGCATAATCCATTGATGTGGCAATGATGCTTTCATAGGCCGCGATGGCCCTCTGGGGATCAAGGTCTTTGGACATGATCCCGGCGATGGCAAGCCTTGTTTTCCCTTTAAGGGACCCATCGGCGGCTGAGATCGACCGGTACTGTTCCAGGGCATCGTCGGAATGTCCCTGGATCTCGTAAGCCTGGCCTAATTCATAATGGACCTGGTCGATCTGCGGGGAGGCGGGAAATCCGTCAATGATCGAGCGGTAATATCCAATGGCAGGGTCTGCGTCGGCATTCTTCAAATAATACTGGGCCAGCCACAAAAGGGCATTGAATTCCGCGTCGGTCTTAGGGTATTTATAAACGATCAGCTTAAACCTTTGGACGGCTTGGGATTCCTGCCCCAATTCAAATTGGCATTTGGCAATGCCGATATCGGCATTTTGGGCGATCCCCATATCATTGGGATATAGCCTCAGGATCTTCTGGAAAACTTTCAGGGCCTCTTCCGGCTCTTTCAAATTTAAATGGGACAGGGCCAGGATATAATTGGCCTCGGGGGTAAATTCACTGGGACGCGTCAGGTCCTTAAGATAACGCCCCATCATCTCCACACTTGCCTGCCAATCCCCTTTTTTAAAACTGATGACACCCATGTAATAATCAATGTCCTCAAGATATTTGCTGCCCGCGAAACTGTTTTGCAGAGCTTTAAGGTCATCAAGCGCGGCATCGACCTTTTCCGACTTTAAAAAAGCAATTGTCTGACGGTAAAGCACATAATCCATCATCCCGTTGCCAGGATACATTTTCTTGACCCGCTCGTACATCCCGGCAGCGGCATCCCATTGGCCGCTTTCCTGGGTCACGTCCGCCATTTGGATCAAGGCGTTGGCACGGACCTCCGTGTCAAGAATATGGTCAAAAACCTCCTGAAAATGGTTGATCGCCGCTGACAGGTGCCCCAATTTCAATTCACACCATCCTAAACCGAATTGGGATTTTTCAAAGACTTCAGGGTCTTTCTGGCCGGACAAACGGAAATAATCCGCGCGCGCCTCATCATACCTTTTAAAAAGATAAAAAACATTCGCCCGTCCCAAATAGCCCTGGGTCCAATGCGGACTTTGAGGATAATCCTTAATGAAATCCGTAAAAAGCGCCAAGGCTTGTTCCAAGGCCCCCTGCTCATAGGCCAGATTGGCCTGGCCTAAGATGACTTCTTCCTCAGATAAATTTTTGGCCTTGCTGAAATTCTGGGCCTTCTTAAAAACGTTCTGGGCTTCGTTCAATTTACCTAATTTAATATAAGCCCACCCCTCGCCCGTTAAAGCCGCCAGCTTTAAGGGATCGTCGCATTGAGGATCCAGGACTTTTTGATAAAAACCCGCCGCAGGGGTGAATTGGTTAAGATAATAAAAACTCTCGGCAATATTAAAATTGACTTCGCACAAATGGGCGGATTTGGGATATTTAACAACGAGATTCTGAAAATCCGTTATCGCGTCCTTGAGAAGGCCGGTATTATAATCGCATTCCGCTGCTTTCAAGGCAGCGTCCTCGCTTAATTGATGGGTGGGAAATTGTGATGTCAGGCGGGAAAAAATTTCTTTAGCCTGATCAAATTTCTTCTCCTGAAAAAAAGACCAGCCTAAAGAATAGTACGCCTGCGGCACATAGGCGGATCGAGGGAAATGGTCGATCACTGACCGGTAATCGCGCTGGGCATCAACTAAACGGTCCTGTTTTAAGTAGGTTTCCCCCCGCCAAAAAAGGACCTCGTCTTTATTGTCCGCCTGCTGGCTTAGGCCTTCAAATAAGTCCAACGCCTTATCGTATTCTCCGCGCAGGAAATCACATTGCCCTAATAATAATTTGGCCGTGGATAAACTGGGGCTTTGCGGGTACTTGACTAAAAAATCTTCCAGATACCTCGTGGCCACGTCACTGAACCCGTCGTTAAAAGCCTGCTGGGCCGCGGACAAAAGATCGGTTTCCGTGCTTTGGGCCAAGCACCGGTACGGTGTGCAAACCAAGGCGATAAGCAGATAAACACAAATGAAATACCGTTGATTCATAAGCAAATATTATATCAAGATTATCAGGATTTGTTTAAGAATTGTTTAAGGTATTGGCCTGTGTATGAGGTAGGATGTTTAATTATTTCCTCAGGCGTACCGGCAAAGACAAGATGCCCTCCCTTGTCGCCGCCGTCAGGCCCAAGATCAATGATGTAATCAGCACTTTTGACAACATCTAAATTATGCTCGATGACCAAGATCGTGTTGCCGCGGTCAACCAGGCGCTGCAAGACTTGCAGAAGTTTATCCACGTCAGCAAAATGCAGGCCAGTGGTGGGTTCATCCAGAATGTAGAACGTGCGGCCCGTGGCCGGCTTGCACAATTCGCTGGCAAGCTTGACCCTTTGGGCCTCGCCACCGGACAAGGTTGTGGCTGCCTGCCCCAAACGGATATACCCTAAGCCCACATCATTCAGTGTTTGCAAGACGATCTTAACGCGGGGAATACTGTCGAAAAGTTCCACGGCTTCCAACACAGAAAGATCGAGCACATCCGCGATATTTTTGCCCTTAAATTCCACTTCCAGGGTCTGGTCGGTGAACCGTTTGCCCTTGCAGACTTCACATTCCACATATACATCCGGCAGAAAATGCATTTCAATTTTCTTGATCCCGTCCCCGCCGCAAGCCTCACAGCGCCCGCCCTTGACATTAAAACTAAAGCGTCCGGGCTTGTACCCCCGCATCTTGGACTCAGGCAATTGGGCAAACAAGTCACGGATATCGCTAAATACACCCGTATACGTCGCTGGGTTGGAACGCGGGGTGCGGCCGATGGGCGATTGGTCCACCACGATGACCTTGTCAATGTGCTGGATACCTTCGATTTTTTTATACTTCCCCGGGGTCACCTTAGTCCCATATATCTTATGGACCAGGGCATTATGAAGGATATCTGTCACCAGGGTGGATTTGCCTGACCCTGAAACACCGGTCACACAAACAAAGGTGCCCAGCGGGATGCTGACATCCACATTTTTTAAATTATGCTGGGATGCCCCGGTGATTTTTAAAAAATGGGTATCAATGATATTCCGGCGCGCAAGCGGCCGCTGGATCTGATAATCACCAGCCAGATACTGCCCTGTCAAAGATTCTTTGCATTTCAAAAGCCCTTCAACTTGGCCGGCATAAAGCACTTCTCCCCCATGCTCACCGGCGCCAGGGCCAAGATCTATCACATAATCCGCGCGGCGGATGGTCTCTTCATCATGCTCAACAACGATCAAGGTATTACCCAGATCACGCAAGGCATGCAGGGTGGCTAAAAGCCGGTCATTGTCCTTTTGATGCAGGCCGATGCTGGGCTCATCCAAAACATAGATCACCCCGACCAAACCAGAACCGACCTGGGTGGCCAGGCGGATGCGCTCTGCTTCCCCTCCGGACAAGGTGGCGCTGCGCCTGTCTAAACTTAAATACTCGAGGCCCACATTAATGCAAAAATCCAAACGGCGATTGATCTCTTTTAAGATCTCCTCGCTGATGGTTTTTTGATCTTTACTTAAGCTTAAATGGCTAAAAAAATGTTTGGCCTCTGTAATGGAAAAAGCTGTCAGTTGAGCTATGTTCTTGTCCGCGACCTTGACAGCCAAAGACTCTTTTTTAAGACGCAGGCCGTGGCACTCGGGACAAGGCGACTCTGACATGAACGAGGCTATTTCTTCTTTGAGCCAATCACTGTCAGTTTCCCTGAATAGGCGCTCCAAGTATTTGATCACCCCTTCAAAGGGCTTGTCCCAAACTTCGTGATCCACGCCGTAAAGAATGATCCGTTTAAATTTTTTATCCAAGGCGTTAAACGGCAGATGGGGATCTACCCTGTAAATATGGGCGATCTCCCGCAATACCGCGCGGTAATACATCATGTATCCGCGCTGGCCTTTTTTCCAGGGAGCGATGGCATTGACCCAGGGCTTGGAGGTATCCGGCACGAGGACCTGGGGATCGATCTCCATCTTTGTGCCTAGGCCATTGCATTCAGGACAGGCACCGTAAGGAGTATTAAAAGAAAAAATACGGGGCTCGATCTCACTTAAAAATGTCCCGCAATCCGCGCAAGCGTACTTCTCACTGAATATCTGGTCGGGCTTCTCTTTGTTGAAATCCACAATTACCATGCCCTCGCCGGTCTTTAAAGCTGTTTCAACGGAATCGGACAATCGCTTGCGGATATCAGGACGTATGGTGAGCCGGTCAACCACCACTTCAATGTGATGGATTTTATATTTATCGAGCTTAAGAGTGTCCCCCGTCTCATGAATTTTACCGTTAACGCGCATGCGGGCGAAACCGGATTGGGCAACCTGCTTTCCTATATGACGGTATTCTCCCTTGCGGCCGCGGACCAAGGGGCTCAAAAGATTGATCTTTGTCTCTTTGGGCAAACTCATAATAGTGTCCACGATCTGCTGGGCACTTTGCGCTTCGATCTTCTTGCCGCAGGACGGGCAATGCGGGACGCCGATACGGGCGAACAAAAGGCGCAGGTAATCGTAAATTTCTGTTTGGGTAGCAACGGTCGAGCGCGGATTGCGGCTGACGGTTTTTTGCTCGATGGAAATCGTCGGAGAAAGCCCTTCGATATGTTCCACCGCGGGCTTTTGCAGCTGGTCTAAAAATTGGCGGGCATACGCGGACAAACTTTCTACGTAGCGCCGCTGGCCTTCGGCATAAATAGTATCAAAAGCCAGGGACGATTTACCCGAACCACTCAAACCCGTAATGACCACGAACTGATTACGGGGAATGGTCAGATCAAAATTCTTAAGATTATGCTCCCGCGCGCCGCGGATGATAATATTATCTGATTTCATAAGCGCTTATTGTATATCAAAAAAAGAAAAGGGGACACTTTAAAGTGTCCCCTTTTTACTGCAGTACTTAGTTATTTACGCTTCTTGGTGCCTTTTTTCTTGGAAACTTTCTTGGCGGACTTTTTCTTCTTTGTCCCGCCGCGGACCATCTTGGCGCAGGAAATATCGCCGTTTTTATCGATAAAATAAAGATACCCTGTTTCTCTTTTGATACCTACCTTGGCGACTTTCTTGGGGCTTCCGCCTTTTTTGGCGCCGCGGGCCATCTTGGCACAGGAAATATCACCCTGTTTATCAACGAAATAAAGGTGTCCCTTTTCTTTCTTGATGCCAACTTTAGCAACTTTTTTGATTGCCATACTGTTGTCCTCCTTGGTTGTGGTTGATTTATAGTTTCAGGTACCTATTTTGACTCCCTGAAAATATTCTTTTAGAGTACGTATTGCCGAAAGAACTGCCAGATAAGAAGTTTTAGGATTATCCGGGCAAACGACATTCTCTGTTTTTGTCACCATCCGGCCAAACTCCCCAACCACCTCGATCTCATGCGAATTGACCTTAAACTCCGGTGAAGTGGCGATACGGATACGCAATTTATCTTTTGCATTGGAAGCCAGGGCAATGGTTGCTGCCACATTGATATTTTGGGGAAAACATTTAACAGCCTCACGCACATTGCCGTCAAAAAGAATGGTTTCCTTTTTGATCTGCGATAAATTGATACGGCGTTCCTGGACATAGGCATTATCCGCAAATCCATAAACAGGCTTGCGGGTCGTTAAGGTGATCTGGTCAATGCGCTGCAGGCTGGCGGCTTTAATGGCATCAACGCCTGCGATCGCTCCTGAGGGAATAAGCACCCTGACACCCTGCTTTTGGGCTAATTTCAAGATCGAGGCGCCTTCAATGAACTTACCGACACTCATCACTAGCACGTCTTTTTTAGCTAATAACGCCTGGCGCACCAACTGGTGCGTATCCGGGGCATTAACAGCCTCGACAACCAGGTCGCTGCTGACCAAAAGCTCCTGATAAGATCTTTTAACGACATTTTTTTGGGGAATATGTTTTTGAAGCTTTTGGGCTTTTGCAGGATTGATGTCAAAAAGGGCTGAAACAACCGCGTGATCACTGCACTGCGTCTTGATGCTCTTGGCGATGCGTGAGCCGATGGCCCCGCAGCCTAAGATGCCTACCCGGATTTTAGATCTTCCTTGCGCTTTTAATGGGAACAATGACATTATCAATAAGCCGTGTTCTATTAAAAAATACTGCTAACGCGATCAGGACCCTGTGCTTCAGCACGCCTACAGGCTCGAGTGTGCCTGCATCCACACATGCAACGTATTGAATCCTTCCGCTAGACTGCTGGGTTATGATCTTTCGGATAGTACTGATGATCTTAGGGGCAGAACGCTCCCCTGCCTGAATGCGCCCAACGGCATATTTGAGCGCCCGGTATAAAACAGGTGCTTGGGCGCGCTCTTGTGGTGTCAAAAAAATATTGCGAGAGCTCATGGCCAATCCGTCTTTCTCACGGGCTGTCAGCACCACACGGATATTAACCGGGAAGTCTAAGTCCGCAACCATCTTGGAAAGCACTGCCACTTGCTGCGCGTCTTTCTGTCCCAAATACATCACATCCGGCGCCACCATGTTCAAAAGCTTGGCCACGACCGTCGCCACTCCCTTGAAATGACCGGGTCGGTATTTTCCGCAAAGCGTGTTGGAAATTTTTTCTACGTCGATGTATGTCAAATAGCGATTTGGATAAACGACATTATCCGACGGAATAAAAAGAATGTCAACATTTTCTTTTCTGATCATGGCGCGATCGCGTTTAATGTCCCGAGGGTAAGTCCTCAAATCTTCCTTGGGACCGAATTGTTTGGGGTTGACATAAATACTGACAACACAAATATCGCATTCTTTTTTGGCACGGCGCATCAAGGACAAATGCCCTTCATGAAAATAGCCCATCGTCGGGACAAAGCCTATTTTTTGACCTTGGGCCCGGGCCTTATCCAATTCTTTTCGCAGTTGGGTTATGGTTTTAATGACGCGCATAAGGCCGGTTCTATCTCTGCTAATGGTTTCATCACAAAGGAACGCTCCAGCATCCTTGGATGAGGTATTATTAATTGCGGAGTGATCAATTTAATATCATCGTACAATAAAATATCAATGTCGATGACGCGAGGCCCTCGGAATATTTTCTTGACCCTTCCTAACTTGCGCTCAACGCCTCGCGTGATAACAATTAATTCTTCAGGGGAGTGATACGTCTGTGCTTTCAAAACGGCATTAAGGAATTTACCTTGAGGCGGTGCTTCGAGCGGATCGGTTTCGACAACTGTTGAGAGTTTCACGGCATTAACACCACAGACTTTGAGCTCTTCAACGACCTTGTGGATATTCTCAAGGCGATCGCCTAAATTAGAGCCTAATGCAAGATAGACGGTAGGCATTATAATATTTTTGCTAAACGAGCAACGGCTTGATGAATGCGATCAGTGGGCAGGGTCAAAGACATGCGCACATAGCCTTCTCCTGCTTTGCCGAAACCTACGCCCGGTGTTACCACGATATCCGCTTCATCTAAAAATGCTTTTGCACAGCTCATCGAATCGTTGAATTTCGCCGGCAATTTGGCCCAGACATAAAACGCGGCCTTAGGCGGCTCTATCTTCCAGCCTATGGCGCGCAAGCCGTTGATCAAGGCGTCCCTGCGGGTTTGGTATTCAGCGCGCATATCTTCAATATCGCGCGGGTCCATATTTAATGCCGCGATACCGGCGTATTGAATGGCATTAAAAACACCCGAGTCACAATTTGATTTGACCTTTGCCAAAGCAGACACCAGCGTCGGATTACCGCAAGCCCATCCTAAACGCCAGCCGGTCATGTAATAGGTCTTTGAAAAAGAATGGAATTCAATGGCAATATCCTTGGCTCCTTCTACTTCCAAAATACTCGGCGGCTTGACGCCGTCATAATAAACCTCGGAATAAGCCAGATCTGAAACAATGATGATCCCTTTGGCTTTGCAAACAGCCACCAGGTCCTGATAAAATTTCTTATCTGCTGTGGCCGCGGTGGGATTATTAGGATAGCAAACGAATATGGCCTTGGCGCCTTTGAGATTTTCAATGTCTTCCATCTTGGGCAAAAAGCCGTGGGCATGTTTAAGCGGCAGGTATTGGATCTTGCCGCCGGCAAAGGTCACTGCTGCCTGATACGCTGGATAAGCTGGCTCGGTCAAGATAACCTTGTCGCCAGGATTAATGATCCCTAAAGGCAGATGGGCAATACCTTCTTTAGAACCGATCAAAGGATAAATTTCCGTTTGTGGCTCTAATTCCACCCCAAAACGATTTTTAAACCACTTGGCGATCTCTATGCGTAGCTGCGGGACACCCGCGTCAAAAGGATAATGATGATTGTTAACGTCTTCTGCCGCTTTTTTAAGCGCGTCAATGATCACCTGATGGGTGCGCTGGTCAGGGTCGCCGACACCTAAATTAATGATATCACGGCCGGCGGCAATGGCCGCGCGCCGGGCCTTGTCAATTTCCACGAATAAATACGGCGGTAAAGACTGCAGCCGGTCCGAATATTCAATTTTAAATGAAGTTTCGCTAGACATTTATTTTAACCCCAATACGTCCTGCATATTAAACAGGCCCTTTTTCTTTTTAGACAAAAATTTTGCAGCAACCAAGGACCCTTCCGCAAAAATATCGCGGGTTTTGGCGTGGTGATGGATAGAGATCAGGTCCACCGGGCTTTCAAAGGTGATGGTGTGATCGCCGATGACCTCTCCTTCACGGATGGAGGCAATGTCCTGAACCATGACCTTGGCATATTGTTCGGCAATGTCCGCCATGGTCTTGGCAGTGCCTGAAGGTGCGTCTTTTTTGTGCACATGATGTGTTTCACTTAAAGTGATCGCGTAATTATTGCCGGTGATTTGAGCCGCTTGACGGATGAGGCCAAAGACCAGGTTAACGCCCACCGACATATTAGAAGAAAAAACAATGGCGATCTTGGATGATGCTTTTTTAATTTGGGCGATCTGCGGCTTTGATAAACCCGTGGTGCCGACGACCATGTTGACCCCATACTTCTGACAAGACTTCAAATGCGCCATCGTGGCTTCAGGCGTGGTGAATTCAATAAGGACCTTACTTCCCTTTAATGCCGCGTCTTCAAAATTGACCGGGATATTGTGAGACAACAAGGGCACATCAGGCCGGTTTTTATTTTCTAAAAGCGCGGAGATCTTGAAAGTCTTATCAAGAAGCGCGAGCGCGGTGATGCGCTGGCCCATTCTTCCCTGGCAGCCGGAGATCGCAAGTTTGATCATTTTCTTATCCTTTAATTAATCCGTAAACTTTTAATGCTGTTTTTAATTTAGCTAAATTAGCATCTTCCATTTCACACATCGGCAAACGCATCGCTGAGGAACACATACCCATCAGCGACGCTGCCATTTTGACCGGGATCGGGTTTGTTTCAATAAATAAGGCCTCGATCAACGGAAGTAATTTTGCATTAATAGCCTGGGCACCAGCCTTATCACCTTTATTAAAAGCATTCACCAGTCCTGCCACATCCTTGGGCACAATATTGGAAGCCACTGAAATAATACCAACACCACCCATGGATAAGATGGGCAAGGTCAAGGCATCATCCCCGGAGATCAGCAAGAAATCCTTAGGACAAAGCTCTTGGATCTTTTTCATTTGTTCCAGATTGCCTGAAGCTTCCTTGACCCCAATGATATTTTTGATCCCGGCAAGCTTGGCCATCAGGTCCGGTTCAATATTTTTTCCCGTCCGCCCGGCAATATTATAAAGGATGATAGGAATATCAGCGCTTTCACTGATCGCTTTATAGTGCAAATAAATACCTTTATTGGTCGGCTTATTATAGTACGGGGTCACAACCAGCACGGCATCCGCGCCGACCTGGGCCGCGTGCTTGGTCATGTGCACGGCCTCGCTCGTGGAATTTGAACCAGCCCCCGCGATCACAGGCACCCTTTTAGCAACGGTTTGCACACAAAGATCAATGACATGTCCATGCTCTTTTTCAGACAGCGTGGGAGACTCCCCTGTTGTCCCGCAAGGGACCACGCCATGGATGCCTTGCGCAATTTGCCAATCAATGAGTTTTTTATAAGCCGCCTCATCAATGCCGCTTGAGGTAAATGGCGTTATCAACGCTGTGAACGCACCGTAAAACTTTTTTCTATCCATTGTAGTAATACTCTCCTTTGGCGATCACTCTCGCCGATCCCTTAAGCCACACATTGTCTATCTTAAACCCTTCATCCAGATCAAAAGTAACTTCCAAGATTTCTTTACTCGCTGTTGATACCTTCATGAAGGCGCCCTTTTGTTTTTTGACCTTGGGGTTATCATGCAAATAGGCGATCAAGGCTGAGGCCACTGCCCCGGTGCCGCAAGCCAGGGTTTCCGCTTCCACCCCGCGCTCGTAGGTGCGCACGGAAACCATGCCACGACGCGTATGCTCAACAAAATTAACGTTTGTTCCGCGCGGCGCAAAACGCGGGTGATTACGGACCAAAGCGCCCAAGCTATTAGCATCCACTTCCTGCAATCCGTCAACAAACACGATCGTATGCGGGACGCCTGTATCAATGTAATGCACTTCCAATTTTTGATTGGCCACGGTGATATTCAGGTTCGGCCGGTAATCTTTAGGATTGGACAAACGCACACGGGCGATCTCACCTTTGGCTTCAGCCAAGATCTCGCCAGCCAGGGTTTCCATGCCGAATAACGCTTTGGCCGGTTTAAAATTCGCCACAATATAGGCAGCCATGCAGCGGGCCCCATTGCCGCACATCTCCGCCTCTGAACCGTCGGCATTGATGATGCGCATGCGATAATCTGATTTGGCAGACTTTTCCAGTATCAAAACACCGTCAGCACCGATGCCGTTCTGCCGCGAGCACACAGCTTTGGTGAATTTGGTATGATCCAAACCCTTGCGCGGTTCAATAATAATAAAATCATTGCCGGCACCGACCATTTTTACGAAAGGAATATTTACCATTTAACGATCTTCTCTCCACGCATCAAGTCTTTGAATGTTTCGCGCTCTTTAATGATCTTAAATTTATTACCCTTGACCATGACTTCCGGCACGCGCGGACGCACATTATAATTGCTGGCCATCACATAACCGTAAGCGCCGGCGCTCATCACCGACAGCAAATCGCCTTTGGTGACCTTAGGGATAAGCCGGTCATGCGCGAAAAAATCCCCGCTTTCGCAAATGGGGCCCACCACATCACATTTTTGTTTGGCAGCCTTGCTTTGTACCACCGGCACGATCTCATGATAGGCGTCATAGAGCATCGGCCGGATCAGGTCATTCATGCCGCCGTCCACGATCACGAATTTTTTGACGCCATTGTCCTTGACGTAAAGGACTTTAGTGACAAAAATACCGGCATTGCCGACAATGAAACGCCCGGGCTCCATGATGATCTTCAAGCCTGTTTTCTCTAATATGGGCACGATCTTGTCCGCGTATTGCTGGGCGGTCTGCGGATTTTCGTCCTTATAAATGATCCCCAATCCCCCGCCGATGTCTAAATATTCGATCTCTATCCCGTCAGCACGCAGTTCGTCAATGAAGGCAACTACTTTTTTAATGGCCCCCACAAAGGGCGCTCCTGAAGTGATCTGGGAACCGATATGGATATGCACACCGTTGATCTTCACGTGACTGTATTTTTGCTGGGCCTTGAAGATCTCACGGGTGGTACGCAGGTCAATGCCGAATTTCTTTTTTAAAGAGCCGGTATTGGTGTATTCGTGCGTTGGGGCCGGGACATCAGGATTGATCCGCAACGCTGCCTGCACCTTTTCGCCCATTTTCATGGCAATGCGATTGATCTCGGCCAGTTCCGGTTCGGACTCCACATTGAACAATAAAATACCTGTTTCAATGGCAAAAGCGATCTCTTCCTCGGTTTTACCAACGGAAGCAAAGACTATTTTCTTGGGGTCTGCCCCGGCCATCAAGGCTTTGCCTAATTCACCAATGGAAACAATGTCAATGCCGGCGCCTAAATCCACCAGGCTTTTAATGACACTCAGATTGCCGTTGGATTTCATGGCAAAGCAAATGATAGGATCAAGTTTGGCAAAAGCCTTCTGGATCTTTAAAAAATGATCAGTGAGCGTCTTGTAGCTGTAAAGATAAAAAGGCGTGCCCACGCGTTTGGCGATCGCCGAAACCTTTACATCTTCACAACAAAGCTCGCCTGCCTTAAATTCAAAATCATGCATGTAACTTCTTACCCCACTGTTTGAGCTGTTGGGCAACTAAATTTGGATTCGTCGAGCCCAAAGAAGATTTAATTTTAACAGACATTTCGGGATTGAGAAGTTTTTTTACGTCTACATCGAACGCCAAAGAATACTTCTTTAACTCCGCAACACTTAATGAAGAGATGGCCTTGCCCTGGTCTAAACAATCACGGACCATCCGTCCTAAAATATCATGCGCATCGCGATGGGAAACACCCTTTTTGATCAGATAATCCATCACATCAACAGTAAAAAAGCTTTCGTCCCATGTTCTTTGAAGGGCGCTTGTCTTTTTGACCTTCATGGAAGCAAAGATCTTGGCTAAAACCAAAAGCATTTTCTTGGTCGTATCAACACTGTCAAACAAGGCAGGCTTATCTAACTGCAAATCACGATTATATGTCAGAGGTAATCCCTTTAATAAAACATGGATTTGGGTTAAATTCCCCACGATCTTAGCAGAACTCCCCCGTATCAATTCCAACACATCCGGATTCTTCTTGTGCGGCATAATGGATGAGCCGGTACAAAAACTACTGTCAATATCGACAAGATCGAATTCCTTGGTGGCCCACAAGATCAGGTCTTCGGCCAAACGGGAAAGATGTGTTGCGGTCGTGGCGCAACAGCTGATCAACTCAACAATGAAATCCCGGTCAGAAACAGCATCCATGCTGTTGGCTGCGACCTTACTAAAACCAAGGAGCTTAGCGACATAGGCACGATCTGTTTTAAGCGATGTGCCAGATAAGGCACACGCCCCTAAAGGCATTGCATCCGTACGCTTGGCGCAGTCAAAAAGGCGGGTTTTGTCCCTCTCGAGCATCTCGACATAGGCCAGCATATGATGCGCTAACAATACAACCTGCGCTGCCTGCAAATGCGTATACGCCGGAATAATGACATCTTTATTTTTATTCGCGAACCCCAGAACAGCTTTTTGCAACTGAACAATGGCTGCTGTAAGATCAGCCATTTCATCCCAGCAATAAAGCTTCATGTCCAAAACAACCTGGTCATTGCGCGAACGGGCTGTATGCAATTTATCCGCGGACTTACCAACGAGCGCTTTAAGCCGATTTTGGATATCCGTATGAACGTCCTCGGCCTTGGGGTCATATTTAAATTTGCCTGCTTCGATTTGCAGAAAAATCTTCTTGAGGCCAACGATGATCTTCGCCGCGTCCGTTTTCGGGATGATCCCCTGCTTACTCAACATCTGGGCATGGGCTATTGACCCTACGACATCATACTTAGCCAAACGATGGTCATAGCTAATGCTGAAAGTAAATTGATCAGCCAACGGATCAGACTTCTTATCGAATCGTGCACCCCAAAGTTTAGACATAATTTTTCCTTGTGTTAATACGGCATGCCCCAGATCCGGATAAAGCCTTCGGAAAGTTTGGGATCAAAAATATCTTTGGCGCCGTAGGTTGCTAATTCTTCTTTGTAACGGGAGAACTTGGATTTGCGGCCAACCACGTTACAGCTCCCCTTTAATAATTTCAAACGCACCACACCGCTGACGCGCTCCTGGGTCTTATTGATATACGCGTCTAATTGCTGCTTTTGCGGGGTTTCCCATAATCCATAATAGGTCAACTCGGCATACTTAGGAGAGATCAATTCCTTATAATGCAGGGTTTCACGGTCAAGCACCATGGCCTCTAATTCCTTGTGCGAAGTGATCAAAATGGTCCCTGCCGGATTTTCATAGATCTCACGGGACTTAATGCCCACCAAACGGTTTTCCACCATGTCTACACGACCCACCCCATTGCGTCCGCCGATCTCATTGAGCTTGATGATCAAATCCACGGGCTTATACGCCTTGCCATTGACTTTCACAGGAATGCCCTTTGCGTATTCAACCTCAACGTATTCCGGCTTGTTCGGGCATTTGAGCGGGTCCTTGGTCATTTTATAAATTTCTTCCGGCGGCTCAACCCAGGGATCTTCCAGGATGCCGCATTCAATGGAACGGCCATAAAGATTGATGTCCGTCGAGTAGGGGCTTTTTTTGGTGACATCGATCGGGATCTTATGCTTATGCGCGTATTCGATCTCCTGATCGCGGGTCTTGAATTCCCATGTGCGCAAAGGTGCCTGCAGTTCCAAATCCGGAGCCAGGATCTTGGCCGTCACCTCAAGGCGCACCTGATCATTGCCCTTGCCGGTGCATCCATGCGATAAGGTGGTGGCCTTTTCTTTACGGGCGACCCATACCTGATGCTTGGCGATCAACGGGCGTGACAAGGCCGTGGCCAAAAAATATTTCCCTTCATAAACCGCGTTAGCTTTGATCGCCGGGAACACGTAATCCTTCACAAACTCTTCTTTCAGATCAAGGATATAGACCTTGGACGCCCCTGTGGCCAAGGCGCGTTTACGCACCACATTAAAATCACTCCCCTGGCCGACATCAGCCAGATAGGCAATAACGTCATAACCTTTATCTTTGTACCAACGGATGAGGCAACTGGTGTCCAACCCGCCGGAATATGCTAAAACGACTTTTTTCATAAGAACCTTTCTTTAAATATTACCAGTACAAGACTGTTGGCAATGTTATTTGCGAAACATTCAGGGATTTTTGGCCAAATGTCTGCGAGGCTTTACGATAAATCTGTTCAAATACCAGTGCTACTATAAAACAGATTTATCGTAAACCGAAGCAGACGCGCAATAAATAAACCCTTCGACTCCAAAAAAAACAGGGTGTACATATCCCGTTGAGCAAATAATATTGCCGACAGTCTATTTGGCTAACAATTTCAAAAGAACAGCCTTTTGCGCGTGCAGGCGGTTTTCAGCCTGGTCAAAGACCACCGAATGTTTTCCGTCGATAATGCCGGCGGTCACCTCCAAGCCGCGATGCGCGGGCAGGCAATGCATAAAAATATAATCCTTATGGGCTGTCTTTACCAGATCCTCATTGATCTGATAGCCCTTGAATTCTTTGACGCGCTGGGCTGTTTCTTTTTCCTGGCCCATGCTGACCCAGACGTCGGAATAGATCACATGCGCGCCCTTCACAGCTTCTTTAGCATCTCGCCCTAATTCAATCGTACAGTTGTTCTTTTTAGCAATTTTCTTCGCCTCTTCTACGATCCAGGCATTCGGATCATAGCCGCGAGGGCCGGCGAAACGCACATTGATCCCTACCTTGGCACAAGCGATCATCAAGGAATGAAACACATTGTTCCCGTCCCCTACATAGGCCAAGGTCAAACCTTTAAACTTCCCAAACTGCTCACGGATGGTTTGAATATCTGCCAGTGCCTGGCAGGGATGATATAGATCGCATAGAGCGTTAATGACCGGTACATCCGCGTATTGGGCCAGCTCAACAATATCTTTATTATCAAAAACCCTAGCCACGATGCAATGCACATAACGCGACAAGGTTTTGGCCACGTCATAGGTAGACTCACGCTTGCCCAAATTGATCTCATCTGAACCCAAATAAAGGCAATGCCCGCCTAATTGATGAACACCCACCTCAAAAGAAACCCGTGTGCGGTTGGATGGCTTTTGAAAAACCAGGGCCACGGATTTGCCTTTCAGGTCTGTGCGCAATTTACCTTTTTGCTTTTTTAATTTGTCCGCTGAATCGATCAAGCCCACCACTTCAGCGCTGGAATAATCCAATAAGGTGATCAGGTCGCGTTTCATGTTGTTCCTTTTACTGGATTCCCGCTTTCGCGGGAATGACAGTATTAAAAGCCATGTCTAAAATATGCATCGCCTTGTTGATTTGACGACGGGTCACATTCAGCGCCGGCATGATGCGCAGCACATTACCCTGCGTGCAATTGATGATCAGCCCTTTTGAAAAACATTCCTTAAAGATTGCGGTGCCTTCGACTGTTAATTCAACACCGATCATCAGCCCCAGGCCGCGCACTTCCTTGATAAGGTCATATTTTGATTTCAGCTCATTCAACTTTTCTACTAAATACGGACCTTGAGCTTTGACATTCTTCATGATCTTCTCAGCATAGATGGCTTTAATAACGCCTAAAGCAGCCTTGCAAACCAAGGGGCTTCCGGCAAAGGTGGAGCCATGCATGCCCGGCTTGAACACATCAGCCAATTCTTTCTTAACGATCATGGCACCTATAGGCAAACCGCCGCCTAAAGCCTTGGCCAAGCACATCACGTCCGGTGTCGTACCATAATGCTTATAACAAAATATTTCCCCACAGCGAGCCATCCCGGTTTGCACTTCATCGGCGATGAATAGTATTTTCTTTTCGTCGCAGATCTGGCGTATGGCCTGGACATACTCCTTGGTAGCCACGTTGATCCCGCCCTCACCCTGGATGAATTCAAGGATGATGGCAGCGGTAGCTTCACTGACGGCCGTCTTAAGCGCTTTGATATCATTAAACGGTACATATTTAAACCCTGGTACTAATGGTGCAAATCCTTTTTGGTGTTTTTCCTGGCCCGTGGCGGTCAAGGCACCCATGGTCCGCCCGTGGAAGGAATTAATGGTGGTGATGATCTCAAATTTCTTGCCCTCGCCGTACATCCTGGCGAATTTAATGGCTGTTTCAATGGCTTCAGCCCCGCTGTTACAGAAAAATATCTTGCCTTCAAACGCGATACGGATCAATTCCTTGGCTAATTTGGCCTGATGCGGATTGTACAGATTATTGGGAACATGGATCAGTTTCCCGATCTGCTCCCGCACAGCACCCATGACCTTAGGATGGCAATGCCCTAAATTGCTCACACCCCACCCCGGGAAGAAATCCAAATATTTCTTACCATGGATGTCCGTCAACACAGAGCCCTTGCCTTTAACAAAGATCGCGGGCATGCGGGTATAGGTTGAGAGGATGTGATCGTTATATTCTTGGATTATCTCGTTAGCTTTCATGATTTTATAATTTGCGTTCCAACCCCCTGGTCTGTAAAGAACTCCAAAAGTAAGGCGTGCGGCATGCGGGCATCGACGATGTGGGTTTTATTGACGCCACCGCCCTTAAGCGCCTCAACGCAGGAACTTACCTTTGGGATCATGCCTCCCACGATCACATCAGCTTTAATAAGCTCATCAACTTGTTTCAAGGTCAAGGTTGACATCAAGGTGCTCATATCTTTTAGATCGCGCATGACACCAGGCACATCCGTCAAAAGCACCAATTTTTCTGCCTTCATGGAATTGGCAATGGCGCTGGCCACTTCATCGGCATTGACATTATGCGGCTGCTTTTCAACTGTCATGCCCATCGGCGACACCACCGTGATCTGGCCTTGCGCTAAATGGGACTCGAGATGCTCTTTATTGACCGAGGTGATCGTGCCCACAAACCCTAAGTCTTTGACAGCTTTTTTCTTTTTGACAAAAATGATGTTCTCCTGACCGCGAAGGCCGGTGACATCGCCTTTAAGGGCCTTGATCTCAGCCACGATCTGCAAATTGAGCTTTTCTAATTCTTCACCTACGATCGTGAGCGTTTCTTTGTCCGTCACCCGGATGCCATCAACAAATTCATTTTTTAATCCCTGCTCCTTCATCCGCGCTGAAATATGCGGGCCGCCGCCATGCACAATGATGATGCGGATGCCTACATAGGATAAAAACACAATGTCCTGCAAAACATTGTGACGGATCTTGGGATCATCCAAAATGCTCCCGCCGTATTTAATGACAAAGATCTTGCGGCGGAAAGCGTGAATATAAGGAATAGCCTCGATCAGGATTGAAGCTTTTTTAACAATCTGGTCCATAGCCCCTTCTCTGGACCCCCGACAGAAGCATTCGGGGGTGACACACTAAAATTTAGTTATACTCCGCATTAATGCGTATATATTCATTCGAGAAATCACAGGTGTAAACCGTGGCAGCGGCGTGTCCCAAGGACAGCACGACATTAATGGCGATTTCTTTTTTATCAAAGGGCGAAAAAGTGATCTTCATATTGTGCTCGTTGATCTTATTGATCCCTAAAGAACCGACGGCCGCGCCCACCCGGCCCCAATTAGGATTACTGCCAAAAGCTGCGGTCTTGACCAGGGCAGAATTGGCAATGGTCTTAGCAATCTTGCGGGCCTGTGCTTCATTGCCCGCACCTTTGACATTGATGGTCAAAAATTTGGTAGCCCCTTCGCCGTCGTGGACAATTTTCTTGGCCAGATCAACGCAGACAAATGCGAGCGCCTGATAAAACTTTTCAAAATCCCCGCCCTCAGCCGTGATCTTTTTATTCCCTGCTGAGCCGCTGGCCTGAAGTGTGACCATATCATTGGTGCTCATGCAGCCGTCAACAGTGATGCTATTAAATGAACGCTCGGTCGCGCGCTTTAAGGCGATTTTCAGCATCTTAAGAGATATCGCCGCATCCGTCGTGACAAAGCCCAACATGGTGGCCATATTAGGTTCGATCATTCCTGAACCTTTAGCACAGCCGCCGATCGTTACCTTTTTGCCGCCAATCGTGGTCTCAACGGCAATTTCTTTAACTTTCAGATCGGTCGTCATGATCGCCTGGGCGAATTTGCCGCCGCCCTGATCACTTAAACCCTTGATCAAATGAGGCGTGGCATCAACGATTTTATTGTAAGGCAATTGTTTACCGATGATCCCTGTGGACGTCACCAGGACATCCGCGGGTTTTACGCCTACTAAAAATTTAGCTATCAAGCCGCAAGAATCCTGGGCATGTTTGAGGCCCGCTTGACCGGTATAACAATTGGCGTTACCGGAATTGACCAAGACCGCCCGTCCCACTCCTTTTTTAATATGCTTCATGCTCACCACCAAGGGTGCTGCCTTGATCGAGCTCTTGGTGAAAACTCCGGCCGTGACAGCAGGAAGCACTGAAACAATAATCCCCAGATCCAGCTTGCCTGAACGCTTAATTCCTGACGCAATGCCGTTGGCTAAAAAACCTTTGGGTGCGGTAACCCCGCCTTTAATGGTCTTCATAACAACCCCTCGGTTTCATTAAATCCGTACATAATATTCATATTTTGCACGGCCTGGCCTGCGGCACCCTTGACCAAATTATCAATAGCCGAGGTGACAACGACCATTTTCTTATCAGGACTGAGGGCTAACCCGATATCGCAAAAATTGGTATTAGCCACATTCTTGATCTCGGGCTGTCCCCCAAACGAATGAAGCCGGACAAAAGGCTCCATCTTATAGAATTTCTTATACAAGCTGTGCAATTGGTTTAAGGTGATGCCGTCTTTTAATTGCACGTACATGGTATTCAATATCCCCCGCGTGATGGGAAGCAAGTGTGCCACAAAATGGATATGGGTGGACTTGCCAGCCAACTGGGACAAATACTGCTCAATTTCCGGTGAATGCTGATGGCTTAAGACCTTATACGCCTTAAAATTATCATTAACTTCAGCGGCAAGTAAACCTAGAGACGCTTTGCGCCCGGCACCAGAAACGCCTGATTTAGCATCCACTACGATCGACTGGATGTCCTTGCGTGTCGAGATCAACGGCGCCAAACCTAAAATAGCTGCCGTTGGATAACAGCCGGGATTTGCGACGAAAGTCGCTCCCTTAATTTTTTGCCGAAATAATTCAGGAAGACCATAGATCGCCTTGCTTAAATTCTTCGTGTCCGTGTGTTTGCGGCCATACCAGGTTTCATAGACCTTACCGCTTTTAAGCCGGTAATCCGCGCTAAGATCAATGACCTTCAAGCCCGCCTTTAATAGTTTCGGTGCCACATTCATGGACTCGGTATGCGGCAGGGCCAGGAACACCACGTCGCATTTTTCCACCGCTTTTTTAATATCAAGCTTTTGACAAACCAGGGTCGTGCGGTTTAAAAATTCCGGGTAAATATCTGCCATGGGGCCTTGTGTATTATTGGCCGCCACATAGGTCAACCGCACGCCGGGATGCTTTAAAAGCAAAGCAAAGGCCTCGCAGCCAGTGTAGCCGCTGACGCCTAAAATACCGGCGCGTATGGTTTTTAAAGGATAATTTAAATCTTTATTTTTCATATATTTTCCGTCGGCAAAAGCCTTTAGTGAATCCGTTTATAATAAATAAAAAAGCCCATCTCGTCAACGTAAATTCGTGTGGAGATGGGCTTGATTATTATATATTTTATTGGTCGTTAACGTTTAACCCATTGGAATTTACGGCGCGCTCCCTTTTGTCCAGGTTTTTTTCTTTCCTTCATTCTGTCGTCACGGGTCAAGCAGCCGGCCTTTTTCAAGATACCACGGGTCAAAAGATCACAAGAAATGATGGCGCGTGACAGGCCTAAGCGAAAAGCACCTGCC
>JABDCU010000001.1:106849-106939 GCA_013287965.1 Candidatus Omnitrophota bacterium | reverse complement strand
AGGATCTCGATGGAAATGAACATCAAGAGAAAATCCGCGCTCGACGCCACCAGGCACATGCCGATGAAGGCCAGCCATAATAATAAATAG
>JABDCU010000001.1:105435-106839 GCA_013287965.1 Candidatus Omnitrophota bacterium | reverse complement strand
CACCCAGCGATTTAAAGAATTCCTGGGTCATGGCAAAGACAAAGACCATGGCAATGAGGAAAAATGCTTTGAAGAACCAGGCCAGGGAATCCAGGACAAACATGCCGCTGAAAGTCACGCCGCTGAGACTGCCCTGGGTGGACCAAAAAATGATCAGGCCAAAAAGAGAGATAAAACTAAATATGCCGATCCAGTCGTTTTTGGAATTCTTGGGTAAGGCGATATCCACTGCCACCAAAAACACCAGGATGATGGAGCTTAGCACTTCAAGTGAAATTAAATGCCAATGAATATCAGGGAACATAGTTTATTTTATGCTTTCTACGATCGTCTGTGTGCTTGAACCAATATGCGTCAAAATAATTGACGGCAAACATCCGACGAGTATCAATAATGCCAGCAACATCACGTAAGGGAACTTTTCTATAAGTGTTTTCGTATCTGTCAGCCGGGCAAAGCGGGGATCAAGGGGCCCTTGAAACCCAAGACGGACCGCCTTAAGCAAATAGATGGCGGTGATCACCAGACCGAAGACAGCTAATACCGTGAGCCATCGGTATTGGTCCCAGGCGCCTAAAAGGACCAGGACCTCAGCAACAAAATTGGCAAATCCCGGAACACCGGCGGAAGCAAAGGCCGCCATCATAAAACAGGTGCCGATAAAAGGCATGCATTTAAGAAGGCCGCCCAGTTCATCCAAATTGCGAGTCTTGGTTTGGTCTGTGACAAAACCAGTCAAGGCAAAGGCCAGGGCAGCCATAATGCCGTGGGCAAACATCAAGTACACGACACCGTTAAGACCGATCGTGTTAAAACACGCCAGGCCAAGCAGGATATATCCCATGTGGCTGCAGCTGGAATAACCTAAAATATATTTCAGGTCACGCTGGGTCAAGGCCACCAGGCCGCAATAAACAATATTAACAATAGCTAAGACAGCGATGATGGGCATCCATATGTGTGCTGCCTGTGGCATCAATTGAATGGCAAACCGGATAATGGCATACGCGCCCATTTTTTTGAGCACACCGGCATGCAGCATGCTGATGGCGGTGGGTGCCTCGGCATAACCCACCGGTGCCCAGGTATAAAATGGCCAGAGGGTAAGGGTGATGCCAAACCCGACGACGATAAGAGGGAAGACCCAATTTTGCACGTCCATGGGTATGGGATGAACTGCCAATTGCTGTTGGATCAATACCAGATCAAATGTCTGCAGGCCGGTTGAGAGATATAAGGCCAATAATCCGATCAGGGCAATGGCAGCACCAGCTACCAGGAACAAGGTCAGTTTCATGGCAGCAAATTCACGACGCTCAGAACCCCAAATGGCGATCATCAAAAAGACCGGGACAGCAGCCACTTCATGGAAGAAATAGAAAAAGAAAATATCCAGTGAGAGAA
>JABDCU010000001.1:0-105391 GCA_013287965.1 Candidatus Omnitrophota bacterium | reverse complement strand
CGTTCCTTGATGGAGGCAGATATTAAAACAGCGGCAAAAGAAGCCGCTCCCAAAAGCAGCAAGAGCAGGGAGTTGATCCCGTCGACACCCAGATGATAGGAGATTCCAAAAGGCACGACCCAGGGAATATTCTGGACGAATTGAAAACCTCCGGCCGCGTGATCGTAAGCCGCGTAAACCCAGACAGACAGGATAAACGGCACAAGCACAGTGACGTTTGAGATCCGCCGGATCAAAGAGGTCTTGTCCGCCGGTACCAGGCAGACAATACTCAAGCCCAGCAAGGGCAGCAAAAGGATCCAGGAAAGATTAGGACTTATCATAAAATTTTAAGCATCAAACAGAGAAATAATAATATAACGCCAAGAACAAAGACCAGGGCATAGAACTGGACCAGGCCGTTTTGCAAATAACGAAAAGTCTTGCCGCCGTTACGGGCCAGGTTTGTAAGCCCGCCAACGCACAAACGGACGATGATCTCTTTTTCAACCCGCGCCAAGAAAAGGGCCACATTCTGCTGGATATGGTCAACGTACCATCCATAAACAATGTCAAAATAGAATTTATTTTTTAAGACGGCATAGAAACCGCCAAGTTTTGTTACCAAGGGATCATTTTCCGTGCGTTTACCATAGATCATATAGGAGAAGCCTAACCCTAAAAGGGCAACGACAGAAGAAATAACAGCGACCTTCATATTCAGATTGTCAGGGGCTTCTTGTGGGAATAAGTAATGCGGGATCCCAATGTATCCTCCGATAGCGGAAAGAATGGCTAAAAAGACCAGGGGCAAGGTCATCACCGCCGGAGATTCGTGGACGTCATGATCATGCCCATGCTTTTTCCCGTGAGATGCTGCCGGAGCGCCCCAGAATGCTACAAAGAACAAGCGTCCCATGTAAAAGGCTGTTAAGCCGCTGGCTGTTGCCGCGATCAAGTAAAGTACGATATTATTTTCAAAGGCCAGGGCCAGGATGCCGTCCTTGCTCCAAAATCCGCTTAAGGGGAAAATACCGCAGAGGGCCAGGGTCCCGATGAGAAAGGTGATGCCGGTGATGGGCATTTTCTTTAAGAGGCCGCGCATTTTCCAAATATCCTGTTCATGATGTAAAGCATAGATCACAGAACCAGCGCCCAAGAACAAGAGCGCTTTAAAGAAAGCATGGGTTGTCAGGTGATACATCCCTTGCATGGGCCCGCCTAAGCCTAAGGCCATGACCATCAAGCCTAATTGGCTAAGTGTTGAATAAGCCAGGATCCTTTTAATATCATTCTCAACGATGGCCAGTATGGCAGCCATGAGTGAAGTGATGGCGCCTGTATACGCGATAAAGGTGAGTGCTGTTGCCGAAGGTTCGAAAATAAAAAAGGTGCGGGCCAAAAGATAGATACCGGCAGCCACCATGGTGGCTGCGTGGATCAAGGCGCTGACCGGTGTAGGACCTTCCATGGCATCAATGAGCCAAACGTGTAAAGGTACCTGGGCAGATTTTCCCATCACCCCGCAGAAAAGCAAAAGGCCTACGATCGTGAGCAAGGAAGGGTCTAAATGAGGGACCACATTGACCAAATCCGTGAATTGAAAACTGCGGCCCGCACCCGTATCAGAAAGGCCCCATAACATGATGATCCCGCAAAGAAATCCGAAATCAGACAAACGATTGACCATGAAAGCCTTGACCCCCGCGTCCGCGGCCGAAGGTTTGGCATACCAGAAACCGATAAGCAGGTACGAAGATAAGCCTACCAGTTCCCAAAACATGAAAAGCTGGATAAAATTATTGGACAGGACAATGCCGATCATGGAGAAGGCAAAGAGGCTTAAGAATGCAAAGAATCTTGGAGAGCTGGGGTCCTCATCCATATACCCACGGGAGTAAATAAAAATAGCACTGCCTACACCAGTGACGATCAAGAGCATCATGATGGCCAACGGGTTCATCAGAAAACCAAAATTAATGGTCAAGCCATCAATTGAGATCCAGGTCAGGGATTGCTGGAGTTGGGCCGGAGGGTTAACTTGAAAGATTTGAGTAAAGACCAAACAACTGCAAACAAAAGAAGTTAAGATACCGGCGATGGCCGTCAGGGAGCTGAATGTTTTATTGCGCAGGAAAAAGAATGTAATGAGAACACAGGCAACGAGCGGTGCAAAAAAAGCGATCCAAACTAAGTGAGGATTTACCATTTCATTGTCCTTAACTCATCAGCCTGGATCGTGGAAAGGCGACGGTACATCACGACGATGATGGCAAGCCCTATGGCCACTTCTGCCGCGGCCACCAGGATGACAAAAAATACTATCAATTGCCCCGCATAATCGCCGTTAAATTTGGAGAAGGCCACAAAGGAAAGGTTGGAAGCGGCCAACAAAAGTTCCAAAGACAAAAGCACCTTAAGCACATTGCGGCTGGTCATGACACCCACCAGCCCGATGGAAAAGACAATGCCGCTTAAGATCAAATAGGAGCCAAGAGAGATCATGCGTTTTCAACGTCCTTGCCGGTGCTGAGCGCGCCCTGGGCCAGAGAAACGATCCCAAAGATCGCGATCAATAAAAGAAGCGATGTTAATTCAAAAGGCAATAAATAATCTGTAAATAGGATCTTGCCGATGACCTCGATGGTCCCGCGGATCGACGATGGTTCCATGGTCTGGGCCCTGATAAAACTTTTGATGGCTAAACCAAAGGAGGAGGCGAACATCAATCCCACAATAGTGCCAAGCCAGCGAAAGCGGCTTTGTTGGGCAGAGGTCAAGGTAACTGTGTTAAGATTCAGGCACATCACCACAAAGAGGAAGAAAACCAGCACAGCACCCGCGTAAACCAGGAGAAGGACCATGCCTACAAAAAATGCTTCCAGCAGTACAAAAAGGCAGGACAAGGAGAAAATCGCAACGACCAGGGACAGGACGTTATACAAAGGATTGCGCGCCAATACGACCGAAAGGCTTGCAAAAATGAGGATAGCGGCAAAAAGATAAAAGAAATAGGGGGACATATTGTATTCTTTCATCATAGAAATAAACAAAATATTGTCAAGAGGATACTAAAGTACTTGAGGGAACGTGGGGCTTATGGTATCTTATTCGAATGCCCGAGAGATTGAAAAATAAGAAATTAAGCGTGACCAGTACCCAAGAGCTGCAGATCTTGCGCAATGTCGTTGACATCGCTTCTTCCGAGCTGGATCTAAATCTCACCCTGCAGTTAATTGTCAAGATCGTGACCGAAATGACGGACGCGGACTCTGTTTTTATCTATCTTTTTGATGAAAGCAAGCAGAACCTGGTGCTGATGGCCTCCAAGACCGCGCATAAAAAAGAACTGGGCAATGTGGTCTTGAAAACCGGCGAAGGGATCACCGGATGGGTGGCCCGTGAAAACAAGACAGTGGCCATCAAATCACGCGCCTACCGCGACCCGCGTTTTAAAAGTTTCGATGTGCTCCCTGAAGACCGTTATGAGGCTTTTTTATCCGTTCCGGTCATCTATAAGGGAAAAGCCATCGGGGTCGTGAACGTCCAGCATAAAAGCCAGCAGGATTATTCAGCGGAGACAGTTAACCTGATCGACATGATCGCCAAACAAGTCGGCGGCATCATTGAGCATGCCCGGCTTTTTGAAGAGACAAAGAAAAAAGCCCTGCAATTTGACTCCTTGATCAAGGTCAGCCGCTCGATCACCAGTGAGGATTATTTAGACGAGATCCTTAACCTGATCGTGGTGGTCACTGCCGAGATGCTGAATTCCAAAATTTGTTCCATCATGCTTTTGGATGAAAAAGGCATAGAGCTTTCGATCAAGGCCACCCAGTCCTTAAGTTCGGAGTATAAGCTAAAGCCCAATATTAAGGTAGAGAACAGCCTGATCGGCTCTGTCATTAAATCCAAAAAGCCCGCGAGTGTCTACGATGTCAGCAAGGAAGAAAAATATGCTTATCGCGACCTGGCCGTTAAAGAAGGGCTGACTTCCATGGTGGCCGTACCCATGATCGTTAAGGATAAAGCCATTGGGGTTATCAGCGTGTACACCAAACAGCCGCATCACTTTGATGACGAAGAGATCAGCGTGTTGCAGATAGTTGCCAACCAAGCCGCGGTGGCGGTAGAGAACACCAAATTGATGCAAGAAGCCCTCAAAGCCCGCGAAGCTCTGGAAACCCGTAAACTCATTGAGCGGGCCAAAGGTATCTTGATGAAGATGAACAATCTTTCCGAAGAAGCCGCGTACCGCCTTATCCACAAGAAAAGCATGGACACCTGCCGCTCCATGAAGGACATCGCCGAGTCAGTCATTTTAATGGCGGAATTGCAAAAGTAGGTCCAAAAATTTTTATTGACAGAATTGCCTTATCGGGTGTATATTACGGTTGTAATTTAAAGGGCAAGGATGTCCTCTCTAAAACAGTGATGTTAAAGAGAGGATTTTTTATTTCTAAATTCGGAGGGTTTTATGAGACAAGCAACAACACTTAAAAGGACGGCGCCCAAATCGTCCGCATCCAAAAACAGGTTTGAAAACCCTTCGGAACAAATAGCTTATCCCAAAGAAGACTTCAATCAAAAGGTGCAGGAAACAGCTTATCAGCTTTTTGTAGCGCGCGGCTGTGCTCATGGTTATGACGTCGAGGATTGGCTGGCAGCAGAGCAAATTGTCAAAGGCGCATAAATTAGTTGCACAAGGCTCATAAAATTTACTTGACAATTGTTTTTGGGGCAGGTATATTTGCAGTATAGTTTGAAAATTGAAAAAAGTCCGGAGCAATGATGTTCCAGACAGATCCGCGGGCATAGACACGTCCTCTTTTAGAGAAAGCAGCAGACTTAAAAGGGGATTTTTTTATTTTTAGGGCATTGAAGTCCGGTTTTATGTGCTTGGAAGCACATGAGAACCGGATTTTTTATTGCGCCAAAGGCGCAGAAAGAGAGGGTATTCAGATGAAAATTACCCCGACACAATCTATACATCAAGTAGAACGTATGGCGGCATTTTTGTTCACCATGGTCCAAGTGGCGTTGGTTTTGGGCTTGTTTTGGGCTTTGCGGGCACATATTGTTTAACCAGTAAAAAACAGGAGGTAAAACGTAATGGGAACAACACCAGCACCACAACTCAATGATGGGGACATTTCATGGGTATTGGCCTCATCCGCCCTTGTTTTGGCGATGACGGCACCAGGCCTGGCCCTTTTCTACGGAGGCATGGTCAGACGTAAAAACGTCAACAGTATATTGATGCAATGTTTTATGTGTTTGGCCATAGTCAGTGTGCTATGGGTAGTCATTGGATACAGTTTGGCCTTTGGCCCTGGTCACGGCTGGCTAGGGCAGTTTGTCGGAGGTTTGGATTGGTTCATGTTACATAATGTATCCATGTATACCCCTGAACACTGGACGTCTGATCCCAAGTGGGACCCTACCACTTCCTATGGTTCAACTGTTCCTAATCAATGCTACATGATCTTCCAGTGCATGTTCGCGGTCATTACACCGGCGCTGGTCATCGGTTCTTTTGCCGAACGGGTCAAGTTCTCGGCCTGGGTTTGGTTTACCGTGTTATGGCTGCTTGTTGTCTATTGCCCGGTTGCCCACATGGTCTGGTCACATGACGGGATTGAAAATCACTGGGGTGTTTTGGATTTCGCCGGTGGTACAGTCGTGCACATGAATGCCGGTATCGCGGGTTTAGCAACAGCTTTATACTTGGGTAAACGCCTTGGTACTGACAAGCCGGGCATGCATAACGTGCCTTTTGTCATGATCGGTGCTTCCCTTTTATGGTTCGGCTGGTTTGGTTTTAACGCCGGCTCAGCGATTTCCGCCGGAGCGTTGGCAACCAGTGCTTTCGTTGTGACCAATACAGCAACAGCTGCCGCGGCCATCAGCTGGGCTGCTTGTGAATGGATCTTTACCGGCAAACCCACCCTGGTTGGGGCTTGTTCAGGTGCTGTGGCTGGTTTAGTCGCCATCACACCGGCTTCAGGTTTTGTGGATGTCGGAGGTTCATTGTGGATCGGCTTCTTAGTCAGCGTGTTCTGCTATTGCATGGTGGCGTTTGTCAAGCCGAAATTCGGCTATGATGACACCCTGGATGCTTTTGGCGTGCATTATATCGGCGGGCTATGGGGTGCTTTAGCCACCGGATTATTTGCCGTGAAGGTCGTTAACTCCGCTGGTTCAGGCGTGTTTGACGGGAACGCCGGCCAGTTTATGACCCAGGCCAAAGGCTGCGCTGTCACTACCATCTATACCTTTATTGTCACCCTGATCATCTGTTTTATCATTGACAAAACCATCGGTATGCGTGCATCTGCCGAAGATGAAGTGATCGGCCTTGATTTGAGCCAGCATCATGAGCGTGCTTATACAATCTTAGACTAAGAAAATCGAAAAGGAGGCATCAAGCCATGAAATTAGTCATAGCAATAGTTCAGCCCTACAAGCTCGATGATGTTAAGCAGGAGCTCTATGCGGCGAATGTGAATTTGATCACTGTATCCGAAGTCCTGGGCCACGGCCGTCAGGTGGGAGTTGACGAGTATTACCGCGGCGTCAAGGAAACAGGTAACTTGCTGCGTAAGGTGCAGATAGAGATCGCGGTCAACGAGGATTTCGTTGAACCGACCATTAAGGCCATCATCAAAGGGGCCCGCACCGGCAAGATCGGGGACGGCAAGATTTTCGTCCTGGATCTGCCCAGATGTATCCGTATCCGCACTGGCGAAGAAGGATCAAAAGCCATCGGTTAATGGGTGTTTAAAAGTAGTAAAAGTAGTGACAGGCACGACTTTTTTAATAGAAAGTCGTGCCTGTCACTACTTTTACTGTGCCCTGATTTTTAAAACTGCAACCCATTGCCCTCCGTATAGTTATATACCATATATAACATTAATACATCCTTAATATATAATTAACAATCACCGGCTATACTTGGAACGAAACCAATAGAGAATCAATCGGTTCCATTTATGGCTATCCTGAAGAAGAAATCCAGGTTTTTCCGCGTAATTTGTCTTTTATTAGCCTGTTTATTGGTCCAGAATAACCTGGAACAGGTCCAGGCCCAAGGCACGCCTTTTTTACCATCCCCCAACTATATTGACCTTTCTACCCCGTATTCTTTCCCCGTTTTACGCGGGATGCGTGTTTATCCAAACAAACCCTTTGAATTTGATTTTGTGGTTGATTCAGGCAACCGCCAGGCGCTTGACCAAAAGGAAACGTCCCTTCTGGTCAAATATTTTCTCACCTTCCTGACCATTCCCGAAGAAGATCTTTGGGTCAATCTCTCTCCTTATGAAAAAAGCCGCATCATTCCCAATGAATTGGCCCTGACCAATGCCGGAAACACCCTGCTTGACCAGGACAAGGTCTTGAAGCAAATATCTTCTTCGTTGACCTATCCCGAAACCTCCCTGGGTAAGAAATTCTGGGCGCAGGTTTACAAAAAAGCGTTTGAAAAATACGGGACAACGGACCTGCCGATCAATACGTATAACAAGGTCTGGATCGTGCCGGATAAGGCCGTTGTCTATGACATGGGTGACAGTGCCATGGTGGGCGACACGCATCTTAAGGTGATGTTGGAAGAAGATTATCTGGCGCTTAAGAAAAATATGGCCAGGGCGGACAAAGGGGCCAGAAGGGCCCATACATTGACTTCCGAGATCACCAAAGAGATCATATTGCCTGAGCTGCAAAAAGAGGTCAATGAGGGGAAGAATTTTGCCCCGGTGCGCCAGGTCTTTTATTCCCTGGTCCTGGCTGATTGGTTTAAGCGTGAGTTGAAACGCAATATCCTCTCTGATGTGTATGTCAATAAGAAGAAAATTTCCGGCGTTAATGACGTGGACAAAGGTGCCACGGAAAAGATATATAAACAGTATTTGCGTATTTTCAAAAAAGGCGCCTATAACTATATCCGCGAAGACGTGGATCCGGTCACTAATCAAGTGGTCCCGCGCAAGTATTTTTCCGGCGGGGAGTACTTTGGAGATTCCTCGGCGTGGATGCTTAATATACAGGTGCCTGAATTTGCCGCGCTAAAAGAACATTTTGTTGAGTTAAAAGATAAATTTTTTGGTTATATGAGGGTCAAGCTTCTTTCTATCGGCCAGGATCCGTTGGTATTGCCGGCGAATGCGGCACAATTGAGTAAGCAGACCTTGTTTAAAGTTCTTGTGTTCGTGGCGCTTTCTCTGGGGGCGACTGTAACAGCCCACGGTGAAATACGCACACCATTGCCTGATGGCAAAACCCAAATAGAAGTGCAGCAAGGGGATAAAACTTTTTCAGATCTTATGTGGAAGATTTACCATAAGTCCTTGTGGGGTGAGAATGGCGTGGTGGCAAAGGTTGGGGATCCGGTGAAAGGTAATATACAAAATCCTATCAAGTACAAGAGGAACGGACTTGAATTAATATATGAGGGTGATAAATTTATTATTCCAACGCCGGGAGCCTCATCTGCATCAGCGCTAGCAACTGCACCAGCAGCAGCTGCGTCACCAACTGCACCAGTAGTAATGCCTAAGCCAGCAAGTCAACAAGTACCCGACCAAAGACGACAGGGTACTTCTCGAGCAGCTGACAGTATAGCTGACAATACAGCACTGCCAGCTGCCTCTTTACCAATTTCTCAACCCCAGGCTTCTCCAGCGCCCCAACAAGCCGCTCCCTCATCTGCACCACCAACGCTTCTACCAGCAGAAGTTGCACCAGAAGCAGCGCCTGAGTCAACAGTAACTGCGCTGGTAATTTCGAAACCAACAGTAACTGTGTCAGCATCTCCTAAACCAACAATAACTGTGTCAGCGGCCCCTAAGCCAACAGTAGCTGTGTCAGCAGTTCCTAAAGCAATAGTAGATATACCAGTTCCGCCTAAGCCAGCAGTAATTGCACCAAAAATAGCTCCACCAATGGCGCCTGCACCGCAAGCAGCTGCAGATGCTAAATCAGGAACATTTACAGCTCCAGCTTCTAGTGAAACGAGGGGGGAATCAACCGGCGGAGCGGCCCCACCGCCGCCTCGGTTCGCCAGAGAGTCAGGAAAGGTGCCTTCCTTTACACATAACAAAGTTGTCTATTCATACCCCTCTAATGCACCCTATAAAATAATGCAGGCTGCTGACGTGAAAAATGAAATAGTGACTCAAACCGGAGGGGTCATTACCGGCTTGAATGTGCAGGAAAAAAATTATAATAATGACACAAGGGTACTAACCGTTCTTGACCAAAAAAATAAGGACCACATTGAAGAATTAAATGGCAATATCAGTGACCAAGAAAAGACGTTAAAGGAAACAGAAGAAGCGCAGCAGGAAGGTGGAGCCAGCGCCCTGGATGTGGTCAATGCCAGACTAAAGCTTTTAGATTTACAAGGGCAATTAGCCAATGCCAAGCTCATAGAACGATCAGGCGTAAAAAAAGCGCCGTATAATTCTACGGTTAACGATTTTAAAGTCGCAGAAGGTGATACAGTAGGTCCTGGCACAGTCCTGGCAGGATATTATGACAGGAAAAGATCGCGGTTTGATATTGAAATCCCATACAATGTTTATTTTCAAAAGGCTGCTGTTACTATTGACGGAGAACCTGCTGAAAGCACTTTTTGGTTTAACTGGTCTGAGTCGGCTTCTTCTGTCCAAAATATATGGGTGAGTTTCATTGTGACGCCGCAGACACCCATATCTCCGGGCCAAAAGGTGAAATTCCACGCCACCTTTTATGCGTCTGACGAGGGTCGTGATATCCCCATTTTTAAGGGAAGGGCAACAACCGATGTGCCGGTTCCTCCAATTAATGAGTACACCAAGCATGTCCCGGCGCTGGATTCGTATGAATTCAAAGTTAATCAGGGAGATGAGGTCAAAAGGGGGCAGGTCATGGTCAAAGGTGTCCGTGAACCTTTTGCAATACAACTGGAAACGGTGCTTACTCAAATGGAGGGTGAAAAGATAAAGCTTACTCGAGCTTCTTTTCCTAATGGGGGCGTCATTATCAATCGGGATGAAGTGGACAAGATCAATTCTAATATACGCCGTCTGCAGGCAGAAGCAAAAGACCTTCAAGATACGATTTCTCATTTGGAGATCAGGGCTGACCAGGACGGCGTTGTTACCTGGACAGGAAAGAATGGAACAGATGTTTATCAAAAAGAGAGCGCGGTGGTTACTACTAATAATAACAAGGTTTTGTTGGGGGACCTCAAGGGCAGCGCATATTCTATTTATTATTCTGCAGGAGTTCAGCGTGGGGCTATTGTCGAGGGCATGGCTCCGGCAGGTCCGGTGTTAGGTGAAGTGACAGCTGTTGACCCAACCCCACACGTCGTATCAACGGTAATAGGTCCGGCGTATTCTGTTGAAGTGACCATGCATGATCCAAACCATTTTTTGCGTAAGGGTATGAGATTTCCCCTTAAATTGTTAACTGATAAAGAAAAAGAAATCGCATTGGCCACGGGGTTTATTCCAGAGGATGCATTATTATCTTCAACATGGGGCGCCCCTTTACCGCCGCCACCTGATGGGCTCCAAGGGTTTGCTTCTCAACTTTTTGCACAAAATACCGTTGGTCAATTCATTGCCCCAATAGTGCCCCCCAAATATTATACCCCCCAAGGGCAGATTGTAAGTCTCCAGCAAGTAGTCCAAAAGGTGACCGAAAATCAAGGAGTACTGCTGGCCGAACAATTTTATAATGTGATGTTAAGCACAATAGAGAAGTTCATACCCGGGGCTAAAAAAACCAGCATATTCGTCAGTCTTTACGGGGGCAAGGGTGGATTATCCGGATTTGGCGGAGCCAGCAGGTTAGTTAATGGCGTGACAAGCGCGTTAACGGTAGGTGATCTCTATAATGTCGGGGCTTTGGTTTTTGGGAATGTCTTGGGCAGTGTTAGTGATCGCATCGGAGATAAAATAGGCAAGCAGGAAGCAGTGTACAGCGCGGGGGAAAATTCCGCCGGGTATGCTTTGCAAACAGCGCTGGCACAGCAAATCTATGTTGCAAAAGTTTTGTACACCAAGTTAGGCATCGTCCAGCAAGGAATCGCAAATTCAGAGGCATTGCTAAATGATTTGCAAGAGGCGCGCAGAGGGGCGCAAGCCGCAGAGGCGCATAAGCTCACGGAACATTCCAGGGTGTTAGAAATTGATAAGGAGATACCTGCTGTCCAAAAACAGATCCAGGATAAAGAGGCTGAAGAGGAAGCATTGACCAGTGATCTTAATTTTTTGATGGGTGAAAAAATAGTGGGTGGTCCGCACATGGTTGCACAGTTGACTTTGACAGGTGATTTCCCCGAAATCACACAGCAAGCAGAACAGAAGATGCTTACAAAGCTTCTGGCAGACGGGACTGTTGAAAAATCAAAGTTTTCAGGGATTAATTTCATCAAGAATGACAAGGACAAGAAGAATATTTTTAATCCATATAATGAAAAAGATGGTATTTGGCGCGATGACCCCAGAGATAACACCAAGGTGCGTTTTAAGACAAAGTATGATTTGGAAAAAGTTTTGAAAAAAGCGGGCTATAAAAGCCTGGATGAGGCCATTGAAAAGATCACAAAGAGTGACAGTAGAATGGCGCCGATTTTCCAACAGGCCAAGGACATTAGCCCGGACCCACGGTTACGCAAGGCCTGGGCTGATTTGGACGTTGTCCTGGCTGAAATAAAGGAAGAGGGATTAAAGAAAAAACCATCCTTGACCGTTGGATCGCTTGTCCCGAATACCAATATGAGCAGTTTGCCTTATGAACCTTATGGTAGCGGTGCCATAGAAAGAGGTTCAAGTATTACAGGGACGAGTGGTTTGTTACAGGCTGGATTCGATATAAAAAACCAACTAACGGATATAGAAATTCAAGGTCTTGCCATACAGAAAGAAAAAGCTGACGCTATCATTAAGCAAAGAGAAGGTGAACTTGAAAAAGAACTGCATCAAACGGTCATTGCCAATAACTCATCCAGTAAGGGAATTAAAACGACACAGGAAGGATATCAAACTGCTCTTGAAATTTGGGAAATACCCGCCAGTCAGCCGGGGGTCTATCCGAAGTATACATATACCACCCAACGGCGGGATTTAACCAAGAGTTCGATTGAGTCCCTTGATCCTAAGGAAAAATATTTGGAGCAGCGGGAGAATTTAATAAAAATGGGAGTTTGGGATGGGTCCTTGGTGAAAGCCAGCCCGAGCACGGGGAATAAAGCACAGCTGGCATTTTCATCGTCTCTTCGAAATTTTATCTTTGGACTTGTATCAATCATTGCTCTTGCTGTCATGCCGCTGGCCGCCCAGGACAAGATCGAGGGGCCCTCTCCGGAGACTGTCACCCACAGCGCTTTAAGAAATAATAATCCGCTGGGAGTGTCTGGTGATTCTAATCCTTTGAATCGTCAGCAAACACTGAATCTTCTCAAGGACATTCCTAATGACCAGGAATCTGCCCAACAACTTGCCGGTTACGTCCTGGGCCATCCTTCTTCAGTTGCATTGGAGGAGATTTTTAGGACGGCGGTTGAACGTAAGGACTTGCCCTTCTTTATCAATGTCATTATTAAGGGACAGGGTAAGGAAGGCAGCAAGGAGGCGGTTAATTTGGCGTATCAAAAACTGGGTGATATTTTTAAGGACTATCCTGAAGTATTGAATGGTTTATACCCAACCACTATTCTTGCTTCCCTCACGGATGCAGAAAGTGTATTACTAACCTTTATTGACCAGGACCCTCGAGGACTTGGCCAAGCCCCGTTCTTATATAGTAATTACTTGAACACTAATCAACTCGCCAGATTATACAATAAGCTGGACAGGTATTTAGGTCAACATCCGAATGATCAGCGGATTAAAACATCAAGAGACCGGATCAGGAATATAGGGATCCGCAGGATATTTTTAGAGGCCAACAGGGGGCACTTTACTGAAGGTGAAATCCAGAATACGGACTCACTTGAAATCGATATTAATCAGCTTAATATTGCCCGGGGCCAAATACAAGAACTCCCCAAGGATTACGAGCTGTTCTTTGATGATCCTGATTGGGAGCAAATGGGAAAATTGCGGCCGGATTTGACAAAAGGAGCCACTGACAGATTTGATGCTTTGGCCAGGGCTGATCTCAAGGCAAACCCAACAGAAAAATCAGATAAAAATCCGTTACTGGAAGTTCCCGGCACGGTGGCTGCTCAAGACAGCTTGAGATTATTTGGCAGCCTTGATGAGGAGGGTCAAGAAAAATATTCCATGGGAGGCACCACCGCCAACGGAGTCACTTTCAAACCCGCTACAAATTCTGAATTAGGCCGCATTGTTGAGGCCCGGTCAATGATAAAAAGCCCGTTACTTTTAGATAAAGTTTTGGGTCTGTTGATGGCGAGCCAAGACGGTCGTATTGATCTGCTGCGGATATATGCACAAGAGTCTTCGGATGATGCTTTTCGTAAGAAAATTGAAAAATTATTTCTTTATCAGATCAACACTATTAAGCAAGATGCCAAAACCATTAAAAATCCCTCTGCCATGGGCATATTCCGTGTGGCCTTAGGCATCATGGACCTCCGGACAAATCAAGACTGGATCCAGACAACTATCCAGAACACCTATTCTTCCATTAAGCTGACCGAGGCGCTCAAAGGTTTAACTAAAGGCGGCACCATTACGCAGGACGCACAGGCCAAATTCATAGCCTTGAAAAGGGCCATCATTGTTCTTAAGGACATCTATCCTAAAGTGGGGGAGAAAAATGTTTATACAGCGGGAGGGGCGGTTTATTCCGACGCGCAAATCGATTTATTAAACCAGATCGACCAGGATTTGGATTCTCTGAACAATCCTGATGGGCAGGATGATTATTTGACCCAAAAAGCCGCCATTTCCGTCGAAGACAAAGAAATGGTTGATAAAATAATCAAATACAGGGACGATATTCTTGCACGCATGGATGCCAATAATCAGGAAATTTATACAGGCCCCTGGTGGTGGAGAGCCCTGAGATGGACATACCATACAGGCCTATTTACAAGTATTTTATTAATGACAGGCGGGGCAGCATTTATCCTGGTCCCAATGTTTTTGGACTGGAAAGATAGAAAATTCTCCAGTTTAGAAAAATTAATGAATGTTTCAGACGCGAAATCCCTGAATAATAAAAATGGGAATGGAAATGGCGGAGGAATTGATAGTAATAGGGTGGAACCAAGGGCGGCTGATTTTATAATAGATTGGTATGGTAAATTGATGAATTTTTCAAGAAATGACAGATACTCGACGGATCAGTTGCTTGGTCTTCAGGCAGAAATAAACGGACTTGCCGATAACATCCTTGATGCAATACCGTATACCCCGCACCTGATGGATGTCCAGGCAACATCAGCTGAAAATCAGGCGTATCAGATCAGTTACGCGTATTTTATGAAGCTTGCCAATAGAACGGTCAATGCCCTGGCGGATCGTTTTAAGGCCAAGGATTTAACCACGGACCAGCAGAAGCGGTACCTGGAGAATAGGGATAAAATGTTCTTAAAGATGATTAAAGTCGAAAAGTATTTAGATATTCTCCAGGGAAGGGTAAATGTAAACACGTCAGTGAATGAACATTTTCATAAGGGGGAAAAGAAAGAAGCGATCAATAGGATAACAACATGGAGTTTGGGCTATGATTTTGTGGCACGTAAACCAGTGAAAAAGTTAGGACCCGACCTTAGAGACCTTATGGGGATAGGAAATTTGATCAGACCGGGCACGTATAATGACATTAATGGGTATGTCACTCTTAGCCTACAAAAATTGAAGGAGGTCATTTTTCAAGGGGAAAGGTTTGGTAGTTATGGATATGCAGAAACGAGTCAGAGTACAAGGATAAGCAGTTTTACCGGGCGTCTGCTTTTTTTGATACCGACTGCCATTTTCATTGTTCAAGTCATACTGAGCATTGCGCGGGTTATCCCTTTTAATTTCTTAAATATGTTTTTTACCTTTAGTATTAGTTGCCTGTCACTCGCACGTTATTGGGGACCGCTTTTGTCTAACGGCAGAGCGACAGACAATATGAGGATGAAAGAGATCATGGTCAGGCTTTATAATAAGACAAATGCATCGGTTGGTTCAGGGGAAAAAGTCGGGAATTGGAAAGCCCTAAAGATTAAGATCGTAGAAGAGGCGAAAAAAATAAATGGAGCCCAAAAGAAAGGGCTCTCGGTTAATGCTGCCATGTTTTCTGCGGTCAAAAAAGAAGGCGGGATTGATTTGAACTTTCAGCCCCAATACATCCAACGGCCTTCCAGTCCAAGTCCGGCGTTTTTCCGGGAAGCGGGCATCTCCAGGATGCCTGACGGTTTTAAAGGGTTTAACTTCAATATTGTCCGTTTCACGTCGGAATTGAGCGTCAGCGGCGCCTTCCAGATGATGCTCAATTCCAATTAGGCCATGGCATAAAAAATCTTGACAATATTGATGTTGAGAGGTAATATTTGGCTACATTTATTGAGGGCGTTGACGTCCTCCTTGAAAACCATAGCAGGTTAATTTCAAGGAGGATTTTGCTTTTTAGGGCTAAGTTATAGATCAACCGTAAAACTAAGGGGGTTTTTTATGAGTCAAGCTCGCGAAGAGGTCATTCAGGCTTGCGCTGAGGAGAGCTGCTGCAACGGTTCTTTCAGTGAACATTTGCCTGAACATTTCGGCGAAAACGTGTTTAGTCTTAAGGTGATGAAAGAAATGCTTTCTCCGAAGGCATACGTTTCCATCGAAAAGACCATTAAAGAAGGCGGTAAATTAGACGCTTCTATCGCTGATGAAGTGGCCGAGGCCATGAAAAAATGGGCCGTTGCCAAGGGCGCTACTCACTATACCCATTGGTTCCAGCCTTTGACCGGTGTCACGGCCGAGAAGCATGACTCCTTTATTGATTGGGACAATGCGGGCGGCGTTGTTTTGAATTTCTCCGGTAAAAACCTTATCCAGGGTGAGCCGGATGCTTCTTCTTTCCCTTCCGGCGGCTTGCGTGCGACTTTTGAGGCCCGCGGCTATACCGGCTGGGACCCGACTTCTCCGGCCTTTATTAAAGAAGGCCCGGAAGCGACCACCTTGTGTATCCCGACCTTTTATATCGGCTATCATGGCGAGGCCCTGGACAAGAAAACGCCTTTGCTGCGCTCCATGGTGGCTTTAAGCAAGCAAGTTTGCCGTTTGGCCAACCTTTTTGGCATTGATACCAAGGGCAAGCGCGCTTATTGTACTTTAGGCCCGGAGCAGGAATATTTCCTGATCGACAAGGCCCATTTTCAAGCACGCATGGACCTGGTACAGACCGGCCGCACCTTGTTCGGCAGAAAACCGGCCAAGCATCAGCAGCAGGAAGACCATTATTTCGGTGCGATCAAGCCCCGCATCATGGGCTTCATGGAAGATCTGGACCGCGCCTTGTGGGCGTTGGGGATCCCTTCCAAGACCCGTCACAATGAAGTCGCTCCTGCCCAATATGAAATGGCCCCGATCTATGAAGACCTTAACAGCGGTGTTGATCATAATATGATCGTCATGGACCTCATGCGCCAGATCGCGGACAAGCATGGGCTTACCTGTCTTTTACATGAAAAGCCTTTTGCCGGCATCAATGGTTCCGGCAAACACAATAACTGGTCAGTGGTCGGTCCTGACGGAAAAAACTGGCTGTATCCGGGCAAGACCCCGCATGAAAATGCCAAATTTTTGGCCATGTTATGCGCGGTCATTCAGGCGGTAGACACTTACGCTGATCTTTTACGCGTCACTGTCGCCACTGCGGGCAACGATCATCGCCTGGGTGCCAATGAAGCGCCTCCGGCGATCGTGTCGATCTTCCTAGGTTCACAATTAACAGATATCATTGAGCAAATTGAAAAGGGTGGGGCCAAGTCTTCCAAAGAAGGCGGTTCTATCCATGTGGGTGTTGATGCCCTGCCGTCCTTGGCGAAGGACACTACTGACCGCAATAGAACTTCACCGTTTGCTTTCACCGGTGCCAAGTTTGAATTCCGTGCTGTAGGTTCCAACCAAAATCCTTCTGCCTCTAACATGGTGCTCAATACCATCGTGGCAGAAGCCTTGAGTGATATCTGCGATCAATTAGAAGCAGATAAAAAGGCCGGTAAGAATTTTAATGAATCCCTGCAAAAAGTATTGCAGGCGATCATTAAGAAACATAAGCGGGTTGTTTATAACGGAGACGGGTATATCCAAGAGTGGCAAGTCGAAGCTAAAAAGCGCGGCCTGCCCAATATGAAGAACACACCCGAAGCCCTGGAAGTGATCAAGGCCAAGAAAAATATCCAGGTCATGGTCAAGCATGGGGTCTTGAGTGAAGTGGAAATGGCTTCCCGTTATGAGATCAATAAACATGCTTATACAACGGTCCAGGTCCTGGAAGGTGATTGCGCCCTGACCATGGCTAAAACCCAATTGGTCCCCGCGGCCATTGAATACCAAAAACAGTTGGCTGAAACCATCAAGACGGTGGGCAGCGCTGGAAAGACCACAGGGCAGAAGAAGCTGCTTAAGGAACTCTCCGGCCTGATCGACCAGTCGTTGAGCAATTGCGATGCCTTGGAGGCAACCTTGGAAAAGCACGACGGCCTTAAGATCGGTGGCGCCATGGCCAAGCTGCGTGAGTCCATTGATGCCCTGGAAGCACTTGTTCCGGCGAATATATGGCCTTTGCCGAGTTACGCGGAAATACTGTTGATGAATGCGTAACATCAAGTCTAAGTCTGTGCAAACAAAAGGGGCGGATATTTTATCCGCCCCTTTTCTGTTGTAATTTATATTTAGAAAATATATAGTATCGCTTATGCCGATCTTGATCTTTATTTTATGCGTATGTTTGAGACTATATTATTTTCAGCAGCCCATCCTTCCACGCCACGACACCTTTTTTGCTTTCAGCACGTTTTACCATTCTTATAACCATTTTTATTATTATAATACATGGCCCCAATGGATGCCGAAGATCACCTACGGCATTCCTTCCTTGTTTTTCCAATTCTTTACACTCTCGCCGTTAAGTTATCTTGTCATGCTGACCGGAAAACTTCTTGGAACGACAGATGTCATGCTTTTGTTCAAGATAACCCTGTTGTCCGAGGAGATTTTTTTCATCATCAGCGCATATTTTTTGATCAAGGCGCTCTTTAAGGACCGATGGACCGCGACGGCCATCAGTTTAGCAGCGATCATCAGCATGGAGTCGTATTCAAATGTTTTTTTTAATTTACGCATCATTTATTTTCTGCCTTTGGCGCTGCTGTTGTTATGGCATTTCGTCGAACAAAAAGACCCAAAGTTTTTTTGGATGATGCTGCTTGTTGGTGTGCTGGGAGCGATGGGCAACTCGATCTATATGCCCATTGTGACATACTATACGTTGGCCGTGATCACCGTTGTTTTATGTACTGCCAAGAAGATCAAACCGTCCTTATTTTGGCCTCGCGATGCATTGACGAAGTTAACGGCGGGCGTGACCGGCGCATTAGTGTTGACCTACGGGCTGGTGATGCTTAAAAGTTTTACAGACCTAAGCCTGACCATACGGGACACCCACGCGCAAAATTCCATGGATGTTTTTTTGACCCATGGCGGGACCATGGATCTTGGGCAATTATTTTCCCAGCTATTTTTCATGGGGGATCTTTATTCACCCTTGGGCAGCGGCTGTGATAACACGCTTTATGTGGGAATGCTTACGGGGCTTTTTCTTATGACGGCGCTCATCTATTGCAGGGATCTATTTTTCCGGTCAATTCTCATAGGATTAGTTTTTATATTACTTTTTTCTCTGGGCGGCTTATCGACCAGGTTGTTTTATTTCTTACCGGGCATGAGCCTATACCGGCATATCGGGCTGGCAGCGCCGTTGATCAAGGTGCTGGTATTGATAGGCGCCGGTTTCGGGCTCAAATATTTATTTGAACAAAAGAAGCAGGCCACGCGCCTGACCATGATACCTCTGATGATATGGTTTATCATGATGGAAGGGCAGCAGGGGTGGCACATGGCGCTGGGACATCCTTTGAAACTGGTCCCGGCCATCTTTTTTTTGTTATTCATCGGTTTTTATTGGTCAAAACCATGGGATGGCCGGGTCAAAACGGTGATACTGCTGGTCTTGATCATTGAAGCGGTAGTGTTTCAAAATTTGTTGAGACAAAGTTATCCGAAGGTTGACCCTTTTCTTCCGGACATGGTCGAGGTTTTTACGCATGTCAGGCCGACGCATTTTGATACCACACGATTGGACAGCCCGCGGGACCTTCGATGGCTCATGACGACGATGGTCCAAAAAACAGGGCGGGGCCGTAATTATGTCACCATGTTCAACACCCTGGATTTTGACACATGCCACACGGATACAACGGTACAGGTCGTCAACAAGGCGGTCCTGAATACTTGGGAAAAGTCCCAGGACAATCAAGAAATGAATTACCAAAAAATAGCCGGCTGCAACGGGATGCCTAAATGCGCATTATTAAGGCAGCTGCCGCTGATTCCAGGGGGCGACGTATACCAATTCATCATGCCGCTCGAAGCAGAGGCAAGTTATTTTGATCCGGACAAGGTCATTTTCAAGGTCTCAGCGGTGGCGCAGCCTGGCTGGTTTTATTATGCGGACGCGTTCGATCCCGGCTGGAAGGCTTTGGTCGACGGAGTACCAGCCAAGATCCAACAGACGGTGGATGGTTTTAAGGCAGTGCCTGTAGGCATCCAAACGCGCAGCGTTGAATTCCATTTTTTCGACGCGGCAACGGCCTGTTTACAATATTTACTTTGCTTTGGCGCCATTACCGGCATGGGATTATTGGTTTTGAGGATATTTGTTTAAGGCGATGGGCATTTGATCATGCGCGCGGAACTATTAAAAGAATTATTTGAACAGGAAAAAACACATTGGTGGCATATTGCCAAAAGAAACCTTTTGATGGGGCACATCAAGCCGCAGGACAAGGACATCCTTGTCTTAGGTGCCGGCGGAGGGATGCTATGCTGTCAAATGCAGGGCCAAGGGGCACGGGTCGTTGCCGTAGATATTTCTTCTTTAGTTTGTGAACATATTCATTTAGAATATGGCATTCAAACGGTTGAACATGACCTTAATCGCGGGCTGCCTGATCTAGGCCGTTGTTTCGATATTATCATTGCCACTGATGTGCTGGAACATTTGAAACTTGACTCAGCGGTGGTTGATGATCTGTTGAAATATCTTAAGCCAGGGGGGCAATTTATCATCACCGTCCCGGCGTTTGAGAGCCTGTGGAGCGATTGGGACGAGCAATTATCGCACTATCGGCGTTATACGGTCAAGACGATGCGTGCATTGTTAGAGAGATCACCATCCTTACACATTACGAAAATCTCTTACATTTATTGCATGTTATATGTGGTCATTTGGTTCAGACGCAGGATCTTTAAGTTATCGAAACAGCAGTGCGATTTCAAGTCAAGTTCAAGCCCTGTGTCCAATGCCTTGTTTGGCTTATATTGTGCCGTAGAATCCAGGATATTAAGGGGGGTCAATTTCCCTTTTGGCGTCAGTATTTTTGCATGCGCTGTCAATAGATCAACCCGGTAACCGTGGATGTGATAGTGAAGATATCTTTGATCATACCTGTTTTTAATGAAGAGGCCATCCTGCCTCTTTTGAGAACAAAAGTTGAAAATTTGGTCAAGCCGTTAAATTTCCAATGGGAATTTATTTTGATCAACGACGGCAGTATGGATAAAAGCAAGGAGATCATTGACCGATGGGCCAAAGAAGACAGCCGTGCCGTAGGGGTGAGTTTCTCAAGGAATTTCGGCCATCAGGCTGCCATCACGGCCGGGCTCGCGCAATCGACAGGGGACGCGGTCATTATCATGGACGCTGACCTGCAAGACCCTCCGGAGATCATCCTCGACCTGATCAAGGAATGGGAAAAAGGTTTTAAGGTGGTCTTGGCGGTCAGGAAGCGCCGCAAAGAAAATTTTCTTAGGCGGACGGTCTTTGGCCTGTTTTACCGCCTGTTCTCGTTCTTGGTTGACGCTTCTTTAAAAGTGGATTCCGGTGTTTTCGGGTTAATGGACAAAGTGGTGGTACGCCACATTTTACTATTGGAAGAACGCAACCGTTTTTTACCGGGATTAAGGGCATGGGTTGGGTTTAAGACAACGCGCATTCTCTATGTGCGCGATGACCGTTCGATCGGGTCCCCCAAACAATCCGTCATCAAATTATTAAAGTACGGCATGGATGCTATTTTCAGTTTCAGTTACCGGCCCTTAAGGGCGTGTTTTGTTTTAGGCGCCATCATGAGTGCCACTTGTTTTATTTACGGCTTCGTGCTCATTGTTTTAAGGATCGCCAATGTTAATGTCGTCAGCGGTTTTACGACCATCACGGTCTCGATCTTTTTTGTCGGAGGACTGTTGTTGATCAGCAACGGTTTATTGGGTGAGTATATTGCCCGTATTTATGATGAGGTCAAAAAAAGGCCGCTCTATATCATTGATGAGATCGTCAAGAGGTAGGGCATGATCCTGATCGTTAAACACATCGACATCGAAGGCCCGGGGACCTTGGGGGATTTTTTGAAAGCGCGGGGAGAGCCCTTTCGCATTGTCGAGCTTGGTGCCGGCGAAGGGCTGCCTGCTGATCCGAAGGCCTTTAAGGCAGTGGTTGTCTTAGGTGGGCCCATGAATGTCGACGAGGAAGACCGCTATCCGTTCCTCAGGCCGGAAAATGATTTTATCAGGGAAGTTTTAAAAGCAGAAATCCCGTATCTGGGGATTTGTCTAGGTTCACAGCTTTTGGCCAAGGCTGCCGGGGCCCGTGTCGTCAAGTCGCCTGTTAAAGAGATCGGCTGGTATCAGGTACAGTTGACAGCTGAAGGGAAAAAAGACACGCTATTCAAGGGTTTTCAGCCGCAAGACCCCATTTACCATTGGCACGGGGACATGTTCCAAATCCCTGTCCAGGGCAAGCTTCTGGCAACGGCTGAGGGCTGCCCTCACCAGGCCTTAAAAGTCGGGAGCAATGCCTATGGCTTGCAGTTTCACGTCGAGGTCACGGACAAGAGCATCAAGGAATGGTGTGAAGAATATTGCGCGGTAGACCTGCCGGGGCGCCTGGACCACGCGCAATCAATGATGGATGATTATTGGAAACACAAAAAAGCCTTCGACGCCCAAGCACAAAGGCTGTATCAGAATTTTTTGGAAATTATTGCTGATGATGGTTAAATGGTGTTGTGGACGAAACATTCAGGGATTTTTGGCCAAATGTCTGCGAGGTTTTATGACAACAATGTTCCAAATGAAGAGAATCTTTAGAACATTGTTGTCATAAACCGAAGCAGACGGCCAAAATATCCCGTTTCGGGAACAACACCATTTAACCATCATCATGAAAGACATTAATGTTAAAAATATCTTTAGCTCAAATCAATCCGACCGTTGGAGATTTAGCCGGCAATACCAGAAAGATCCTGGAATACACGGCACTGGCCCAAAAAGCAGGCGCAGAACTGGTGGTATTCCCTGAATTGGCTGTTTGCGGTTATCCGCCGGAAGACCTGCTTTTAAAGAAACATTTTGTGGCGGACAATATTAAAGCGCTGGACGCGATCGTCAAGAAGGTCCGGGGGATAAGCGTTATCGCGGGCTTTGTGGACAGTGACTCCGTTGGGAAGATCTACAATGCCGCGGCCCTTATTAGCGAGGGAAAACTGCAGGACGTCTACCACAAACAGGAATTGCCCAATTACGGCGTTTTTGATGAGAAGCGGTATTTTTCTTGCGGTAAGAATTCCGGGGTCTGGACGGTCAAGGGCGTTAAGGTGGGCATCAATATCTGTGAGGACATCTGGGTCGATGAGGCGGTTTATAAGTCCCAGGCCAAGGCAGGGGCAAGCGTGTTGGTCAACATTTCCTCATCTCCTTATCACGCGGGGAAATTGAAGGCCCGCCAGGAACTTTTGGCGGCCCGTGCCAGGGAAACAAAAACACAGGTGGCCTATGTCAATAGCGTCGGAGGCCAGGATGAACTGGTCTTTGACGGGGGGAGCATGGTGATATCTCCTGCAGGGACGGTCTTGGCGCGTGCCCGGCAATTTGAAGAGCAGTTGCTGAATGACACTGTAGCGCCTGTCCTGGATGAGCCCGAGGAAATTTATAAAGCCCTGGTGCTGGGCACCCGCGATTATGCATCTAAAAATGGTTTTAAGAAAGTGGCGCTGGGTTTAAGCGGAGGAGTGGATTCTGCCCTGGTTGCCTGCATTGCCTGTGATGCCTTTGGCCCTGAGAATGTCACGGCCGTTTCGATGCCAGGCCCTTTTACAGCCAAGGCCACCCGCCAGGATGCAAGGGCATTGGCTAAAAATTTAAAGATCGAACTCAAAGAGATCCCCATCAAACGGACCTTCGCGGCTTATTTAAAGACCATGGCGCCCTATTTTTCCGGTCTTGGCGTGGACACCACCGAGGAGAATATCCAGGCGCGCATCAGGGGCAATATTTTAATGGCCATGGCCAATAAGTTCGGCGGGCTGATCCTGACCACCGGTAATAAAAGTGAAATGGCCGTGGGCTATTGCACGCTTTACGGGGACATGTCCGGAGGGTATGCTGTCATTAAAGATGTTTTTAAGACCAAGGTCTATGAGTTAGCACGTTTCCGTAATAGTATGTCCAGGGATGCCGTGATCCCTAAAAGCGTTTTGCTCAGGGCGCCTTCTGCCGAGCTTAGACCGAACCAAACGGATGAAGAAACACTGGGGGCTTATGAGGACCTGGATAAGATTTTGATGGCTTATATTGAAAAACACGCCTCACCGCAGGATATCGTGGCCTCAGGGATGGATGCCAAACTGGTGGCACGGACCGTTCATCTGGTTGATATGAATGAATATAAAAGACGCCAGGCCCCGCCCGGTGTTAAAATTACCCCATGCGCTTTCGGCAAAGACTGGCGCCTGCCGATCACCAACAGGTACAAAGAATGAAACTATCCATTGTTATTCCCGCGTATAATGAAGAATCCACCGTCGAAGAGATCATTTCAAAAGTCCAGGCGGCGCCCCTGCCCGAAAGGCTTTCGCGTGAGATCGTGGTCGTTAATGACGGCTCCAAAGACAGGACAGGGGATATTTTAGGCCGTTTTAGCGGACAGGCGGGCATGGTCATTGTCCACCAAAGCAATCAGGGCAAAACCGCGGCGCTTTTAACCGGATTCAAGAATGCCACCGGGGACATCCTGCTTATCCAGGACGCTGACCTGGAGTATGACCCGCAGCAATACACCAAACTTTTACAGCCTATTTTGGACGGACGCACTGAGGTGGTTTATGGTTCGCGTTTCTTGGGCCGTATTGAGGGGATGGAGCCGATCAACCGCTGGGCCAATGAGATCTCTAACCGGACCTTCAGCTTTCTTTATGGCGCCAAGATCACTGATATCAATACTTGCTACAAGGTCTTTACCCGCCGGGCCTGGGAAGGGATGGTGATCACTTCCAAGAATTTTGCCTTTGAGACCGAGTTTACAGTAAAGCTTTTGCGTCGGGGGTGTACCATCAAGGAAGTGGCCATTGATTATACGGCGCGAAGCCGCAAGGCCGGCAAAAAGATCAAATGGTCCACCGCCCTGGAAATGTTCTGGCCCATCATTAAATACCGGTTCTTATGTTCTTCAAAAGACCATTAAAACTTTTTTTATTCCCAACCGTTAATATCATCCTTGCTTTTTTTTTGTTGAGTGCTTTTTTTATCGCGGGCCGCAGCGTCCTTCAAACCATTCCTTTTGCCTATATATCCGCTTCAAATTATCTTAGCCCCCGGCCGATGGATTATTTTTGGGAAGTCAATATTAACCAGGCCCCCATAGACAGGGACCAGATCCGTTACTATAGGGATTACTATGAATATTTGCTCCAGGTTTTTCCCTCTCTCCGGGATGCCTATGGGATATTGGGCTATTGTTATTATTATTTGGGGGATGATGCCCGTGCGATCGATTATTTAGAAAAAGCCATTGCCAGTAATCCGATCTACCCGTGGAATTATTATAATTTGGCGGCCATGGATATTAATAAATCCCGTTATCAGGAAGCAGCCGCCTTATTGCAAAAATTACAACTTTTGGACCCTCAAAAAAGTTTAGAGAGGATGTTCGCGTCCCAATTTGTGTACGCGCCTCTTTTACAGGCGGGCGGGAAAGATTCCATAGGGGCCACCGCCCGGCATCTTAAAATTTTGTATAAGGCCAGCTTTGACCTGCTGCGGATATTAAACCAAATGGCATACAGGAAAGACCTGGAAGGGTTGATAAAAAAAGTGAAATTGGTGCCGTATGCGTTTTGACCACTTAAAGAGCTTGTGTTTTTCAGCCGTGGTATTTGCCATGCTGTTTATCGTCGGTTTTTCGTTAAGCCGGCATAAAGCGCTTTGGACGGACGAATTTTTTACCCAAAAAGACAGCATTGACAGCCAATCTTATAAGGACATCCTGACCTTACAGATCCCCGACGGCAATAAATGCCCTCTTTTTTATCTTATCCAAAAGATCAATGCCGACCTGTTTTCCTGCAAGCTGTCTGTTGCCCATATCCATGGGCTAAATATCATCCTGGATGCCCGCTCACAGGTCATTACGCGCATCCCTTCCAATGTCTACATGTCATTGGCCCTGGCAGGCATTTTTTATTATTTTACAAGGTCCTTTTCTTTGTTCACCGCGATCTATGCCTTATTAACGGCATTGGTTTCACCCATGGTATGGCTGTATTGGGTGGAGGCAAGGCCGTATTCGTTATGGTTTTTATTGACCACGGCCCAATTATTGTTTTTTTGTTCCACCGTCCTTTCTCCCAAAATAAAAGTGAACAAATTCATCTATGGGACGCATATATTATTGGTTTTAACGACCCCCGGCAGCATACTGCAAATTTCCATCATGGCGATGATGCTTTTTTTAAAGGGAGGATACAGGAAATGGCAATTGGTCTGGACCTGGGTCTTGCCCATGGGCATTTTTTTAGTCTTCTTTTTTCTTGTCCCGATATATAAATTCAAAAGTTATGATTTTCTACCGATCTTCTTTGAAGCGGTGATGCCGGAGCGCTTGTTTGTCTATGCCGCCTACGCGTTGACCGCATGGGTACTGTCTGAAAAACGTAAAAGATATCCTGCGAACATTTTCTTTTTACCGGTCTTTTTATTGTTCTCGATCAGCGGGTTTCTGGTGCTTTTCATTGATCTATTTACGCAAAATTCTCAATTCGGGTTTTCCAACCGTTATTTGGTCTATTTGGCACCCGCGGACATATTGATGTTTTCTTTGGCGGGTTTTGACCTATGGCATTGGGCCCGCAAGAACATTTGGGTCTGCATGAACGTATCGATCATCCTGGGAGGATTGATGGTCATACGGGGATTAATGACGTATAGGGAAATTTTAGCTTCAGCCCTTTATTTACATCCGGTGAGGTAAAAGAGGATGCGCGATCTTGGCAGGCGGGAATCAGTATTGGCAGGGTTGGTCATCGGTGGGACCGCCGTCGTTATCTTAACAGAACTCTTAAGCGCCCTGCATCAGCTTGACGCGAGGGGGCTGATGATCGGATGGGGAGCTTGTTTTTTGGCCGCCGCCGTTTTTTTGTTTGCCTTTCCGAAAAAATATCTTAAGAACAACGAACATCCTTCCATTCCTTTGACCGCCAAGATTTTCATGGCCGGCACATTCCTTATTTTTATGGTGCTGGCCCTCGTGGCCTTTGTTCATGTGCCTAATACGTGGGACGCCATGATCTATCACCTGCCTCGCGTCGAGCATTGGGCCCAGAATAAAACCATCGCGTATTATCCCACACATATTCCCCGCCAAGACGCCTATCCGCCTTGGGACGAATGGGCGCTTTTACACTTGCGTCTTTTGACCGGCGGAGATTATTTTGCCGGGCTCCTTCAATGCGCGGCCATGATGGCCAGTACCATCGGGGTTTCCCTGATCGCCCGCTGGCTGGGAGCAGGGGTGACGGGACAGTCTTTGGCAGCTTTATTGTCTGCTTGCCTGCCGATGGGAATTCTACAGGCCACCAGCACACAGAATGATTATGTGGTGACCATGTGGCTGGTCTTGTTTGTTTATTTCTTTTTAAATTCATCAATGCTTTTGGCCGCGTTAAGTTTGGGGCTGGCTTTTTTGACCAAAGGATATGCGTATTTGTATGCTTTGCCTTTTTTGGTCTGGTATTTGTCAAGCGGTGCCCCAAAGGCACGGCTGCGGCGCGCGGGTGCTGCCCTATTCGTCGTCGCTGTAGCGTTGTTATTGAACACCGGCTATTTTTATCGCAATGGGCATGCTTTTGGCAGCATCCTATGGTCAGAGGAACACTTTTTTAATGGGGGGATATCGTTGAGCATATGGCTGGCCAATGTACTGCGCAATGCCGCTTTGCATTTGGGCACTATTTACGTGCCATACAATGAATGGGTGGTTGATAGGCTGCAAGACCTGAGCGCATTTTTACATATTGATCTTAACCCGCCGCAGGGCAGTTTCAGCGCGCAGAAGTTTGTAGTGACGAGCTTGATGTTCAATGAGGATTATGCCGGGAATTTTTTGAGCGCTCTGATCTTTATCTTTGTTCTGATCACTGCGGGCGTAAGGTCCCTTCAAGGCCGGCGAGGTTTTCAATGGTCTTATGCTTTGGGCGTGGGAGGGATGTTCTTTTTATTATGCCTGGCCCTGCGGTTCCAGCCATTTAACAGCCGCTTTCATCTGGCCATATTTGTTTTAGGTTCCGCATGGACAGCCTTTGTTTTGGAAAAGCTATTGCCCAAAAAGGCGCTTTTGGTCGTCGGGCTGGCGGTCTTGCTTACGGCTATCCCGTGGCTTTTATTCAATCACAGCAAACCTCTATTGCAGGATTTGAACTCCGCACGCAATCCGCGCATCCAGGAATATTTTAACCTGTATCCATCGTGGGCCAGCCCCATGGTGGGTCTTTCCGGTCAATTGAGATCTTTAGGCTGCGGGGACATCGGTTTGATCAGTGACGAGGGCAATGGTGAGAATGCTAAAGAATATTTATTATGGGTGACCATGCGCTGGTTTAAAGTGCCGTTATCAAGATTGGAACACATTGATGTATTGAATCCTACAGGGAAATTAGATTATCCCCTGGGTAAATTTAATCCTTGCGCCGTGGTGCTGTTGGCCGCAGAGCGCCCGTCCATGATCGTCTTGCCTTCAGGAGTTTATGGCCAGGTCTGGTCTTTGAAAGACCAGCAGGGTGCCACACAAAGCGCTTTATATGTCCCGGTCAATCATTGAGGGGTATGAAAGTAAAACTTCAAATCGTCATTTTCGCATTTTTTTTGGTTGGGATGGCCTCGCTTTTCCGTTACTGCAGCGGCCCGTTTTATTTCGGCAATAATAACGACCCCTCTTATTTTTATCTTTTCAATTTTCTATATATCCTCGAAGGCAAAAGCCCGCAATTCGTTGACCATCCAGGAACGACGCTGGATATGCTGGGTGCCTTGGTTGTAAAAATATTTTTTGCTCCCTTACCCAATACTCCATGGTTGCAGACGTACGCGCCCCGGGCAGAGCAGTTGCTTGGAGTCGTCTGGTTTTTGATGGTTATTTCCTATGCCGCGTCCTTGATGGCCTTGGGTTTCTATGCTTTTAAAAAGTCCCAGGACAGGGTATTTACAGGATTGATCTTATTGAGCAGTTTATGGCTGGTCATGGTCCGTTCTTTTAACGGGGAGAAGATATTGCCCATCAGTGCCAACGTTAATTCAGATACGATGATGATGACAGCGGTCAATTTAATGCTCTTGGCCGTCTTATGCCACTATTTCAGTCCCAAAATAAGGGAGCATTCCCAGGCAGCCTGTTTAGGGGCAGCGGTGGCTTTTGCCATGGCTACTAAATTTACGGCCCTACCATTTTTTGTCGTTGCCCTTTGTATCCTTGAAACCTGGCCGCAGCGGATCTTAATGGGGACAGTGGCAGCAGGAGGATTTGTTTTATTGACCTGCCCTATTTGGGGCTCCTACCCGCACATGATATTTTGGGTCAAAGGCCTGGTCTTGGCCCGGGGCATGCACGGTCATGGCGGGGAAGGTTTTGACGCGGGCAGGTATTTTCAGGCCTTGGTGGGGACCATTAAGAGCTATTGGTTTTTTGTCGCCGGGTGGCTATTGGCAGGGATGGTTTCGGTTCTTGTCCCCAAGCCGCAGATAGGTCCTAAAATATCCAGGGTCTTGTTAGCAGTGGCTTTAGGCGGACTGGTCCAGGTGATCATCATGGCCAAACAAACATCGTACCAATATATGGCTCCCATGATCGGGTTATCTTCCTTAGGTTTAGCTTTTTTGTACAAAGCTTTTCCTGACTGGTGGCACAGGGGATTGAAATACGTGGTGATAGCCATAGGGATGGTGTCCTTGGGAATGATGGCAGTGGACCTATGGCAGGTCAATGAAGAAACAAATAAGACCAGGGCCATGCTCAATACGATCGCTAATGATTACCCGCAATGCCGGGTCTGCCCGTTTTACCGCAGTTCCACGCCGGGCTTTGGTTTTGTATTCTGGGACCGTGTGCTGGGCCGTGAAGATTATTCATCTATCTTGAAAACTTATTATCCTGACCTGGTTTATTACGATATTTTTGGCGGGGATTTTAAAGACAGCGCCCAGCAAATTGTCCCGTTGGCCCTATTAAAGCAGCAAAGCCCCTGTGTCCTGATCTATGGCTCCGATGAGGACCCCAAAGATTTTGAACCTGGTTTAACAGTCAATAAAATTTATACCAACGCAGGTCCGGAGGCGCTCTATGAGGTCATCTCCCAGCGGTCAAACCGGGCCCAGGAGTTTTTTCAATTCGCCATGGTCCTGTATTCTCAGGGCCGTTATGAGGATGCTTTAAAGGCGGCGCTGGCCAGCCAGCAATTAGGGTTGGGGAAGGATATCAGCGCTTTGATCGGGTTGTTAAAGCAGAAAGTACAGACGCATTGATCAGTATCATCAGAGGGGCCGCGGCAATGGCGTAGCGGTGAAGGACAAGCACAAAGCTAAAACAAAGGACCAATAAACCGGTGAGCACGACGGTAATTAAGATCAATTCGTTTTTAAGCATACTGCAGGCCATTAAAAATCCGCATAGACATAAACCACCCACTCCTAAAGACATCAAAACCACGACGCTATGAATATTGAACAGATGGTCCAGCCAAGGCGGGTAAACCACAAAGGCGCCTTGAGACGTCTCCCAGAAAAACATTTTCATCCCTTCCTGCACCAAGTACACTAACTGCGCGAGAGGATGGCTGAAGAGTGCTCCCAGGATGCCTTGATTAAAATAGCTCTCTTGTTGGGCCGGGGTGAGATTTTGTTTAGTGAGTTGGTCTCGACGGGTGAGAAAGGTCTCATCCGAGGCGGACATGCTCCAATGGCCGCACTCTTTATTAAGTGAAGAGCCGGAACACAGGTCGTAGGAAACAGGCACGGTCAATAAATGGCCCAGGAAATGGTCCATGGTCAGCGGGCTTTGGGCGCGCAGGTTCAGGTTACCATAAAGGGCCATGGTCGCGCGGTTGGTGAGGACAAAGTGACCATTAAACCCGTAGTTGAGGGATTTATAGCCCATCAACGGTATGTAGAAAATTAAAAGGACAAGCAATATCTTTGATCTCGACTGGCACAGGAAGGAAAGTATTTTAAGCCCGGATTGCCGCCATCCATAGAAGAAAAGCCAGGATAAATATAAAGGGGCAAGGATTTCCCCCATGCCCTTGACAAAGGTGAAGGCCAAAAAGCAAAAGCCCAGCCCTATTGCCGCGGAACAATGGGTGAGGCCCGGCGAGCGTAAAGAGCGCAGGAAATAAACGCTCATTAATACCACCCCGATAAGCCAGGGGAAGCTTGCGATCTCCGAGTATAAACATAGGGCGGAATTGATCAAAATGGGAGAGAGTCCCGTGTAAAGCACCGTCGCTGCCTGGACCCACCGGTTGGCGTTGAGGAGTTTAAGGACCTGTTGGATCAAGGCCATGGTGGCTGCTAAAAAACTAAAGGAGAATATTTTTAAAGGATAGGCATAGGAGATTCCAAGCCACTTGCCAGCACTCATGGAAGCCGCGATCAATAGAGGATACAGGGGCTCCCTGTTTGGGCCCCCGCGAAAATATTCCGTCCATTGGCCGGGATCATAAAATAAATGGGCCAGGTTGAAATACCCGACGGAGTCAAAGACCAGGACAAAGTTGGTTGTTAATGTCAAATAGGTCCAGTAGAGGACGGGGATCAGATAGGCCCAGAATAAAACAGGGTCAGGGCATAAGAGGCGGATTATCATATTTTTAAAAAAATACAGGGTCCCATTGGTTTGGATCAAAATGCACATCAGCATCATGATGGTTCTTGATAGCTAAAGCGATCAGTAAAAGGGAATCGATCTTTTGATCGGCCTGCTGCAAATGGCGGGTGATGTAACCTTCAGGGTCCGGCATATACCGCCAAATGATCTGAAAAGCCTGAAGGTCATGCAGGAATTTTCCGGTCACCTGCGGCGGGATGCGTTTGGCCGTGGAAAGCAAGGCAATGGCCGCATCAATTTGCCCGTTTTTCAGGCAAAGAAGCCCCAGATCATAATAAGACCAGAAGAACACAGGATTAATTTGTAAGGATTGCCGCAAGGCGTCTTCAGCGTCAGGGGCATCTTGCAGCCAGGAATAGCAGACCCCTTGCATATAAAACATTTCAAAAAGTTGGGGAAAAAGCTCAGAGCCTTTTTTGAAAAAAGCCAGGTAATCCGTCCCTGTGCGGTAGTTGAACTCTTCGGGTTTAAAGTGATGGCCTTCAAGGATATATTGGGCCAAATGCTTAAAATCAGGTGTCTGGTAGCCCAAGACGAGAGATTTGGATTTTAAATCGGTGATTTGTTGGGTTTCAAGGATGTGGTCTTTAAGAGGCTGGTAAGCCGCGGTCAAAAGCACAAAAGCCAAGACAAACAAAAGACCAAAGGTCAGGGAGAAACGAAGGAGAAGCGCGCGTACAGGAAGCATTGTCATATCCTATATTAGCAAAATAGTATTTTCAATTGTTTTAATCGTTAACTAATTTAATTTGCTTTTTACGACGAATAATAATAAAATAACCCCTTTGATTGCAACAACATTCAATCCTGATGGGACAAAGTCAAGATGAGTCTTCCGCCGAAACAAGGCCTATACGATCCGCAATTTGAGCACGATTCCTGCGGGGTAGGTTTCATTGCGCATATCAAGGGACAAAAGAGCCATGATATTGTCCGCCACGGCATTGAAATATTAGAAAATCTGGCCCATCGCGGGGCTTGCGGCTGTGATCCGGAAACCGGTGACGGGGCAGGTATCTTGATCCAGATGCCGGATGCTTTTTTCCGCAAGGAATTGGTTAAAAATGACCTGGGTCTTCCGGCTCTCGGTGATTATGGCGCCGGCCTGGTTTTTCTGCCCACTTCTTTGGAAGACCGCAATATCATTGAACAGTGGACCGAGCATATTATCCACGAAGAAGGACAGAAACTGATCGGCTGGCGGGAAGTGCCTCATGAGCCCTCCAAGATCGGCCGTGTGGCCCGTTCGGTGATGCCGGCTTTTAAACAGCTTTTTATTGCCCGAGGCGCCAAGACCCCGCGGGAAGATTTCGACCGCAAACTTTACGTGATCCGCAAGCGTTTGTGGAACAAGGTCTATAATTCCACCTTGCCGCAGAAGAATTTTTATTATTTCTGTTCGCTTAACAGCCACACCATGGTTTACAAAGGCCAATTGATGAGCGAGCAGGTGGACCGTTTCTTCCCGGATCTCAGTGACCCGGTGATGGTTTCAGCCATTGCCCTGGTGCATTCGCGTTATTCCACTAATACTTTCCCCAGCTGGGCCTTGGCCCACCCTTACCGCTATATCGCGCACAACGGCGAGATCAATACGTTACGGGGCAATGTCAACTGGATACAGACGCGCGAGAAACAATTTGTTTCTAAAGCATTTGGCGCGGACTTGAAAAAAGTATTGCCCATCGTCGTACCGCACGGTTCAGACACCGCGACTTTTGACAATGTGCTGGAGATGCTCGTCCTTTGCGGGCGTTCTTTGCCGCACGCCATGATGATGATGATCCCTGAAGCGTGGAGCAATCATCAGGGGATGGAACGTTCAAAAAAAGCTTTTTATGAATACCATTCCTGCCTGATGGAGCCCTGGGACGGTCCTGCGGCCATTGCTTTTTCCGATGGACGCTATGTCGGCGCGCTCCTTGACCGCAATGGCTTACGCCCGTCGCGTTATCTGGTCACGAACGATGATATCGTGATCATGGCCTCAGAGGCAGGGGTATTGCCCATTGCTGTTGAAAAAGTCATTACTAAAGGACGCCTGCAGCCGGGAAAAATGTTTTTGGTGGACACTCAGGAAGGCCGCATCATCGATGATCGTGAAGTCAAAGAAACCTATGCCAGCCGTCAGCCGTATGAAAAATGGCTCAGGGAAAATATCGTGGACATACGCGAACTTCCCGCGCCTAAAAAAGTGAACGGCCTTGATGAAAAGACCTTGTTGGAACGCCAGCGCGCCTTTGGGTATACGTTGGAAGACCTTAAAATTTTATTGCAGCCGATGGCGTTGGGTGAAGAAGCCACCGGTTCCATGGGGACAGATACGCCTCTGGCGGTATTGTCGGATAAGCCTAAGCATCTTTTTGAATATTTCAAACAATTGTTCGCCCAGGTGACCAATCCTCCCATTGATGCCATCCGTGAGGAGATCATCATGGCTGAGGACATGATGTTGGGGCCTGAGAGCAATTTGCTCGAGGAAGGCCCGCAGCATTGCCACCGTTTATGGATACAGCGTCCGGTGCTGACCAATGAAGAATTGGAAAAGATCAGCCGCATCCGTCACGGGTCACTAAAGACCCTGGTCCTGCCGATGGTATTTGACAAGAAGGACGGCATCGCGGGGGTTGAAAAAGCTTTCGAAGCTTTGTGTGCCAAGGCCGATCGTGCCATTGGAAAAGGCAGTAGCATCCTGGTCCTTTCGGACCGTGATATTTCCGCCAAGAAAGTTCCTATCCCGTCGCTGTTGGCTTGCGCGGGCCTGCACCATCACCTGATCCGCCGGGGGACGCGCACCAAGGTCAGCATCGTGGTTGAAACAGGCGAGGCGAGGGAACTGCATCACTTTGCGGTCCTGATCGGTTATGGCGCTAATGCGGTCAATCCTTATCTGGCTTTTGAGACCATTGAAGCGATGACCAAGGACGAAAGATTTGAATTGTCGATGAGTTTCAAGGAAGCGGAGAAGAATTTTCTGAAAGCCTGTCACAAGGGCCTGTATAAGATCATTTCTAAAATGGGGATATCCACCATCCAATCTTACTGCGGGGCGCAGATCTTTGAGGCGGTGGGTTTAGGCCCGGAGCTGATAGATAAATATTTTACCGAGACACCTTCACGCATCGGCGGGATCAACATTGATACAGTGGCCCAAGAGGCCTTGATGCGTCATGACAAAGGGTATCCCCGCTGGCCTTCCCAGGACAGCATGTTAGAAGAAGGCGGAGAATATTATTGGCGCAAAGAAGCGGAATATCATCAATTGAATCCGACGACGATCGCCCTTTTGCAGCACGCCACGCGCTCGGGCAATTTCCAGGTCTTTAAACAATTTTCCAAAGCGGTCAACGAACACAGCCGGCAAATAGCCAATATCCGCGGGCTTTTAAAATTCAAAACAGGGCATCCCATACCCATTGAAGAAGTTGAGCCGGCCCTGGAAATAGTCAAACGTTTTGCCACGGGAGCCATGAGCTATGGTTCCATCTCACGGGAAGCTCATGAGACCCTGGCCATTGCCATGAACCGTTTGGGCGGTTTTTCAAATACCGGCGAGGGCGGCGAAGATGCCGTGCGTTTTAAAAAAGATCCCAACGGTGATTGGCGCCGCAGCCGCATCAAACAGGTGGCCCAGGGCCGTTTCGGGGTGACGATCGAATATTTAGTCAACGCGGACCAGCTGCAGATCAAGATGGCCCAGGGGGCCAAGCCCGGCGAGGGCGGACAGCTTCCGGGGCACAAGGTGTCCCAGGAAATTGCCTATACCCGTCACACGACACCCGGGGTTGGCTTGATCTCACCGCCGCCCCATCATGATATTTATTCCATTGAGGACTTGGCGCAATTAATTCACGATCTCAAGAATGCTAATCCGCAGGCCATGATCTCCGTTAAGCTCGTTTCTGAGGTCGGGGTGGGCACTGTCGCGGCAGGTGTTGCCAAAGGCAAATCAGATCATGTGTTGATCTCCGGCTATGAAGGCGGCACTGGCGCATCCCCACAGACGTCCATCAAACACGCTGGGCTTCCCATGGAATTAGGCATTGCCGAGACCCAGCAGGTTTTGGTGATGAATGACCTGCGCGGGCGCATCCGTGTGCAGACCGACGGGCAATTAAAGACCGGACGGGACGTGGCCATTGCCGCGATGTTAGGCGCTGATGAATTCGGGTTTTCCACGACGGCCTTGATCACCGTGGGTTGTATTTTGCTGCGCAAATGCCATCTCAACACATGCTCGGTGGGGGTCGCAACCCAGGATCCCGAACTGCGCAAGAAATTTGACGGTAAGCCGGAACATGTGGTCAACTTTTTTACCTTTATCGCCGAGGAAGTGCGCCAGATCATGGCAGAACTTGGCTTCAGGAAATTTGAAGACATGGTCGGCCGCGTTGATATGCTGGATACAAAGGAGACCATTGAGCATTGGAAGGCCAAGGGTGTTGACCTGACTAATATTTTGCATCGTCCCGACGTGCCCAAGGGGGTGGCTATCCATCACTCCAGTACCCAGGACCATGGCCTTGAGAAGGCCTTGGACAATACATTGATCGCTCAAAGCCAGCAAGCCATCCAACAGCAGGTCCCTGTCAAGATCGAATCGCCTATCCGTAACATTAACCGCACGGTGGGCACCATGCTTTCGAGCCAGGTCGCGCGTAAATACGGATTTATGGGATTGCCTGATGATACTATCCAAATTAAATTTAACGGCTCGGCAGGCCAGAGCTTTGGCGCTTTTCTGGCCCAGGGCATCAGCTTGACACTTGAAGGAGAGGCCAATGATTATGTGGGCAAGGGGCTTTCAGGCGGACGTATTGTTGTTTTCCCTCCGCGTGCCGCGAAATATGTTCCTGAGGAAAACATGATCGCGGGTAATGTGGTTTTGTACGGGGCCATCAAGGGCGAGGCATTTTTCCGGGGGCTTGCCGGTGAGCGTTTCGCGGTGCGTAATTCCGGCGCGTGGACTGTTGTGGAAGGTGTCGGGGACAACGGCTGTGAGTATATGACCGGCGGCAGGGTTGTTGTCATCGGTCCCACGGGACGCAATTTCGCGGCAGGGATGTCCGGCGGTATTGCCTATGTCTGGGACACTGAAGGGCTTTTGCAAAAAAATTGTAATCCCGGCATGGTGGACCTGTTCCCCATCAAAGAGGAAAAAGATATTTGGGTGCTCAAGGACCTGATCGAGAAACATTTTAAGTACACCAACTCAACTGTTGCCGAGGGCATTTTAAAGAATTGGCAGAAGTCTTTGGGACAATTTGTCAAAGTTTACCCGCGTGATTACCGCAGGGTCTTGGAAGAAGCTGAATCGATCAAGAACGCGGCTGATTTAGATGTGAAGGTGGGAAAATAAATGGGTGATATTAAGGGCTTCATGAAGTATGACCGGCAGGACTACAAGAAAGACGAAATTTCCCGTCGGGTCAAGAATTTTAAGGAATTCACGCATCTTCCCGCCCAAAAGGAATTAAAGGACCAGGGTGCGCGCTGCATGGATTGCGGTGTGCCGTTTTGCCAGTCAGGCTGCCCTATCGGCAATATCATCCCGGATTGGAATGACCTGGTTTACCGTGACCGATGGCAGGAAGCCATCGAGCGGCTGCACAAGACCAATAATTTCCCGGAATTTACAGGGCGCGTTTGTCCGGCCCCTTGCGAAAATGCCTGCGTGCTTGGCATTAATGCCCCGCCGGTGACGATCAAGAATATTGAACTTGCCATTGTTGAACACGCCTATGATAAAGGCTGGATCAAACCCAATAAACCTAAACACCGCACCGGCATGAAGGTCGCGGTCATCGGTTCCGGCCCCGCGGGACTCGCTTGCGCGGATGAGCTTAATAAAAAAGGCCATAAGGTCACGGTTTATGAAAAGAATGAACTTATCGGCGGGCTTTTGACCCTGGGGATCCCGGATTTTAAATTGGAAAAGCAGGTGGTTTTCCGTCGGGTTGACCGCATGCGCGAAGAAGGGATCGTTTTTAAGACCAATGCCCATGTCGGGGTGGATATCAGTCCCAAGGAATTACGGGACAAGTATGACTCAATAGTTTTATGCGGCGGTGCTGAGGCCGGACGTGAACTGCCGGTACCAGGGCGTGAATTAAAAGGCACCTACCAGGCCATGTATTATTTACCGCAGCAGAATTTGCGCGATAATAAATGTCCGACGGACAGGTTTGAAGAAGTTACGGCCAAGGGTAAACGTGTGATCGTGTTAGGCGGCGGGGACACAGGCTCGGACTGTGTCGGTACCGCCACCCGCCAGGGAGCTTTAAGCATCCATCAGTTTGAATTGATGCCTCAGCCCCCGGAAAAACGTTCTGCAGACAATCCTTGGCCGAATTGGGCATTTATTTTACGCACCTCAAGTTCCCATGAAGAAGGATGCGTCCGTGATTATAGTATTATGACTAAACGTTTAAGCGGGGAGAACGGCCAGTTGAGAAAATTGCATGCCGTGCGCCTGCAGTGGGGCAAGGATGCTGCCAACGGGCAAATGAAGATGAGCGAGATCGCGGGGTCCGAGTTTGAAATGGATTGTGACCTATTGCTTTTGGCAATGGGGTTTTTAGGTCCTGTTAAAAAAGGGATGTTGGAAGAATTAGGGGTCGCCCTGGATGCCCGTGGGAATGTAAGCGCTGATGCTAACAAGATGACGTCGGTACCGGGTGTTTTTACAGCGGGTGACATGACCCGCGGCCAGTCATTGGTGGTGTGGGCGATCCATGAAGGACGCACGGCAGCCCAAGGCGTGCACCATTATTTAACAACGAAGGTAAACCAAAAAGGATAGCTACTATGAAAAAGACTTTATTTGTTTTGATCGCGCTTTTTGCCTTGGCCGGCTGCCAAAAGCAGGAAGTCCAACAGCAACAGCCGACAGCAGACCAGCAAAAAGACATTGGCCATAAATTGATCATGAAGAGTTTGAATGACCTGCAAAATAAAGACCTGAAATCCACCATCGTGGACCTTGAAACATCCATTAAGATCAACCCTTCAGAGCCGGAAGCATACCTGCTTTTAGGACAGATCCTCCTGAAGGTCCAGGAATATGACCATGCCGCGGATTTTCTTGAGATGGCCGGCAAGACCTTTCCTGACGACGGGACTGTTTTTTATATGTTGAGCATCGCCAATAAAATGTCAGGCAAGAAATTACCAGCGGTTTTAGCTGCCCGCCACAGTGTTGAGATCTTCCAGGCCCAGCAGGACAGGGACAATATGCTTAAATCAGCGGCCTTACTCCATGAACTGATCGATATGCCGGATGCTGCCCAGGCCAAGACGCCGCCACCGGGGGGCAAGGATTAATCAGCATTTCAGGGCAGGTAATGGTGAGTCGATACCTTGTTTTTTTCATGCTGGTGTTTTGGTCGGGGTACGCTTTCGCGCAATCCATCCCCACTGACGGCCAAAAGCTTAAGTCCCAGGCAGATGATCTTGAGGACAAGAGCGCCCAAGCCATTGATGATGGCAATATGGACCAGGGTTTGGACCTCATGGTCCGTTCCATCCGCCTGGACCCTACCCCAATGAGGCATTTGATCTACGGCAGCATCCTTTTTGGCAATGGGGTGGCCATTTTTAAAGACAGCGACCAGAAAAAAGGCATAGAGACCCTGCGCCTGGCAGAGGCGCAATTGCTTAAAGCCATCAACGGATTCAATCCCAACAAAGACCAGGTTTATTTAGGGCAGTGCTATTTTATGTTAGGCGAAATATACCTTAACGCCCTGGGGGATAAATTTAAGGCCAGGGGATATTACCAAAAAGCGGTTGATCTCAATGATTATCCAGGCGCAAGGGACGCTTTAAATAGATTGTAACAAAAATCGAGGCGGTGCATTTGAAGCGGCGGCTTTTTTTTATCCTTTTCTGCTTTATTTTTTCCCTATCAGCAGATATTTGCCATGGTGGCGCCGTGTTATACCTCATCAACCAGAAGAAAGCCCATAGGCACAGGCCAACCCAGGCAGAGTACCAACAGCATCAACAGCAGACGGGAGAGCAAGGTCAAGGGGCCCCTGAACAGCCGACGTATCAGCAGACGGTTGACCAGCGCAATCAGGCCATTGCCCAGGCCATTCTTGCTGCCCATAATCAATCAATCACAAGTGACAGTGTGCCGTTTGGCAATAGCACAGAGATCGATGAGCCCACAGCACAGGCCGTGAATCCCGGCGCCTCCCAGCAACGGCAGTTTATCCCCCAAGCGGGACCGGTACAGGTCAAAGATACGGTTGACCTTGCTGAAGTATGGAAAAAGCTGGACACAACATCAACTGTCTGGCCATTGTTGATCGACGATCAGGCCAAGGTCATAACGGTGTCTGAGTACATTGATCGCTTCCAGAAGCAGGGGGTCAAGATCAATGAACCGCCGGAGCATTATGTGCAGATGATCGATCAGATAACCGGTGCCAACCCGCAGATGCTCCAGAGGTCCTTTGGGGAGCTGATACAGATCGTGGCCATTGTGGATTATGATTTTGACAATGGGATGGATAAAGATGAATTAGCCAGGAAGATCCTGGGTGACGCGGGATTTGAGGCGAATAAAAGAAGATTCACCCAAGCGGCAGAGCAACAACAGCAACAGCCATCGGGCAATTAGCATAAAGTCAGAGGACCATGAAAAAATATATACTTTCCATTGATCAGGGTACGACGGGCTCCAGGGCGTTTATTTTTGACGCCCAAGGCCATGTTGTTTCCAGCGCTTATCAGGAATTTAAGCAATATTATCCCAAGCCCGGCTGGGTTGAGCATGATGCCCAGGAGATTTGGAGAAGCGTTGAAGCCGTTATACGCAAAGCACTGACATCTTCCCGCATTGATCCCAAGGCCATCGCAGCCATCGGCATTACTAATCAGCGGGAGACGACTGTTCTATGGGACCGCAAGACTTCCAAACCCTTTTATCATGCTATTGTTTGGCAATGCCGCCGCACCGCGGCCATTTGTGCAGGGCTCAAAAAACATGAAGGTTTATTTCGCAGGACAACGGGCCTGGTTGTTGATGCTTATTTTTCAGGTACAAAGGTCCAATGGCTCCTGGACCATGTGGCGGGCCTTAGACAAAAAGCGGCCGGCGGACAAGTTGCTTTTGGCACCATCGACAGCTGGCTTATCTATAAATTAACGAATGGCGCGGCCCACGTCACAGACATGACCAATGCCAGCCGCACGCTGATCTTTGATATCAGGACCAAGGCATGGAGCAAGCCGTTATTAAAATTGTTGAATGTCCCTGAAAATATTTTGCCCAAGGTGCTAGCTTCATCATCGGTGTTTGGGTATACGGCCAAAGGTGTTGCCGGTCTTCCCGATGGCATTCCCATCACGGCCGTGATGGGTGACCAGCAAGCAGCTTTATACGGGCAGGGATGTTTTCTGCCTGGCAGCATCAAGAACACCTATGGCACAGGATGTTTCATGCTGCTTAACACGGGCAAAAAATGCGTTTATTCTAAAAAAGGCCTTTTAACCACCTTGGGTTGCGATGCTCACGGACAGCCGGCATATGTGCTGGAAGGCGCTGTGTTTATCGCCGGGGCGGTGATCCAATGGCTGAGGGATGAATTAAAAATGATCAAGGACTCTTCGTCGAGTGAAAAGATGATCTCCGGCATTAAGGATACAAATGGAGTTTACCTGGTCCCGGCTTTTGTGGGCTTAGGGGCACCCTATTGGAATGCGGATGCGCGGGGCATCATAACAGGTTTAACAAGGGGGGCAAACGCGCGGCATATCGTGCGTGCGGCCCTGGAATCCATGGCGTATCAAACCAAGGAAGTCTTTGACTTGATGGGCCGTGAATCCGGTCTTCGGATAAGATCTTTGGCCGTTGACGGCGGGGCTTGCCGCAATAATTTTTTGATGCAGTTTCAGGCAGATATGCTGGCCATTCCTATTGCAAGGCCTTTGATGGTTGATTCCACCGCCGCCGGAGCGGCTTATTTAGCAGGTGTTTCCGTTGGTCTATGGAAACCACAGGAAGTCCTTAAGATCAAAACGATCGAGCGGATCTTTAAGCCCGGCATGCCGCGTTCAATAGCCAAAACTAAATATGACGGCTGGTGCCATGCGGTGCGCCAGGCGTTGGCCAAATAAGGGGATAAATTGATCCGCGATATTTCACGCCTTAGTAAAAATAAATTCGATCTCATTGTCGTCGGCGGAGGGATCAATGGCGCGGCCATTGCTAATTTGGCTGCCAGTTGCGGGGCCAGCGTTGCTTTGCTGGAAAAGGGTGATTTTGCCGGCGGCACCTCAAGTAAATCCACCAAACTCCTGCATGGCGGCATCCGTTATCTGGAAAACTTTGAATTTGACCTAGTGCATGAATCCTTAAGGGAACGTTTCATCCAGTGGCAGGCGGCACCCTATCTGGTCAAGCCCATGCCCTTTGTTATCCCGGTCTATAAGAATGACAAAAGGCCCTTATGGATGATGCAATTAGGCGTTTGGCTTTATGATCTTTTGGGCGGTAAATACCGGATCGGCCATCATCGCTTTTTATCCGTCGCTGACATTACGTCACGGGCACCGGCCATTAACTTAGACGGGCTGGTCGGAGGGGTGGAATATTTTGATGCCCAGATGGATGATGCCAGGCTTTGTTTGGAAAATGTATTGATGGCAGACCTGCACGGGGCAGCAGCAGCTAATTATGTTGAGGTTGAAAGTTTTATCAAAGACAACAATAAACGCGCCGTTGGTGTCAAGGCCCGTGATAGGTTAAACGGCCAGCAGATGGATATTTTTGCGTCCAAGATCATTGTGACCGCGGGGCCATGGTCAGATGAGTTAATTGAAAAAGACAGGCCGCGCTCTGTCAAGCGCCTGCGGCCGACCAAGGGTGTCCACATTGTTTACCGGGGTGAAATTTCTTCCAGCGCCTTTTTACTGCAAAGCCGCCAGGACAAACGTATTTTTTTTGTCATTCCTTTTAAGGGCAATACTTTAATAGGGACCACTGATACGGATTACCATCAAAGTCCGGACAGCGTAAAGGTCGAGGAAGCGGACGTGCAGTATTTATTGCAGGAAGCAGGCAGGGTTTTTCCTAATATTAATTTTAACGCGTCCAAGATCATTACCACCTTTGCCGGTTTAAGGCCTTTGGTCGCTGACAAAGGAGACCCTTCGCGCATTTCCCGTAAGCATGACATTGAAACGAATTCCTCCGGTATTTGTTTTGTCATGGGCGGTAAATACACCACCTATCGCGCCATTGCCGAGGAGGCCGTCAGGAAAGAAATGCCTTCTATTGCTTCGCGTATACCGTATGGGGAAAAGTATGTTCTTTACGGCAGCGGGGGATGTAACGAGGAACTTAAGATCTTAAGCCAGCGCTATGGAGTGTCGCTTGACTTAGTCAGGTATTTGCAGGGTATCTATGGCAGCCGCTTTGGGGATGTGCTTAATATCGCCCAAGGCAATGACCTGCTTAAAGAAAAGATCTGCTCCTGCTCATCGGCCATTGCCGCCCAGGTCGTTTATGCGCGGGATGTTGAGATGGCGCAAAATGTTGATGATATCATGGAGCGCAGGCTGGAATTGTCCTACCTGGATTGTCCCACAGGGAACTGCCGTCGGGCCACAGAAGAAATCTTAAGAGCCCATCCATGAAATTGCTCGCAAGCACCTTTGAGAAAGCCCTCCAACGGCGAAAGCAATTAAATTTGATCACCAATGCTATGCGCTTAGTCAATGGCAAGGGTGATGGCTTGGATGGGCTTCTGATCGACCGGCATAACAAACATTTTCATGTACAGATTTTAGCTGACCATTGGCATAAACAAATGGATGAGATCTGCCATGTATTGACTTCCTCTATGCCGGTGGAGTATCTGATCGTCAAAGCCCGCAGGGGACTAGAGGTCAAGGCAGAGGTATTGATAGGCGCTGACCCCCGAACGGTCGTTGAAGAATACGGCATTAAGTTTGAAGTTAATTTGGATGACGGGCTTAACTGCGGTTTGTTTTTAGACATGCGGGCCAACCGCAGGATGGTCGGACAGTTCTCCAAGGGAAAAAAAGTCCTTAACGGATTTTCATATACCTGTTCTTTCGGGGCACATGCCCGCGCTGGGGGTGCCAGCGAAGTCATTAATACAGATATCAGCCGCAAGATACTGGACCGCGGGAAGAATAATTATCAGCTCAATGCTTTGCCTGGTGCCGCGGGAGAATTCATCAAGGCAGATACCGTTTCATTTTTGCAGAGGGCTTTTAAAAAGGGAAATAATTTTGATGTGATCATCCTTGATCCGCCTTCTTTTGCCCGTCATGAAGGCAAGGTGTTCCAGGTCAAACGCGATCTGCCTAAATTAATAGCGTTGGCCGTGGCGGTCTTAAATCCAGGAGGGTATTTGCTGGTAACGACGAATTACAGTGAGATCAGCCACGCTGATCTGGAGCGCATGCTACATTCCATTGTCATTCCCGCGAAGGCGGGAATCAACGGCCGACGGGTGGCGCATATTCAACGGGTGGGGCAGGACAAGGATTTTACGGGCAGCAACAGTTTTAAGGAAAGCTATCTGGCGGGCTTATGGGTCAAGTTCCTTTAGAGCGGGCATTGTCAAAACTAGGCATCATGTCCCGTGCGCAGACTAAACGGCTGATCGAGGCCGGCAGCATCGCAGTCAATGGCCGTGTCATCAAAGACCCTGCGTTTTTAGTTGTTCCGGAGAAAATCCGTATCACTATTGATGGTAAGCCGGCGGCCCGCGCTGCTGCTTGTACGATCATGATGTATAAGCCTCGGGGCATTGTCACCACCAGATCAGATGAGAAGGGGCGCAAAACAATTTATGACCTATTGCCGCCTCATTTACAGCACCTGCATCCGGTGGGACGCTTGGATATGGCGAGCTGCGGTTTATTATTGATGACTACCGACACTCAGCTTTCGAATTTTTTGACTGATCCGGACAATGAAATACCGCGCATCTACGCGGTCAGTGTCGCAGGCAAGATCACCGACGATGAGATAAAACGTTTATCACAAGGCATCCAGGACAAGGGGCAGATATTGAAAGCATCATCAATCACTTTGCGAAAAGCCAGCAATAAAGAGTCCCATCTGATCGTAGAGCTTACTGAGGGGAAAAACCGTGAGATCCGCCGCATGTTCGAGGCGCTGGGCTCGGAGGTCACGGCCCTTAAACGCATTGCTTTTGGAAAACTAAAATTGGGCGATCTTATCCCTGGTCAATTTAGGGAAGTTGATCCTTCCGCTGTCATTCCCGCGAAGGTGGGGATCCGGAACATGAGGATTTAAAAATGATTTATGACGTGATCATCGTCGGTGCCGGCGCAGCGGGCCTGATGACAGCCATCCAGGCGGCCCAGGGCGGTTTGCAGGTGCTTTTGCTTGAAGGGCAGAAAAAAGTCGGCGCCAAGATACTGATGTCCGGTGGGACCCGCTGCAATGTCACCAACAAAGCTGTCAGTGAAAAAGATTTTAACAGCGAAGAGATCATTTATGTGCGCAATATTTTGCGTTCTTTCAGCAATGAAGACACGATCAGGTTTTTCAGCGGCCTGGGTGTTGAGCTGGTCCTGGAGCCCACGGGCAAGTATTTTCCTTCCACCAATTCCGGTAAAACCGTTCTCGAGGCACTTTTACGCAAAATCAATCAAGCCAAGAACATCACGCTTTTATGCGAGCATAAAGTCAAGGCTGTCAGCAGGGACAAAGAAGGGTTCATTCTCCAAGGAGACCAGTTTCATTTTAATGGGAAAAATGTGGTCCTCACCACCGGCGGATTGTCCTATCCTACTACCGGCAGCGACGGCACAGGGTATAGGCTGGCACAATCTTTTGGGCACTCAATGGTCGAAACCGTTCCCGCGCTAACACCTTTGACCACTCAGGACAATGATTTCAAATCTTTATCAGGCATCACCCTTGAAGTCCAGCTGACGCTTGTAGCCGACGGCAAACGGTGTATTTCTTTCCGGGACAGTTTTCTTTTCACGCACCTTGGTTTTTCAGGTCCCGCGGCCCTGGATATCAGCCGGCATTTTCTTAAGGCCAAAGGCAAGAAACAGGTCATTGCTAATTTTATTCCGACTTATAATGAGAATTCTTGGGGTGAGCATCTGCGCCAGCTTGGGACACAAAATCCCCGCAAGACAATCAGGAATGTATTGATCGAACTAATGCCCCAACGCTTGGCAGATATCATCTTCAAAAAAGCAGGCATTGAAGCTTCTTTGCCCATGAATCAGTTGGACAAAGCTTCCCGTCAGCGCCTGATCGACAGATGCGTGCAATATCCGCTTGATGTTACAGGAGTGCTCGGGTATAGTAAGGCAGAAGTTACTGCTGGCGGTGTTGATTGGACCCAAATCAATCCTAAAACGTTAGAATCAAAATTAACGCTCGGTTTATTTTTTGCCGGAGAGATCCTGGATGTGGACGGCCGCATCGGCGGATTTAATTTTCAATGGGCCTGGGCCAGCGGATACACCGTAGCGCAGGCCATCATCAAACATAGGAGTTCCCATGAGCAAGAAGATCATTAAAACAGATAAAGCATCCTTACCCGTTGGCCCCTATAATCAAGCCGTGTCCATCGGCAATTTAATTTATACGGCCGGGCAGATCCCGCTGGATGTCCAAGGCAATATGGTTCCCGGCGGCATCAAGGAGCAGACAGAGCAAGTCATCCAAAATCTCATCGCGGTCTTGACCCACGGCGGTTCATCTTTGGAAAAGGTGGTCAAGGCCACGGTTTTCCTCAAAGACCTCAATGATTTCGCGGGAATGAATGAGGTCTACGCCAAGCATTTTAAGGCCGAAACAGCGCCGGCCCGCTCCACCATCCAGGTTGCCCGCATTCCCAAGGATTCCATGGTGGAAATCGAAGTTGTAGCGCATATTTAATCCTTTATGAAATAATTAAAAGATCATTTTCCTCTGATCTTAGATAGAATTTTTTTATCTCGTCGGTATATTTACAGGAAACCGTTTCCTCAAAATCCTTCCCAAGCCCTTGCATTATATAGTTTTATACTAAATACTTTAAGCATGGGAGCCCCTGTTCATTTTTTAAATTGGCGCAGGATGATCAGCTTACTGGTAACGGTATGTTTTACTGTTACTGGTTTTAATGTTCCTTTAGTTCAAGCCCAAGATTTTCGATTGCCTGCGCCCGGGGTCATGGTCCATCTAAGCCCACCGCTTAATCCTCCAATGCTGAAAGGGATCAAAGTCCATCCTGACAATCCTTTCCGTTTTGATTTCATATTAGACCAAGGCGATTCTAACCCTGTCATTCCCGCGAAAGCGGGAATCCAGAACCAAGAACAACTTAAAATAGAATCCACGAAATTAATCAAATACTTCCTAGCCAGCCTAACCATCCCTGAAAAAGACCTTTGGGTCAACCTGAGCCCTTACGAGAAGGATAGGATCATTCCTCAAAGTTTTGGTCTTACTGAAATGGGCCGAGACCTGCTTGCCGAAGACTACATGCTCAAACAAATAACAGCGAGTTTGATTTATCCTGAGGATGAGATTGGCAAGAAATTCTGGAAGCGTATTTATGAAGAGGCGTCTAAAAGATTTGGCACAACCAATATTCCGGTCAATACTTTTAACAAGGTATGGATAGTGCCGGAAAAAGCCGTAGTTTACGAAAACGCCAAAGCCGGCACCGCGTATGTAGTGGAAGCAAAGCTAAAGGTAATGCTTGAGCAGGATTATTTATCATTAGAAAAGCATTCTGTCATCCTGAGCGAGCGAAGAAGCGCAGCGCATCTTAAGACACCTTTAGATTCTTCGGCTACGCCTCAGAATGACGTGAGTACTTTAGGCTCTCAAATCGTTAGAGAAATCGTCATCCCAGAGCTCACCAAGGAAGTCAACGAAGGCAAGAATTTTGCCAAATTGCGCCAAGTTTACAATTCCCTCATCTTAGCCACCTGGTACAAGAAAAAGATCAAGGACAGTATCTTGGAGCAAGTTTATGAGAATAAGAACAAGGTTGTGGGGGTCAATATTGATGATCCAAAAGAAAAAGAAAGAATTTATGGGCGGTATTTACAGGCTTTTAAGAAGGGCGTGTTCAATTATATTAAGGAAGATACGGACACATTATCCCAAGAGACCATTCCCAGAAAGTATTTTTCAGGCGGGGTAGCACTAGAAAAATTAAACATTACACCGCTGGTTACTTCAGCAGGAGTCATGCCTAATATAAATGATACTAATGGAACCTATGTAGTGGGTACTTTTGTTGATCCTGGCATAGGTGAAACAACAAAGATCGATAATGCCGATCAAAATTTACCTTCAACGTCCATGGCGCATGATAGAAACGCACAACGTTTGAACAGAATTTTACGGCTAATTGCGCGTTTTGCCCATTTATCCGCCACAGGTTCGAACAGCGAAATTATTGAATTTTTAGTAGAGCAGTTAAGGCAGAAAGGTTTGGTAGATGAGGATGTCGATCAAGATGGGAATGTGATTTTGAAAATTAGCCAGCATGCCCAAGAAGACCGTATAGGTAAAGCCATTTATAAATGGGTAATGAATCCCCAAGAAGGTTTTGGGGCTAAGTCAGTAAATTTTCAATCATCCCAGGAAGGCCCCTGGAATGGGCAGTGGCTTATAGTGGGGCTGGAAGAAGAATTAAATAATGTACGGCTTCTGAAACATGAACAACGGGAAGTTTTTTATCGTAAACAGAATCCAACATGGGGCTGGATTGAAGCCCATAATGCGGCTGTGCGGGAATTAAAAGATGGCGTTCTTATTAATCCAGCGGACGTAAATCAGACAGGTAATCAGACGGATATTGGTACGGGTCTTTTTAATTGGCGTAAAAAAGATAATAAAAACAAAGAGGTGGTAGATGATTCAGTAAAGCAGGAAGTGGTAATTGAACCTGAAAGAATTGAAAGCGTCCCCAAAGCACAAGGAGTCAAAATAATTGATACGGACATGACTCTTGATTACGGTGGTTTGGAAAAATGGGATGAACGCCGTATTTTAATTGATTTTGTCCAAAATCATAAACCCGCGGATGCAAAAGGAAGCAAGACCGAAGTAACCTTTCATTTAAAAAACGGAAGAACTATTGGGCTGTTGGATCCAGAAGTCCAATCTCTTCGACCAGAGGATGTTGATTCGATTGAGATAGCGGATGATGGTATCGGTTATGATGTAGAACATTTGAAATATTTTCTTACGACCAAAGGCTCAACTGAGGAGTCAGGAAAATTTGGAGAAGGTCTTAAAATTGCGACCGCGGCTGCAATGAAGCGGGGTATTCAAGTTGAATTTCAATCCCGCTCTTGGCAGGCTAAACCAATCATAGCAGAAAAAATCCTTAATAAGGGTTTTCAAAATGAGATCGCCACATATAACATTGCATTACAAGTAAGTGATACACAAGGAATGTCAGGTTCAAGGACGATCATCCGTTCCCCTAGTTCTGAATTTTTGAATCAAGCAAAAAGGTTGCCAGACTTGGTGTTGTTTTTAAATCAGGAATATAGACCAACACTGGTCACTGGAAATGTGGGAGAAGTTGTAGGGAAACGCTCAGGAGAAAAGAGTGAAATTTATGTTAAAGGAAATTACGTTATAAGTCTTCCGGACGGCAATATCGCTTACAGGCCTGCTCTTTTTAACTATAATCTTTTTAATGATTCAGATCTTAATCGTGATCGTGATAACCTGCCTCGTTCAGCGATAGAGGCAGTGGTAAAGTTAGCAATGTTTGAGAATATAACACCTGAAATTGCAAAACATTTTATACAGAAATCTATAATGAAAGAGGAGGACGGTAAGTTTAAGGTTTCGGAGGAGTTCTATGAAAACGGTCTATATTTTGATTATTACAGGAAGTTGGATGAACGGGCGGCTAATGTATGGCGTCAAGCATTTCAAGGTTTATATGGTGAAGACGCAATATTGGGGGAGACAACGGGTTATAGTGGAAAACCGGATGCGCTTACTGAACAAGCAATTAAAGAAGGGAAAAAGGTCGTACTCATATCTGGCCTTGTAGGAATTCTTTTAGTAAAAGCAGGCGTGGCAACAACAACATCAATTTATTATGAGAAAGAAAATCAAAATGTAAGTACCGGATTGACTCTTAATTATCGTGAAACCGCTTGGGGGATTGATCGAATTTTATTGGATGCAGTCCAAAACCATTTGCCTAAAGACGCAGGCTCCACGAAGATTAACGTGGAATTTTCATTAAAAGGTGAAGAGGAATCCCGATGGCTGGATATTAATGAGATTTCTCAATTCCACGATGACCGGATTGCATCCGTTCGTATCCGAGACAATGGAACAGGGTATGATTATAAACTTTTAGGACTTTTATTCAGTACAAAAAATGAAACCCCTGAAGCTGCGGGCGGATGGGGAGAAGGTCTCAAAATGTTGTCCGCAGCTTGTTTAAGAGCGGGATTAGGGCTTGAATTAAGATCAAGAAATTGGAAAGCTAAAGCTAAAATCGAAACACAATTTTATAATGATGCTGATGGCAAATCAGTCCAAGTGCAAGTTTTGAGTTATGATATGGTACATTTACGTAAACAACTTATAGAAGGTTCGGAGACCATTTTCACTCAACCTACTTCAGATTTTTTAAAATCTGTTAGACGCTTAGCAGAAAAAGCACTTATTCTAAATCCCAATTATCATCCATTAAGTACGACAGAAGGCGGAGAAATAGTTTCAACGACTAGTGATAGGCTTTATGTCCAAGGTTTAGAGGTTCAAGATACTGCACGTTCACATCATAATATATTGAGTTATAATTTTATTAATATACCTGGAATCATTGTTTCTCCCGACCGGAATGTTCTTCATGCAGGCAAAGTCACTGAAGCAATTGGATTGATGTTGGCACAAACAGATTCTGTTGAGGCTGTAACTGCGGTTATTAATGCGGCTTTAAAAGTTAACGGATCTCGACCGGAGTATCAAGATGTAACAAGAATTCCTTCATACAAAAACCGTCAGACTTGGCAGAATGCATGGGAAAGTGTTGTAAGTCAAAAAGGATGGGATCCCAAGAAGGTTGTTTTAGGCACACAACGTACCATCCATGATCCCGATACACAGTTACTCTTAAGAAATATGGGTTATCAAGTGGTGTTTATGAACTATAATATCGCGTTAGTAATCCATAGCTTAGGGGTTCACCTTGATTCTGAAGTATTGGAACCAGATTTTCAATATATGAATATAGATGATTTGACCCCTGCGGAGATTAAAATCCTACAACTTCGCCAGATTATTGATAAAAAATTGGAAGAAATATTAGGGAAAAAAATAGAACCTAGTCCTATGGAAGTTTTCACTTCTGTTAAAAGTAAATTGACAGGTGATGCGCTGGAAGGGTACCAGGCTTATTGGAATACAGCAACAAAGAAGATTGGGATGAAAAGAAGTCAACTGGCAGACCCAGAATCTTTCGGCAGGTCTTATATGGAAGAAATGGGACATAGATTGTCAGAAGCAGGCGATTATACGCGAGAATTTACCAACTTTTTTCGTAATGCATTGGTAGCGGAAATTTTTAAACAACAAGGCATTGTTGTAGAGGGAAAACCTATTACAGATGATGCTATGGTGACAAAGAATATTCAAAGGAAGGTTGAATATAAGACTCGTGAAGGCGGTATCGACCTAACTCCTTCCAATATGAATTTACAGACTCAAAATAATGGAGGTGAAATAGAATTTCACCTTGATCCAGCCATGCTGGCGCAGTTGCAAAACGCCCCGGGCTTTGTACCGGTGATCATCAGTATCCAACCCATGACGGATTTGAAGAATTTTCTTGGTTTATAGTTGCCAGTACCATCGGAATGGTTGTATACTCAATTTATCTATGCCAGCGCAAAAAACAATTTTGTTCATTGACGACAACCCTGTGGACAGAACCTTGATCAGCAGGCTTTTGGCAAAATACGACTTCAATGTCCTTTTGGCGGAAGACGGCTCAATAGGTCTGAGTAAGGCCCTGGAGCATAGATTGGACCTGATCCTTTTGGATATTCTGCTTCCGGGCATTTCAGGGATCGAATTGTGTAAAAAGTTTAAACAAAACACGTCCACGAAGGACATCCCTGTTATTTTTTACACATCCATTGATACCCCCAAGAATTTTATTGATTACGCTTCTTACGGGGCCCGGGACTATATCCAGAAAAACACGCCTCCGGAAGAACTCGTTGCCGCGATCAGGGAAGCTCTTGCTTGACAATGAAGGGTACTTGCTTTATAGTGTTTCAGGCATGGGGATTATCCTTCCCGCCGACGTATTTCCGCGATATTTTCAATAAAAAAGCAGGGCATGAAAGAAGCAATATTATATCTTCAGGACGGTAAAAGTTTTCGCGGCCGTACTTTAAAAGAGACCGGGGAAACCGCGGGCGAAGCTGTCTTTAATACCGCCATGACCGGTTATCAGGAAGTCCTCACTGATCCCTCCTATACCGGCCAAATCGTTGTGATGACCTATCCCTTGATCGGTAATTACGGTGTTAATGACCAGGATGTTGAGTCTGACGCTGTTCACGTCAAAGGCTTCGTTGTCAAAGAATTCTGCCGCCGCCATTCCAATTGGCGCGCTAAAAAAAGCCTTACCGATTATTTAAATGACAATAAGATCATTGCGATGGAAGGGGTGGACACCCGTGCTTTGACCCGTCATTTGCGCATGTCCGGGGCCATGAAAGCGATCATCTCAACGGAAGATTTTGACCCTAAAAGTCTCCAGCAAAAGCTGGATGCGATGCCTTCCATGGAAGGGATGGATTTTGTCAAGGATGTCAGCACGTTAAAGAAGTATGTTTGGAAGTCCCATGGCCCTCGGGCTTACAAGATCGCGGCCATTGACTGCGGGATCAAGTTTAATATTTTACGCATCCTCAGCAGCATGGGCTGCGAGGTGCATGTGTTCCCGGCCAAGGCGAGCTCTAAGGAGATCATGGCTATCAAGCCCGATGGGGTGTTCCTTTCCAACGGGCCCGGCGATCCGGCGGTGGTGACCTATGTGATAGACACTGTTAAGGGACTTTTGGGCAAGACGCCCATTTTCGGCATTTGCTTAGGCAACCAGATCTTGGGGCTGGCCTTGGATGGAAAGACATATAAATTAAAATTCGGTCATCACGGGGCCAATCATCCGGTCAAAGATTTTGAGGGGAACCGCATCGCGGTCACCAGCCAAAACCATGGCTTTTGCGTGGATGTCAAAAGCCTTGATCTGGGCGAGGTAGAGGTCATCCATGTGAATTTAAATGACCAGAGCGTTGAAGGCATCCGGCATAAACATTTTCCGGCATTTTCCATCCAGTATCACCCGGAAGCAGCCCCCGGACCGCATGACGCTAAATATTTATTCAGCCAGTTTATTGAAATGATAGATAAGCATAAAAATGCCCAAACGCGTTGATATTAAGAAAATAATGATCATCGGAGCAGGGCCCATTGTCATAGGCCAGGCCTGCGAATTTGATTATTCCGGGTCCCAGGCTTGCAAGGCCTTGAAGGAAGAAGGGTATGAAGTAGTATTGGTCAATTCCAATCCTGCCACCATCATGACCGACCCGGGCATCGCGGACGCCACTTATATTGAACCCCTGACCCCTGAATTCCTGGAACTTATCATCCGCAAGGAAAGGCCCGACGCTATTTTGCCTACTTTAGGCGGGCAGACAGGCCTTAATTTGGCCATGAAACTCCATGAGCAGGGCATTTTAGCCAAATATAATGTTGAAATGCTGGGGGCAAAATACGAGGTGATCCGCAAGGCCGAAGACCGCAGTGAATTTAAAGCCGCGGTCATCAAAGTAGGTCTGGATGTGCCTAAAAGTGTCTTTGCTTACAATCTCGAAGAAGCCAAACAGGCAGTGGGGCAGATCGGTTTTCCCTGCATCGTGCGTGCTTCGTTTACTTTAGGAGGCACGGGCGGCGGCATCGCGCATGATGCGCAGGAGTTTGAACGCATCGCGGCCCTGGGGATCGAAAGCTCCATGATCCATGAAATACTTATTGAAGAATCCATCGAAGGCTGGAAAGAATATGAGCTGGAGCTGATGCGCGACCACGCGGATAATGTCGTGATCGTCTGTTCCATTGAAAATTTAGACCCCATGGGCGTGCATACCGGGGACAGCATTACAGTCGCTCCGGCGCAGACATTGACCGATGCCGAGTACCAGAACATGCGTGATGCTTCTATCCGTTTGATCCGTGAGATCGGGGTAGAGACCGGAGGGTCGAATATCCAATTCGCCGTTGATCCTAAAGACGGGCGCATGGTGGTCATTGAAATGAACCCACGGGTCTCGCGTTCATCGGCGCTGGCATCCAAGGCCACGGGATTCCCCATAGCCAAATTCGCCGCTAAATTGGCCGTGGGCTATTCGCTGGATGAAATTCAGAACGATATCACCAGGGAAACGCCCGCGTGCTTTGAACCTGCCATTGATTATTGTGTAGTCAAGATCCCGCGCTTTACTTTTGAAAAATTCCCCGAAGCCAAGGACATCTTAGGCATACAAATGAAAAGTGTCGGCGAGACCATGGCCATCGGCCGCAATTTCAAGGAAGCTTTGCAAAAGGGGTTAAGGGGCCTGGAGATCGACCATATCGGCCTGGATAATAAACAGGACTGGCGCTATATTGAGGACGCCAAGATCCAATTGCGCCTGGCTGAGCCCAATGCCTCACGCATTTTCTATTTGAAATACGCCTTGCAAAAAGGCATGAGCATAGAGCAGGTCTCGGAAATTTCCAAGATCGACATTTGGTTCATTGACCAGATAGCACAGATCTTAGAGCTGGAGGACCATTTGAAATCCGTCGCTGTATCCAGCGGGACTTTGGCGCCTCAGCTTTTGCGCCAGGCCAAGGAATACGGATTTTCCGATGCCCAATTGGCAGAGGTCCTGGATAAAAGTGAAAAAGACGTCCGTCAAATGCGTAAGGACATGGGCATCACGGCGACTTTCAAATTAGTGGACACTTGTGCCGCGGAATTTGAAGCGTATACGCCTTATTATTATTCGACGTATGAGACTGAAGATGAAGCGCTCATCAATAACCAAAAGCGTAAATCTAAAAAGAAGAAGATCATGATCTTAGGCGGCGGGCCCAACCGCATCGGCCAGGGGATCGAATTTGATTATTGCTGCTGCCACGCGGCCTTTGCCCTTAAGGAAATGGGTTTTGAAACCATCATGGTCAATTCCAATCCGGAGACGGTTTCGACGGATTATGACACGTCCGACAGGCTGTATTTTGAACCGTTGACCTTTGAAGACGTGATGAATGTGTTTGAAGTGGAACGTCCCGATGGGGTGATCGTGCAATTCGGCGGCCAGACACCGCTGAATTTAGCGCGCCGGTTGTCCCAGGCCGGAGTGCCTATCATCGGGACCTCTGTTGACTCCATTGACCTGGCGGAAAACCGGGAGCATTTTTCCAAGCTAATGGACAAGCTGGGTTTGAAACAGCCGGCCAACGCCTCAACAACAACCAAGGAAGAAACCCTGATCGCGGCCAATCGCATTGGATATCCGGTACTCGTCCGTCCGTCTTATGTGCTTGGGGGGCGCGCCATGCGTATTGTTTATGATGAAGAATCTATCAAGTCCTTTTTAGATGAGGTGCACAGCGTCTCGCGCGGGCATCCGGTATTGATCGATAAGTTTTTGGAAGATGCCCAGGAAGTGGATGTGGATGCCATCTGCGACGGTGAAGATGTATACGTCGCCGGGGTCATGGAACATATTGAGAACGCGGGCATTCACTCAGGAGATTCAGCCTGCGTTTTGCCGCCGCATACTTTAAGTGAAGAAGTGATCGAGGACATTAAAAATCAGACCGTGCGCCTGGCCCATGCCCTGAAAGTCGTGGGCCTGATGAATATCCAGTTCGCGGTCAAGGGCCGCCAGGTGTATGTCCTGGAGGTCAATCCGCGCGCCTCGCGCACCAGCCCTTTTGTCAGCAAAGCCACCGGCATGCCGCTGGCCAAGATCGCGGCCCAGGTCATGGCAGGCAAGAAATTAAGTGATTTTGAATTGGTCGATCCGGAAGAATTAAAATATATCTGTGTCAAAGAATCAGTCCTGCCTTTCAGCCGTTTTTCCGGGGTGGATATTATTTTAGGGCCGGAGATGAAATCCACCGGCGAGGTCATGGGGATCGCTTCGAATTTTGGCGCGGCTTTTGCCAAATCCCAAATGGCGGCCAACCAGGCCTTGCCCAAATCAGGCGTGGTTTTTATCAGTGTCAATGACCATGACAAGCGTGATGTGGCGTTCATTGCCAAGAAATTAGCAGACCTGAAATTCAAGGTGATGGCCACGCGAGGAACGGCCAAGGCGCTTCGTTCAGCGGGCATTGACGTGACCATTGTGGACAAACATCATGAAGGTGAAGAAAACGCGTTGACATTAGTCAAAAAAGGTGAGATAAACTTAATTATCAATACACCTTCAGGCAAGAAAAGCCAATCGGATATGAGGGTCATCCGGGCGGCGGCTATTTTACATAATATCCCCTGCATCACAACCCTGCAGGGGGCATGGGCAGCTGTTAACGGCATAGAAGCGAGTATTAAAGAAGAGTTTACGGTGGAGTCGCTGCAGAATTTATATGCGCAGTCCCTAAAGGCGGTTTAATCATGTGCGGCATCGTCGGGATCAGTCATCATAAGGAAGCAAGCAAAATGGCCTTTTTAGGCCTGTATGCCTTACAGCACCGCGGCGAGGAAGCGGCCGGCATCGTCTCTTACGACGGCCGTGAGATGCATGTCATTAAAAAAGACGGCTTGGCCGTTGATAATTTTGATGAAAGCAATATCAGCCGGTTAAAGGGCCATATGGCCATCGCGCACACCCGGTATTCCACGACGGGCGGGTCGCATACCAAGAATATCCAGCCCATTCTGGTCAATCACCGCAAAAAACCCATCGCGGTGGCACACAACGGCAATTTGATCAATACCGACGAGCTATATGCCAGACTGGAAGACGAAGGGTCCATTTTCCAGACCTCGATGGATTCTGAAATTTTCGTGCATTTATTGGCCAAGACGCCCAACGGCGACATGGCCCAATGGCTGACAAAGGTTTTTTCCCAAGTGAAGGGGGCATACTCGGTCGTGCTTTTGCTGGAAGAATGTTTGATCGGGGCCCGAGATCCGCAGGGATTTCGTCCTTTGTGTTTGGGAAAATTAGGCGACGGGTATATTTTAGCTTCCGAAAGCTGTGCTTTTGACCTGATGAAGGCGGAATTCGTGCGGGAGATAGCACCCGGCGAGATCGTCATCATTAAAGGCAATAAACTGGAATCCATTTATTTGCCGGGCAGTAAAAGCGCCGCAAAGGCTTTTTGCGTTTTTGAAAATGTTTATTTCGCCCGTCCTGACAGCCGTATTTTTGATGACAATATTTACCAGGTCAGGAAGCGTTTAGGCGCACAGTTGGCCAAAGAACATCCTGCCAAAGCAGATTTTGTCATGGGCATTCCGGACTCCGGTAATTACGCGGCCTTGGGCTATGCCCAGGAATTGAACATGCCTTTTGAACTGGGGATTGTCCGAAACCATTATATCGGCCGCACCTTCATTCAACCCACTCAATTTTTGCGTGAATTCCGTGTACGTGTTAAACTTAATCCTATAAGGGACGTGATCAAGGGCAAAAAAGTGGTCATCATCGAGGATTCCATTGTGCGGGGGACAACGTCCCGCAGCCGTATTGAAGAATTGCGTGAAGTGGGCGCCAAAGAAATACACATGCGCATCTCATGCCCGCCCATCAAGTCCCCTTGTTTTTACGGGATTGATTTTCCCTCGTCAGGAGAGCTTATTGCGCATAACAAGACAGTCCAGGAGATCGCGGATTTTATCAAGGTTGACTCCCTGGGTTTCTTGAGCCTTGATGGCATGATGTCCGTGATGAAGGACAAGAGCAGTTTCTGTTCAGCCTGTTTTACAGGCAAATATCCGACGGCCATCCCTAAAAACACGGATAAATTAAAGTTGGAATCATGAGCAAATACATTTTTATCACAGGCGGTGTTGTTTCCAGCTTAGGCAAAGGCATTGCGGCTGCTTCTATAGGCAAATTGCTTGAAGCCCGCGGGCTTAAGACGACCATCATCAAATGCGACCCGTATTTGAACGTGGACCCCGGCACCATGAACCCCTATCAGCACGGGGAAGTCTATGTCACCGACGACGGGGCGGAAACAGACCTGGACTTAGGCCATTATGAGCGCTTCACCAATACCCAGCTTTCCAAGGACAGCAGTATCACCGCCGGCAAGGTCTATTTTTCCGTGATCACCAAGGAGCGCCGCGGGGATTACTTAGGCAAGACCGTGCAGATCATCCCGCATATTACAGATGAGATCAAGGAGCGCATCAAGAAGGTCTCCAAGTCCACGGACGTGGATGTGACGATCGTTGAGATCGGCGGCACGGTAGGGGACATTGAGTCTCTTCCTTTTTTGGAAGCCATCAGGCAGCTGCGCTGGGAACTTGGCGAAAGTTACGCGTTGAATATCCATGTGACACTGCTGCCTTACATTAAATCCGCCGGCGAACAGAAAACCAAGCCAACCCAGCACAGCGTCGGGCGTTTGCGGGAAATAGGGATCATCCCTCAAATTTTGATGTGCCGCACGGAGCGGCCCATCTCGCAGGAACAGCGTGAGAAGATCGCCTTGTTTTGCAATGTGGACCTGGAAGCTGTTATTGAGGCCGCGGATGTTAAACACATTTATGAAGTACCCCTGGCCCTTAAAAAAGAGGGATTGGATGAGCTCATCTTAAAGAAGCTGAATATCAAGCTCGTTGACCGCGGCATCAAAAATTGGGAAGAAGGGGTCTTAAAGCGCCTGCGTTCTCCGGCTAAAGAGGTCAAGATCGCCGTGGTTGGAAAATATATTTCTTTGCAGGACGCCTATAAATCCATTTACGAAGCCCTGGTGCACGGGGGCATTGCCAATAACGCGCGGGTCACTATTTTGAAAGTTGATTCCGAAGAGGTGGAAAAGGCCGGTTTTAAGAAATGTTTGAAAGACGCCCACGGTGTTTTGATCCCCGGTGGTTTTGGGGCCCGCGGCATCGAGGGAAAGATCGCGGCGGTCAAATACGTGCGTGAGAACAATATTCCTTTTTTCGGGATTTGTTTAGGCATGCAGATCGCCACCATCGAATTTGCCCGCCATGTGGCAGGCCTCAAGGGAGCCAACTCGACGGAGTTTGACAAAGAGACCTCCAATCCCGTCATCAGCCTGATCGAGGAGCAGAAAAAGGTCAAGAATTTGGGCGCTTCCATGCGCCTGGGCGCGTACGCCTGCGTTTTGGAAAAGGGCACCAAAAGCTTTGAAGCGTATAAGAACGCTAAGATTTCCGAGCGTCATCGCCACCGCTATGAATTCAACAATGCGTATCGTCAGCAATTGACGCAAAAAGGGCTGGTGATCGCGGGAGTCAATCCCGAGCGGGACTTGGTTGAGATCATTGAGATCAAGGACCATCCGTGGTTTGTCGGCTGTCAGTTCCACCCGGAATTCAAGTCCAAGCCCGACAGCGCCCATCCATTGTTCAAGGGCTTTATCGCGGCGGCTTTAAATCACGTAAAATAAATATTTGAGCGCGGGTGGCGGAATTGGTAGACGCGTACGTTTGAGGGGCGTATGCCGTAAGGCGTGAGGGTTCAATTCCCTCCCCGCGCATTAAAGAACATTATGAAAAAACCCATCGAAGTTTCAGCCAGCATCCTCGCCGCTGATTTCGGCAATTTGGCCCGCGATATCAAGCGTTGTGAAGACAGCGGGGTGGCGCGTTTTCACATTGATTGCATGGACGGGCATTTTGTCCCTAATTTGACCATTGGGCCTGTGATCGTTGAGGCCATGCGTAAGCACACCAAACTTCCCCTGGAAGCCCACTTGATGATCGAGCATCCCGGGGATTATATTGAAAGCTACGCGAAAGCCGGGGCAGACATTATCCAAATCCAGGTGGAGTGCTATGGACAGCGTCGGGCTGCATGCCGCCAGTGGGACCAATGGCCTAAAGAGATCGATGAAGTGGACATCCCTGGCCTTCGCGCGGACTTAAAAAAGGTCCGCGGGTTTGGGAAAAAAGCATTCGTGGTCATCAATCCCGGCACGCCGTTATGCGAGGCCATTTTGAATGATTGCGACGGGGTCTTGGTCATGTCTGTTAACCCGGGGTTTGCCGGCCAAAAATTCATGGCCGAAGCCTTGCCTAAGCTGGTACGCCTAAAGGAAATTTTTAAAGGTGATATCGCCGTAGACGGGGGGATCAATGCCCAAACCGCCCCATTGGCGGTGAAGGCAGGCGCGCACGTTCTCATTACTGCCAGCTATCTTTTTGGCGCTGATGATATTTCCAATGTCACCAAGGGTCTTAGAAAAACCGGGACACATTGAATTAAAGTTTCATGTAAAATTTAATTTAATTCAATGTGTCCCGGTTTTTTGCTAACCCTGAAATTATATGGTATATTTGTATTATCTATGAGAATGCCCGCTGCCTATAGCCCTATTCGAGGACAGACGTCGCTGGAGTATCTTTTGCTCTTGGCCGTGGTCGCGGTGGCGGTCATTGCCAGTTTTAGTTCCAACCCAAACTCGTTGGTTTCCCAAATACATGACACGGCACAAGGTTATTATAATACCGTTACCCGTGTCATCATGGGAAATGGCAATGAGACCATTGACGGCAAACAGATCACTCCTATAAACGGCGGCTGGTGTTCGGTCACTTGTCCTGCTTCAGGCAGTTTTGGTCCTACGGTCATGTACCGTTCCTGCGAATGCCCGGCGCCGGCATTTGGAGGGGCATATTGTTCAGGGAGCGGGCAGGTAGCCTGTAACGGGGTCAATGCCTGCTTTTGTCCAATCACCGGCCAGGTTTGCGGAGCAGTTCCCGTGGCACAAAGAGCAACTGATAATCCATCAGGATGCGGCTGTTCCAATGGCCTGGATTGCTCTTCCGTCCCGGGATCTTTAACTGACCCAACATGCACTCAATGCATATGTCCCACCGGCTGGTATTTTGATCAGTCCGCTAATCCGCCTGCGTGTGTCAATTATTGTCCGGACCCATGCACTACTTTTGATGGGACCAAGTGTGTGCCGACAGTATGCACGAATGGATTTTGTGATTCAACCCAGACGGACACTAAAAAAGAATGCGCTTGTTTTAAGTATTCCTATTGGGACAGTTCCACGTCCTCATGCGCTTATTGCCAGGTAGATGGTAATAAATGTACTGATGTTAATTCCGCCGGGACCGGATGTCAGGACATAAATTCATGCCCGGCCAATCAATTCTGTGATACAACTCTCGGGGATCCCGGCTATGACTCTTGCCGGTGTAATTGCAATGACAGCACTGATCCTAATAACTGTACTTATTGGAAGGGGAACACATGTGTGCCGGGAAATTGCAAGGCGAGCCCCGCTTGCCCCATAGCTTCCAATGGTTCTCCATCACCCAATGGCTGCGGTCAAGACAGTTGCGGGGGCTTTTGCGGGGCAAATAATGGGAACTGTCCTACCGGGGAAAAATGTAATAATACTACCGGTGACGTTAACGGGCCTCCTGGCACGTGTGTGACAAGTTGTCCTGATACTGAAATTTGGAATGGTATTTTATCTCGATGTGTGCCTTTGACACCTTGCGGGAGCAATGATTGCGGTTATGACAGCGATGGAACCCCTTGCGGTTCCAATAGCGGGGGTTGTTCTGGCGGAGAACCATGCAGCAGCGGCAGCAACAGCGGTACCACTATCACCGCTGCTACCTTGCCCGGTCTGTGTTGTCTTCCGTGTCAGCATTGGGAAGCTGGTGCATGTAAAGCTAATACGGCTTGCGGAACCAATTGGAGCGCGGATTGCGGGAAGGACAGCTGCGGAAACGCCTGTGGTTCCAATGGCGGGAACTGTCCGCCTGCCGGGCAGCCGACTTGGACAAAGTGCAGCGCGTCCGGACAGTGCGTTCCGAATTAATAAAAAGATTGCTTCGTCTTTATTTTTTCCTCTGGTCCCTCTGAAAATTACTTTTCCCCACCGACTTGGCGAATTTCTTTAACTCCGCGCCGAGTTCCCCGATCTGTGCCACATGGGTGATCTTCTGGTTGACACTGCTGACAATGCCGATGGAAACAGAAACTAAACTGACCTTGACACTATTGCCTTGCCGGTCAACTCCCATGATAAAGCCCGCGGCGCGGTCCTCATCGTTATAAAAGCTGGGGGAGATTTTATCAAAGGCATCAATGATGTTCTGGCTGACGGCATCGGCCTTGTCATCAGCGCAGATAAACACAAAATCATCCCCACCGACATGGCCGACAAAAGCGTCTGGTCCGCAGAATTGCTGGGTGGCATCAATGAGGATACGGGCCAAAGAACGGATCACCTCGTCCCCGTGTTCGAAACCATATTTATCATTATAGATCTTGAATTTATCAAGGTCCGCATAGCCCACCGCGAATGGTTTGCCGTTGTCGATGTAGGCCTGGAATTCCTCCATGATCGACGAGTTTCCCGGCAGGTGGGTCAGGGGATTGGCATCCAGCGAGCGGGTGGTGCGTTTTAAGATCATGCGGATGCGCGCCAGCAGGGTCTCCGGTTCAAAAGGTTTGACTATATAGTCGTCCGCTCCGGATTCGATCCCGGTGACCATGTCCCTGGTTTCGCCTTTGCCGGTGAGCATGATAACAGGCAGGTGGCGCAGTAAAATGTCATGGCGCAGTTGGCGGACAAATTGCGGGCCGTTCATCACCGGCATATTATAATCAGTGATGATCAAATCAGGGTTTTTGGTCTTGACCATCTCCAGACCTTCTTTGCCGTTATTGGCCGCGGAAATGCTGTAATGTTCCGCCAGGCTTAAATTAAGCACATCGCGGATATCAGGATCATCGTCGATAATGAGGATACGTTCTTTACGCATCAGTTTTCTCAAGGGTCAGGTGTTCTTCGTAAGCTTTCATGGACGAGGGCAATGTAAAATAAAAGGTGGTCCCGGCCCCGGCCTTGCTTTGGACCCACATTTTACCACGGTGCGCCTCAACAATATTTTTAGCCAGGACCAGCCCCAGGCCTGTCCCTTTGACATTTTGGTTGATCTCATTTTCGCCCCGAAAGAATTCACTGAAAAGTTTTTCTACCTCTGAGGCGGGGATGCCGATGCCGGTGTCAGACACGCTAAAGACGGCATAGCCGCCATCAAGTGCCGGTGCAACCGCCACGGTGATGGTGCCGTTGGCGGGCGTGAATTTTACAGCGTTGCTTAATAGATTGATAAGAACACGTTCGACATGGGAGGTATCTGCATAGATCTCTTCTACCTCCGGGGGCAGTTGCAAGTGTAATTTAACCCCCTTGGCAGCTATCTGGGGGGCCAGCAGGTCCGTGACGTTATCGAGGATATTTTTAATTTTGTAAGCGGCCAATTTCATCTCCTGCCGTCCGGACTCAATGCGGGCGAGGTCCAGGAGATCGTTGATCAGGCTGACCAAATGGTCGGAGTGGGAGTTGATCTTGCTCAAGCGTTCCTTGACCGCGGGAGGCACTTCACCGATCTTCCCGGCGATCAGGATGGCGGCATAACCTTTGATGGACGTCAAGGGGGTGCGCAGCTCATGCGAAACAGCGGAGACAAATTCTGATTTTTTATTACTGATGTCGTTGACTTTTTGTAAGGCGTTGGCCAGCTGTTTGGTACGGTCCGCGACTTTTAATTCCAACTCCTGGCTGGAGCGGAACACTTTTTCAAACAGTTCCGCGTTTTCGATGGACTGGCCTATTTGCCCGGCCAGGATGGTGATCAATTCTTCGTCACCTTGTGTCACCGCGGGGGCATTGTAACGGTTCCCCGCGAAAACAAAACCAATGCTTCCGGTTTGGGTCAGGATGGGCGCGAAGATAAAATGTTCCGCTTCAAAGGCATGGATCATTTTTTCTTTGGTTTTGTTGGACCCATTGATGGAAGAAACAGAGTGGGTCTCTTTCAGGGCGCTCTTGAGCTGTTCTTCAGCGGCGATCTCTTTTAAGATGGCCTCGGCACGGGCATCCGTGTAACCTATGTTAAGGCGGACCTTTAACGTGTTCTTATCATCCGCGCAGGCGATCAAGACGCGGGCGAAGGCCAGGTCTTCAAAAAGCGCGGGGGAGATCCGCTGGAAGATCTCATTCGCGTTAAGCGCCTGGCTCATTTGCCGCGACGTTCTTTGAAGGGCGTTTAAGCCGTTGAGGCGCTGGTCCGTTTCTTCGCGGACCTTATGGAGCTCCAGGTCAGTGCGGATGATCATTTTGGCTTGTTCATCCAGGTCATTAAAAGAGCGCATGAGTTTATTGTGCTCTTCGTCCTTTTTCTTGATGGTTTCCTCTTTAGTGGCAGAAGCATAAAAAAGATATGTCGTCGCGCACAGCAGGATAAAAATGATGATGCCGAGCGTCCATATGGTTTCAAGGGTTGTCGGGTCCATATTTATGCAATGGCCATGATAAGGATGCTTTCGTTATGCAAATAAATGTTCTTTATATTGTCCAGTGTGCCAAAGGGCCCTATTTCACCGTAGGAGCACATGCCTGCGATCGGCGTGCTGTTCCCTAAGACATTCTTGATGGCCTGGATCTCATTAAAAGCGCTGCGCCCCAGGATCTTGTGCCGGGCCAATGATTCAAATATAAGTATCAGCTTGGCCGGCCTGTCAGCCAGGGACGCCTTGACTGATTCCGCCGCTTCAACGGCAGAGTTGCGGCAAGACTCTTTATTGCTGATCATCAGATGCACTTCAGCGCCCTGAAGGATCCCCTCATGACATACGATACTACCGTCATCCAGGATGTCAATGATGTTACGCAGCAAATATTGGCGGGACTCTTCCAGATAGGAGCCCAAGGGGTACATCGCCGCGTATGAGTTTAAAGCAGTATTTTTTAACCCTTCAGCTTCGGTCCCTAAGAAATGCTTATAAATTTCAACGGCCGGCCTATCATCAATGGTGCGGATGATATGACCCTCGACCCTGGTGATGGTCCTAGGTTTACCCAACGGTTTAAAGCTGTGCCTGCAGCCTAAGGCCAGATGGAATGCCCCGCCCAGCAGCAGGCCGACGACGGAATGATGCAATATTTGGTCCTGATAAAATTGAGAGAGCCGTTTATATTTAAAATCGTCGCTGGAAATGGCCCCGAGCACGGGAAAACCCCCGCCCAATACTTCCCTGACGCCGCGGATAAAGGGGGAAGAGTTTTTTTCAAGGCCTTGCGAAAAAGTGATGAAGGCTTCCCGGTGAGAGGAGTTTAAGTCCTGGGCCGCTTTGCGGGCCAGGTCAAATCCGGTGTAATGCATGTCCTGGTTGTCAATGTCCTTTATCGCGGAAACCCCGAAGTTCATATCGTCGGAATTAATGCCTACGATGGCGATGCCGCGGTTGGCCACCCCGTTGGACAGGATGATGCCGCCGGTGGAAGAGCCGACTAAGTGTTTTGGTTTAAGGGTGCGGGTGATGACATCCTGGACTTCAGGGACGACATACTGGGGCGAGGCAAAGAGAATGACCAGGTCAGTATCAGCGGCCTTGAGCTGGTTTTTGACCTGCACGCAAGCCTGTAAAATAGCGTTTGGGGGATCGGGGTCCTGGCTGAATCCAATGCTGATACTGGTGGGCATAATTCGATTATAAATTCAGGACGCCAGGAGTCAACGATATTTGTTGACGATTAAGGAGCTTTGAGATATCCTTACCATTCAATATTGATTTGGCCCCATCGTCTAGCCTGGTCAGGACGTCTGCTTCTCAGGCAGAAAACACCGGTTCAAATCCGGTTGGGGCTATTTTTAATAGATGGGCTGAAAGCCCATCTATTAAAAATATGTTTCCTTCCGATTTGAACCTCTCTGGCGAGACAGATTCGACAGGGCTGTCGACCCAGAGAGCGATCACTGAAGCCTTTTCCGGTTGGGGCTACTGATGTTAAGATTATGATAGAAGATAATCGTGAGAAGCGGTTAAGAAATAGGATCTTCTGGACTGCGCTTACGATCGCTTTTATGACCATTTCCAGCGGTTTCATCGTTGAAAATGGTTTTAACTACAGCCTTCTGACGTACCCGGGCATCAAGTTTGGTTCCTACGGATTTCAGCTCGCCCAAATTCCTTCCAGAGAGCAGTTGGGAAACAAGAAATTAGTCATATTGCTTGGGAATTCCGTTTATCAATACAACGACATTCCTAAATACATGCAAGGCATTGCAGACGAGCTTAATGCTCCCGTAGCCTTTATGAATATGGCCCAGATCGCATCAACCATTTACGATTATTTGGCACAGGCTGCAAAGATCGTTAACTGGCATCCCGACATGGTCGTGATCTGCATGAACGAAGGAACATTTTCTTTTGACCCAAGGTTTAAAACTGATTCCGATCAAATTGTTTTTGATCCGGAAGTATTAAAGAACATGCCTGCCTCTTTTTATTTTCGGTATTTTAATTATAACACTGCCGTAGAATGCGCGCTTTCGACCCCCATCCCATTAAAACGCATTGATCCTCTCATCCGGTACAATTTCAGACTATATCATTTGCTGCCAGAATGGTTTTTAAAATGGTTGTCCTATCCTAATGATGTTAACTCTAAAATGAGGGGGAATATCAAGGCCATTCAAATGACTCAATTGGAAAAGTCGACAGGAGAGGAAAAATTCATTGTGCTGCGTGAAGTGCTGGATATTTTTCAGGAACACAGGGTCCCGGTCTTATTTATTTGGCAGGAAGCGCGTCAGAGCGGGGATTTTGGAGTGGAATACGAGACTATTAAGGATATCATTCAAAGCAGGAATAATGCGCTTTTTGCCGACCTGACTTCTTATTGGAACAAAGAGACCTTTGTGGATACCATTCATCCCAATCAACAAGAAGAGCCCCGGTACGCGGTCCGGCACTATCTTCTTATCAGCAAAGCATTGGCCTTCTTTGAAGATAAGGACCGGAAGAAAGAACAAGGGCCATGATATTCAACTCGTGGACATTCGGTGTCTTTTTTTTCATGGTGTATCTTTTATACCTGAAGCTGGAACACCGTCAGCAAAATGTCCTTTTGTTGATAGCCAGCTGGGTGTTCTATGGGTTTTGGGATTACCGTTTTCTTCTCCTGTTATGGATCTCAACGGTGGTGGATTATTCAGTGGGGATGGGCTTAAACAGAACAACGGATAGCAGGGCCCGCAGGGCGCTTATCATGGTGAGCATTGCCGTGAACCTTGGCCTTTTGGGGTTCTTTAAATATTATGACTTTTTTATCAATAGCACGGCTGATCTTTTGTCTTTTTTTGGATTTAAAACATCCCTGCATACATTAGGCATCATCGTGCCTGTAGGGATATCATTTTATACTTTTCAAACACTTGGCTATGCCCTCAGTGTTTACCGGGGGGAAATTAAAGCCTGCCAGCGCTTCCTTGATTTTTCTCTTTTTGTGAGCTTTTTCCCTCAATTGGTGGCAGGTCCCATTGAACGGGCCAAGCACCTGTTGGTACAGGTGCAAACAAAGAGGGTATTGGCGTGGGACAACATTAAATCCGGGCTTTGGTTGATCTTAAAAGGCTATTTCTTAAAAGTTTTTGTAGCGGATAATTTGACAAAAATGGTTGATCCGGTTTTTTCCGCAGCTGATCCACAAGGTGCCCAGGTGCTCATGGCGGTCTATGCTTTTGCTTTTCAGATCTATGGGGATTTTGCCGGCTATAGCAATATCGCGCGGGGGATCAGCCGTTTAATGGGTTTTGATCTGATGGTGAATTTCAGGGCCCCTTATTTTGCCGTTAATCCCCGTGATTTCTGGCAGCGATGGCACATCAGCCTCTCAACCTGGCTGCGGGATTATTTATACATTTCTTTAGGCGGTAATCGTCATGGGGAAAAAAGAACTTACGCCAATCTGATGGTGACGATGTTTTTAGGAGGCTTGTGGCATGGCGCTAATTGGACCTATGTGATCTGGGGCGTGTTCCATGGATCGATGCTGGTCATTCATCGCGTTTTTTCGAAATTTACCGGAAATTTTAAGTTAGGGATGCCCAAGATCATCCGCGTTATTCTTTATTTTCACCTGACTTGCCTTGGGTGGTTTATTTTTCGCAGCAAATCCATCGGGCAATTCATCCATTTCTTTTCACAGATATTCTCGTCGTTTAAATGGGATTTGGATATGACCCACCAACTGGCCGTATTTTTATTCCTGGTTATCCCGGTCGTATGCCTGGATATTGTCGAGGAATATGATGCAGGGCCCAATTGTTTTTGCCGTTGGCAGCCGATCTTCAGGTATGCGGTTTATATGGGAATGTTTGCGTTGATCTATGTGTTAGGAAGTAGGGGCGGAACGCCGTTCATTTATTTTCAGTTTTAAAGCATTACCAGCGGGGGGTTTTGAGGCACCTGCCTATCTTTGACCCACTGCTGCAATTGGCTGTATCCCTTGACGACGGACTGGTTGATATCATGCCCGCGCAACGCCAGGTCCGCCGCGCAATCACCCAACACTTTTGTTGAGACCAATGTTTGCAAAGTCACCTCGGGGGGGATCTTCAACGCCTGCGACCATATCCTTAAAGCCATGTCCCTGCGGTCATTCTCCCAAAGCATCAGCCCTAAATTATAGTAAGACCAGAAAAAGACGGGATTTAGATCAAGGCTTTTTTTATAGGCTTCCTGGGCCTCGGCCCATTCGCCGCGGCTTTGGTAATAGAGGGCCAGCATGTAATGGCTTGCAAAATCATCCGGCATGAATTTAGCCGCCACCTTAAAATAAGTCCCGTAGTTTTGAGGGATGGCCCTGTTTTCATCGAGGGCATTAGCAAGTTGCGCGTAGCTTTCGGGCATGAACACATTAAGGGATTTTATGCCAAAACGCGCGGCATAGTTTTTTTGTTCCAGGCCGGCGGGCTGCTCACCGGACCTGATGACAATGGCGCATAGGACAGTCACCCCTGCGATCCCTGTCAGCACGGCCATTGAAGATCTGTTAAATAAGGCTTTCATATAATGTCTTGACTAACAGGCCTATCAGGAAAATACAGGACATGGTCCCAAACAACATCAAAAACCAGCTGCACAGTGTATTTACAGGGCTGTTAAAATAAAATTCAACGTCGTTGTGCCCGTTAAGGCGCAGGGCCTTGAATGCGCCGTAAACCCTGACGATGGGCTGTTTTTTCCCATTGACCATGGCCTGCCAGCCGGGGTGATAGGAATCCGCGTAGACTAACCAGGCGCCGGCTGCAGGGGCGTCCACCCGGAGCGTTAACTCATCACTGTTAAAATGGGTGACCTGGACCTGCCCCGGGCTTAAGTCAGGCCGGACAACAGGAGAGACCAGGGACATGGGCGGAGAGTTTTCTAAACGCAGTTTGGGCGCGTCACAGCCCATCACTTCTTTTAAAGCCCCTTGACTGCCGGCTGTTGCGGCGGACAACAGACGGGATATCTCGATGGGCTGCAGGTCCAGCCTGAAAGACGAGACGCATGGTGAAAATTGCGCCACACTATAGATCGTGGCGTATTTATGGCCATTGTTAAGTGCCAGCAAAACATCCAGGGCGCGGCCATCCTGGGGAGATTCAGAACGTTGCGGCTCAAATCCTTCCCGGTGGGTCCATAATGAATGCTCGAATTCTTTAGGTAACGGGAAGGACCTTTGCAACACTTCTTTGTAAACCTGGTAATGGAAAGAAGCGATGTCCAGGCACAGGGCAGCGAGCAGGATTGCTTTGATGAGACGGACATTGTTAAGTCCTTTGAACCGTGGCAGGGTCGAGATAAAGATCGCCCCCGCGGCAAGCGGGTATATCGCGAACCTGAACAAGGGAGAATGGAAATTCATTTGGGCTTGTAATTCGCTCAACAGACGTTTGTCTGCCAGCAGGCCGGTCAACCAATCTTTAGACAGGCCTAAAGCATCTGCCAGGAATAAAAAGATAAAAAGAGAGACAAAGATCAGGGTGTTTTTTTCCTTTACGTCCGCGTTCCAGAAAATTTCCAGTTTAAATCCGGCGCATATCAGGACCAGGACCTTCAAGGGGCCGTAGACATAGATGAGGTGGCGGTAATACGGCATGCCCGGGAAGAAATACATCAATGATGCCCCTATCCCCGCGAACGAAAACCACAGAAGACCAATGGTGGCGAGAAAAAATGCCTGGTAATAGGCGTTATGTTTTAACCGTTGCGTATTCCAAAAACACAGCATCAGGGGCAGGAGGCCGACATAAGATCCGGGATATAGGCCAAGGACGAAACGGTTAAAGTAATCCTGCAGGGCGACCTTGGTATTCGCATAGGTCAGGAATTGGAAAAGGTTGTTTTTCCCTTCGGCCGGCCGGCTGAGAAAATCAATGAAATCAGCGAATGTTTTTAATTGATAAAAGAAACAGAGGCCTGCCACGCAAAAAAGTAAAATGAGGCCGGCATTCCTGAACGACCGCTCGGTCAGGCATTTAAAAACATCGAGCCGGCCTTGTTTAAGTATCAGGAAGCTGCCCAGGAACACCAAAAGGGGTGTCCATAAAAAAATGAAATATAAGGCATTGCCCATGTCCCATGCCAGGACCGTGATGCCGCAGAGCCAAAAGAATTCCGGACGTTTTTCCTGGATGAACCGGACCAGGAAGTAGACCGCCAAGGGCAGCAGGTAAAGTATCCGGAAGTCCGAAGGGAGATTCTCATAGGTAAACGCGCTGGCAATGCCTCCCAGGCAGACAGCCAGGACAGTGCCGCGCTGCGTAAAGAGCTTTTTGGACAGCAGGTAGAGGCCGCAAAGAAAGATCATTTGTTCCACGATGATGGATAGTTTAAAGACAAAAAGGACATTATTGGCCTTGCACAGGCAGCCCAGAAGGATAAAAAAGCAGCTGACAGGGGTCAAAGCGTACAATTGCCAATACTGGGAGGGGACACCAAAGGAATAATAGGGCATCCATTGGGCGATATTGTGGTTAAAATAGAAGTGATTATAAAAGAAATAGAACGATTCAAAGGCCTCAGCAGAATCATGGGACACGGGATAGGGCAGCAGGAGATAGTAGGTGTTCATGCCTGCAAGGAGGGTGATCAAAAAAAGCAGGTCAAATTTCTTTAAGCGTGTAAAATGAGGATGAAGGTAGCTGTCCAATTTTTTAAGTCTATCAAAATGGGTATCAAGTTGCAATTTGAATATATTCTCAATTTCTGTTAGTATTCTGCTAAAAGTCCATGAGAAATAAAAAATATTTTTTGATAATTATCAGCGCCGCTATCTTAATAAAGATAGCTTTATTTCTTTTTGCCTTCCTGCAAGCACCCCAAAGCAAATTCATGCCTGATTCATCTGAATACCTGAAGACGGCGGAGATGATCACGTCAAAAGGGGTGTTCGCCACCACCGACGCGACGGGAACACTAAAACACGAGTTGAACAGGACCCCTGGGTATCCCGTTTTTCTTGCTATTTTGCATGGGTTCTTGAGGGTCCCTTTGAATGGCGTCATCCTGATACAAGTGCTCTTAACGGTCCTCACCGCCTTTATCACTTATAAAACAGCCGTTTTGATAGACCCTGAACTGGCTTTTTTGAGCGCGGGGATAGTTTTATATTCCATCATTGTTTCCATTTATTCACAGATGATCTTAACAGAAACGTTATTTTTGTTTTTAATGACGTTATTTATGTTTAATTTTATCCGGTACCTTAAAAACGGGCAGGTCAGCGCCCTTGTCATGTCTTCTTTGATGCTGGTTTTGGCGACCTATGTAAGACCGGGCAGTTATTTTCTCGGGTTTGGCATCATCCTCTTTATTATACTTACAAATACCGCCGATAATGTTAAGAGGTCCATCCTGCATTCCATTATTTTTTTGGCCGTGGTGTATGCTTTGCTGGGGATATGGCAAATAAGGAATTACATGGTTTTCGGGGACCCTGCGTTCAGCAGTATCTTCCAGGAAGACCCCTACAAGGTGGGGCTGTTTAAAAGTTATTTAAGGAATACCGACCCTTTTACGCAGAAGATGGGGCCGGTGTCCTATTATATTAATGTGACCATGCGTTGTGTGTTGTCCATATTGACCAAGCCGGGGACTTTTAAGAATTTTAATTGTCATGCCTTTACGGTTTTCGGTAAGGTCCTGGGTTATCCGTTGATGATATTTTGGATGACAGGATTTTTATGGGGGACCATCAAGATAAAAGCAGATAAATATTATAAATTCTTACTGCTTGTCATCGTTTATTTTGTCAGCGGCAGTATCATCAGCGAGATGTGGCTGGTGGGGGAACGTTATAGGGTGCCTATAGTGCCGTACATCGCTATTATTTCCGCGTATGGATGGCTTCAGTTGGCCCCATTGATCAAAGCAGGGACGCAACATGCCATGCCCCTGGTATTTGGTGTCGATCAGCTGGGGAAAAATATCAAACGCCTTTTATTGACGATCTGCCTTATTTTTTTCATTTTCATTGTTGGATTTTTCGTTTGGGCGCAGGACGAATATGTTGTCCCGATCCTGATGTACCATAGTGTTTCTTCAGCTAATACGAACCCTGACAATATTTTATTCCGTCACCCGGATGTCAGGACCCAACTGAACGTGGTCAGTCCGAAACTATTCGATAGACAGATGGATTTTTTGGAGGACAATGGGTACCATGTGATCCCGCTTGAGGATTTTATCGAAGGGAACAACGCAAGAAAAAAATTCCCTCATAATACGGTGGTGATCACTTTTGATGACGGGTACATGGATAATTATACGAATGCGTTCCCTATCCTAAAAAAGTACCATTTCCCGGCCACTATTTTTTTGATCTCAGATTATGTGGGGAAAAAACCCAACCTTTTGAACTGGGAACAGGTCAAAGAAATGGGCCGGTACGGCATTTCTTTCGGGAGCCATACCCGTCACCACGCGTATCTTCCGGAAATGTCCCAAGAACAGATGAAGGATGAGATCATAGGAAGTAAACGCATCATAGAAAAGAATTTAGGCCGGCCTGTTTATTATTTTGCTTATCCTACCGGAGGGTTCAATGAGCAGATCAAGGCCATCATCGCGTTGGCAGGGTATAAAGCCGCGTTTACGACCAATCGGGGCTATGACCGCTTTGATATCGATCCCTATGAATTAAACCGTATCCATATCAACAATTGGGACAATGAAATTTCACTGAAGGGGAAGCTGTCAGGTTACTACAACCTTCTGCGTAAATCAAAACCTTCACATTGAGCCGCTGGCCATGCGCATATACGCGAAAATAATCATCTTATCATTGAGCCTGTCGATCATCCCGCTGGTCCTCGTGGCAGGTATCTTCCTTTATAATACCCAAAAAGAATTAAAAGGGGAGATCTATGACCGGCTTAAGGCGGTCTCAGCCCTTAAGCAAAATAAACTGGAAACTTTTTTTAATTCCAGAAAAGAAGACTTAAGGGCCATCCAGGGGTTTTCAGATGTGCAGATAAACCTTCCCACCTTGCAGGAATTTGACCGGGACCGCTACAGTTTTGCCTACTCCAAAGCCAAATTACAATTGGATGACCAGCTTCGGGCTTTCATGAATTCTTACGCCTATGCCGACATACTTCTTTTGGACAAGAAGGGCAAGGATGTCTTTGTCGCCGACCCGGCGCACGCCCGCACCTATCTGGACAGGACTTTTTTTAATGACGCCGTGCTTCAAAAGGCCCAAAAAGATATCTATATCAGCGGCCCGGTGGCGGCCAAGGATTGGAAGCACCCGTACATTTTATATCTGCTTTCAGCGGCCCATGATACACAGAGTCAGTTCGCCGGATACATCGTCCTGGAAGTGGACATGAATGTTATTTACCAGTTTATTTCGGACAATACGGGTTTAGGCAGTACAGGGGAGACGTTTTTGGTCAAAAAAATGGCGGATGATCAATATTTATTCATCAGTCCTCTGTTATACGATCCTCAGGCCATTTTAAACAAGCGGGCAGCGCTTGCCTTTAAAGCACCGCCCGTCGATAAGAAAATAAGAGAGACCGTTGATTACCGTGGCAATAAAGTATTGTCGGTGTGGCAGGATGTCCCGTTTGTCAATTGGCAGTTGGTCACTAAAATCGATAGAGGGGAAGTCTTTGCCTCGATCAGCAATATCCGCACCTTGTTTTTTATCATCTGCCTTTTGATCGTGCTCCTTGTTATCGCGGGTTGTGTATTATTCGCGGAGGCCATTTTTGATCCGATCAAAAAATTGCAGGCCATGGCCATCCATGACCCATTGACAGGGGTCCTCAACCGCAGGGGGCTGCAGGATGTCCTGTTAAAAACATTCGACATGGTCCGGCGCCTGGGGCTAAGCATCCAGGTCTTGCTTTTGGACCTGGATAATTTCAAACAGATCAATGACCGCCATGGCCATGGGATCGGGGACGCCATCATTGTTGCCGTCGCTGATAAGATACGCCAGACGGTCCGCCAGACGGATTACGTTGCAAGGGTGGGCGGGGATGAGTTCATGGTGCTTTTGCTCGACAGCAAGCAAGGGGACGCGGTCAAGGTCGCGGACAAGATACGCATGGCTGTTGCCCGGGCTTCTGTGGGAGCTTCCTTCGGGAAGGTCGTTAAGGCCACCTGCAGCATAGGCATCGTGCCTATGGGGGAGGCACCTGTTTCCATTGATGGACTGCTCCAGCAATTACATGTATCTTTGCATTTAAGCAAGAGTGAAGGCAAGGACCGCATTGCGTACCAGGGGGAGCGGGTTAAGGCCGGCTTGAAAGTTCCCGACGCTGCTTCTCAGCTCAAGAAAGTCCTGGCCGCGGGCGATAAATTTTACGCTGCTTCCCAGCCGATATTTGATCTACGCAGCATGGCAAAGGTGGGCTTTGAACTTTTGTCCCGCCTGGACCATGAAGAGTATTCTTCTCCTGATGCATTTTTTCTTTTTGCCCGCAATGCCGATATTTTGGGGACCGTTGACTATGCCTGCCTGAAAACATGTTTGAAGGCGCTTAAGGAGGCCGCAGCCGTTGTCCCGGTCACCCAGAGGGTCTATATCAATATTTTTCCTTCCACGCTCACGGAGGTCCCGGTTGAGCGCCTGCTGCAGGATTTCGCGTCTGCCGGGAAAAACATCAAATTTTGCCTTGAGATCAATGAACAGCAAATTTTAAGGGACCCGCTTTATTTGGTCCCTTGTGTCACGAAGCTCAAAGAGGCGGGGATCCTGATCGCCCTCGATGATTATGGTTTCGGCCACAGTTCCATTGAGACCCTGGTCCTTTTAGAACCGGACATCGTGAAAATAGACAGGAAGATCATCAATGGCATCTCAAAAGACGCAGGAAAATCCAACAGTTTAAAACGTCTTTTAAAAGTCATCGAAAGCTGTAAAGCTTCTGTGATCGCTGAAGGCATTGAAACCAGGGAAGATCTAGAGGTGTTGCGTGAGCTGAGGGTGGCCTTTGGCCAGGGATACCTGATGGCCAGGCCGGAGACCCCGGTGAAATTAACCTAGGAGGCGTTTATGAATATCAAGGTCATGAGGAACATTCATTTATATTTAGGGGTTTTCTTTGCACCATTGCTGGTTTTTTTTCTTATCAGCGGGTGCCTGCAGGTCTTTGGTTTCCATGAGGCCAGTAAAGACGGCAGGTATAAACCGCCGGCGATCATCAAGTCCCTTTCACAAGTGCACAAAGACCAGCGATGGGTTGACAGTAAAATGGCCCCGGAGTCGTCAGTGCCTTTTCAGGATCTAGTTGTTTTGATGTCCCTGGGGCTGTTGGTCACCACCATGCTTGGCATCCTTATGGCGTTTAAGTACACGCGTCCGTGGATCGTTTGGTCCTGCTTATTTTTAGGGACCGCGGTCCCGTGTTTTTTACTATGGTTAGCCCGCCAGTAAAAACCGGGACACATTGACTTTTTTGCTGGAAAAGTCAATGTGTCCCGGTTTTTCTTGACAAAACAAAATGATTTATTAAACTAAGTCAATGTAAGACTTAGTTAAGCTCTTTTTTCTAAAATTAAAAGAGCTTTTTTAATGGATTCAAATAAGTCGAATAATGACGTAGTTAATATTAAGGGGGAAAAATGCTTGTTCGTTCAATTGTTTATTTGGTTTTAGGCGTTTGTATTTGGCTGCCGGTTTTGTGTTTGGCCCAAACTTTAGCTCCCAACACCATTGTGATCAAAGACCATCAATTTATACCGCCGCAATTAACAGTCCCTGCCGGCCAAAAGATCCGGATAATAGTTGATAATCAGGACCCTGCCGCGGAAGAATTTGAAAGCTTTGATTTAGACCGTGAGCAGGTTGTAGAAGGCGGTAAACAGATCACCGTTTTTCTGGGCCCGCTAAAGCCGGGAACATATAAATATTGGGGAGATTTTCATCAAGACATCGCTAAGGGAATTATCGTTGCTCAATAAATATTTATGGATTCCCGCTGTCGCGGGAATGACAATAATAGTTAGTTTGTGCAATCCTGCCTTCGCCGAGAAGCGGGTGTTCGAGCCATATGTGACACAAGGGGAATGGGAATATGAAACAACAGGGCTGTATGATCTTGACCGTGCCAAGAATAAAAATGCAGTACAAGAGTATAAAAATGCGATCGGTTATGGGGTCACCAGTCATTGGGCAACGGAATTAGAAGTAGAAATGGAAACATTGCCTACAGATGGTTCCGTCACAAAGCTCCAAGCAACCCATACGGAATGGGAGAATATTTTTCAACTTGCCCCCAAAGGGGAATATTGGCTGGACCCGGGACTTTATCTTGCCTATGAGGCACCCCTTATCGATAAACAGGCGGGGAAATTTGAAGGGAAGATCTTGCTGGAAAAATCCATAGATAAGATCACCAATATCCTTAACATTAGTTTCAATAAAGAAATTGGCGGCAGCGGCGCCAACCCGCATATTGACGGCGGAATGTCCTGGAGCACTAAATACCGCCTTTCCCCTTATTTTGAGCCGGGTGTTGAGTATTACAACGATTTTAGTGCGGTTGCCCATCAGTTAGACTATAATCAGCAAAGCCATCAGGCCGGACCTGTTTTTTACGGCCGCCTGAACAGGCATGTTAAATATGATATCGGTTATTTATTCGGCATGTCCGACGCGGCCCCCCGGGGAGAATTGAAATGGGTCATCGAGTACGAGTTTTAATATGAACGCCGTTTTTCTAATATGATTTTTGGGAAACGGCACATCTCTAGAAATAACATAGAAGGTAGTTTTAATGAAGCGATTAAAAGGAAAAGTGGGGAAGATCATCAGCACATGGGGGCCCGCGTGGCTCGTCATGATCGCTGATGTTGACGCGGCCAGCGCCATCACGGCTGCTGACACCGGGGCGCAGTACGGGACAAAGCTTGTCTGGTTTTTAATGCTGTTGGTCATTCCCTTATATGTCATCCAGGAAGTAGCAGGCCGGGTGGGTGCTGTCACAGGCAAGGGATTGGGCGAACTGATCAGGGAAAATTACAGCAGGCACATCGCGGTGCTGGCCGCCATACCGATGGCCCTGGTGGACATCATCAGCTATATCGTCGAGTATACCGGGATCGCCGTCGGCTTTCAGATGATGGGGGTATCGCCCTGGATCTCCGTGCCGATCGCGTTTTTGGCCCATGTGGTCGTGGTGTACAACAGGAAATACGCGGAGGCGGAAAAGCCCTTGCTTATTTGCTCTCTTATTTTCGCCGTTGTATGGATCGTGGCCGCCTTCCTGACGGCGCGGCATGGGATCGTGGTCGTACCGTTTTATTTTTCCACGTCCCCAGACTTTATTTTCATGCTTGCCGCCAATATCGGGGCGGTCATCATGCCTTTTATGTTGTTCTATCAGGTCTCCGCGACAGTGGAAAAGGGGACAGACAGTTCAAGCGTGTGGGCCGTGAGATTCGAGACCTTGATAGGCGCGATATTTTCCGAATTGATCATGGTGGCCATCGCGGTATCTGCCATTGGAATAAGTGCTAACTCTTTGGATTTTACGTCCCCGAAGGTCCTTTCACAAAGCCTGTCATCAGTAGCAGGGCATTTCGCTCCGTATGTCTTTGGCGTTGGCCTTATCACAGCGTCTTTTATCGCGCTCATCGTTATTTCTCTCGGAAGTTGTTGGGGTGTCACAGAAGCCATGGGATGGGGGAAAAAGCACTGGTTTAAGGTATATCTTATTGAATCGATCCCCGCCGTGCTGATCCCGCTTTTTTCATTTAACCTTATAAAACTCGCCCTGAACTTGATGGTCCTGCAGATCATTGTGCTGATAGCGCCCGCGGTCATACTGGGCGTGATCGCTTCAAACAAGAAATTGATGGGCAATTTTTCTTTGAAAGGATTCAACAGGTTCATTTATTGGTTTTTTATTGCTTTGATCTTCGCGACGGGCATTGTCAGCATGCTGCCTCACTCCTGATTTTCCAAACATCTGTTGACTGTTGACGAAATTAGATTTATTTTAATTGGAAGGACTTGGCTGAGTTTTAAAATAAGGGGGAGTTGTGCTTAAAGCATTGTTTGGATACCTGGCCGTATTAATGATAAGCCTTTGGGTGTCACCTATGGCAGATGCAACAACGCTTGTCCTTAATTCAGGTGAAAGAATAACAGGGAATATCATTGAACACACAGAACTGCGCATAATGGTGGATGTCGGCGGAACGCCGAAGACCTTTTTTTTAGGGGAGATCTCATCTATTGATGGGAAGGCCATGGAAATGCCCCGGGAAGCAGCGGTAGAGATGACCCTTGCTGATGTAGGGGCGGTCATGAATCGTCCGCCCGCTGCAGTTGTCCCGTATTACAAGGATGAACAAGATTCTTTAGTAAGGTTCATGAGCGTGCGCAGTGGGAATGCCGCGCCCGCTGCCTCAAGCCCGGCGCCAGCACCGTCCCAGGAGCAATCAGCAGCACCACCGGCATCAGGCGGTACGGATAGATCAGTGGTCAGCACTTCTGATGGCGGCATCATTGTGGTCACCTCTAATAAGATCACAAAATATGACCATGATTTTAAAGTCATTAAAGAAGTCAATTTAACGGCAGTTCCAGCAGTTGCTCCGCAATAGTACCCCCAAAGATTTGGCCTAGGGGAACCTCCTCACCTTGACAACGCTGTCTAAGAAATGTTATACTTTCCAGACAACATCTTAATTCTGGAAGACGACAGTTTCGCGTTAATCAGTATTTTTTAACTATTTGAAATATAATAACTTACAACTCTAATGAAAAAAACTATTTTTATTCTTGCTTTATGCTTGTTTATTGCCGGGCCATCTTTTGCCCAAAATAATATGGAAGGGATGAAATTTTTGACTGTTAATGCCTTGATGCAATATGGCCAGAAACTTTATGATCGCGGGGATTTTAATGAGGCCCGCGCTGTTTTTGACCGCGTCTTGACCTATGATGACCATCAGGTCCAGGCCTTACAGTATCTTAAGGACATGGGACATTTGCCGGTGGTGGAAAAACCGATTGGTTTGAAGGAAGCCATTGAGGCCGAAAAAAAATCAATAGAAGAATTACGGGGCCAAATAATGCGGATGCGGGAAAATCTTAATTCCGAATATAATAATGTCAAATAAGGATGTGTTTATGAATAGGAATTTTTTTATCAGTGCTTTGATCATTTGTTTCGGCTTTTCTGCTGTTGGTCCCGGTTGGGCCGCCGAGGTCATGCAAGTTTCGCCGATCATTGTTCAACCTTATGGCCTGCCCGAAATGTGGGTTTCGCGTTACGGTGATCTGATCACCTTGACCGAGGATACAGATGCCATGACAGAAGACCGGGGATATTTAGAAGGCAAGAGCGGTCTGCTCGCGCAGAGATACCAAATGCTGACGGACCTTAAAGACGAGATGACGGCTTTGGACGATAAGCTCAGAGATGAAGGGTTGGGCGCGTCAGACCAAAAAGAGAAGATCATTGAAGGGTACAAAAAAATCGCGCAAGAGCAGCAGGACAAGATCCAAATGCTCGTTGAAAGGCTGGGTGAAGTGGACCAAAAGATCTCCCATTTCGATGAGATCATGGCCCAAAAAGACCAACAGATGGCGCGGCTAAAAGACAGCCTGGTCATGGCCAAAAATGAATTGAAAGCACCCATGCCGCTTTCACCGGTCATCGTTCAACTCAGCGCTCCTTCAGGGGCGGTGGAATTGCCGTCGGTGATAATCCAGTCGAATGTTAAATCCCCTGTTTCAGGAGTGGTGGCACTGCCGCCGGTCATTGTTAATGCCTCTAATGGTCAGCAGCTGGCCAAGAAGCAAGAACAGATCGACCTGTTAAAAGAAGAGCTTGAGCATAAGATCACTGAATTGCAAGCCAGGGGCAGTAATGTTGCTGCGGCACCAGGAGCCGTGGAAATTCCACCGGTTGTTGTCCAGCCTAATGACAATGAATCTGTCCGTTGGTTAAGGCAGGTCTTGGCCGTTGCTAAAGAAAAGGCGGAATATTATAAACTAACTTCACAGGAAGAACGGATATCTTTGCAGCAAGTCCAGGGAGAAGTACGGGATATTAAGGAAGATTTTGCACAGCACATGTCCTGGAAAGAAGATCAAATTGCTAAAATGAAGGCGGATATTCAGGCAATCCTGCAGACTAAGGCGAACGAAGAAAAGGATTCCCGTAAGAGCTCTGTCCGGTTGAATGAAAACATGGACTTGGCACGACAGCTCATCGACCTGCAGCAGCAGGAAACAGCTTTGTTAGATGAGAAAAGTGATCTTGAAGCAGACCAAAATGCCATGTTAGACAGGCATTTCCTGGCTTTTGAGAATAAGGTCAAAAGATTATTGGCCGACCACCAGGTCCAGAATGCGGACATGCAAAATCGTATACAAGCATTGAAAGACGAGCTGGACCAAGAGCGCCAGCAGGTAGATTCATTAAAAACACAGGTCCAGTCAGCCCAAGAGGTCAAACAAGAGGCGGATTCCTTAAAACAGCAATTAGACAGTAAAATTGCCCAGTCGGATAAGATGACCTTGATGATGGCCAATTACCAGAAAAAACTGGAATCCAGGGACAGTGCCTACAATGAGCAATTGAGGCAAATATTATTTTTCAAGAACTATCAGGCCCGGATGGAAGCCCAAGTCGCTGATCTAAACGCCCAAGTGCAGGAGAAAGAAGCGCAGGTCGTTAAAATTAAAAAGGACATGTACGATCTGCAGCAATGGGCCAATGCGAAGGACAGTGAGACCCAGGCAAAAGACCTGAGCCTTGCCATGGCCCAGCAGAAGGCGATGGACGAGAAGATCAATGGGTATCAGGACAAGATAAACGGACTGCAGGCCATGGATGACGAGCAGGTGAAGGAAATAACAAGCCTTAAGACCGACCTGGCCCTGGTCCGCGAAGAGCTTGCCGGCATGCCAAGCAGCGACGAGATAAACTTCTTAAGGACCGGGTTGAAGAAAGCCACCATCGAGCTGGCCAAGAAAGACCAGGCGTTGAGCCAGATAAAGGCCGATTTCGATGAGTATGCCAAAGAATTCAAGAGCCAGACCAGGGAATTTAAAAGCCTGAAGGACCAGTTGGTACAGGCCCGGCAGGAAATGGACCGTCAGACTGAAGACCTGAAATATAAAAACATGGAAGTGACCCGCCTTAAAGAGCGTTCCGTTGTAAGAGAGGGTGATTTGCAGGACCAGATCAGGGCATTGACCGGCAAGAGGGAAGTCCTGCCTAAAGGTGACCGCCTTCGGGAAAAATTACAACAGGCCTTGGACAAAATTAATGAACAGGGCCGGCTCGTTGGTGTTTTGACCCAAAAACTGCAAGCATGCGGGAAGCAGAATTAAAAAGTCGGTCTATCTAAAGATCTGTAGCCCACCGCTTCAGCGATATGCTCGGGCAAAATAGTCTCACTCCCGGCCAAGTCACTTATCGTTCTGGCGACTTTTAATATCTTGTCATGCGCCCTCGCCGAGAATTTCAACTCTTCCATGGCACCCACCAGGATCCCTTTCGCCTCTTTTGATAAAACACAGAAATTACGCAGGTGTGATGTTTCCATATGGGCATTGCAAAGGCAAGGCAGGCCCTGGAATCTCTGCCATTGCAATTGCCGTGCTTTTGTCGTGCGTTCTTTGATGGCCGCGGAAGTTTCTTCCAGAGGAACACAAACAAGTTCCCGCGTTTTCAAAGGCAGGGCGTGCAAGTGGATATCAATGCGGTCAAGCAGGGGCCCGGAAATTTTGTGCCGGTAACGCTCGACTTGCAGGCAAGAGCAGCGGCAAATTTTTCCCGGCACATCCTTCCAGCCGCACGGGCAGGGGTTCATCGCGGCGATGAGCATAAATCTCGTCGGAAAACGCACACTCCCTCTGGAGCGCGCGACATTGACATAGCCGTCTTCCAGGGGCTGGCGCAAAACTTCCAGCACATGGCGGTTGAATTCCAAAAATTCATCCAAAAATAAAACACCGTTATGCGCGAGGGTCACTTCACCAAGACGGGGCCCGCTCCCGCCGCCGACAATGGCCACGTCTGAGGCTGTGTGGTGGGGCGCCCTAAAGGGCCGCTGGGTGATAATGCCGTCAGTATTCTTAAGCAGGCCGGCGACCGAATGGATCTGGGTGGTTTGCAGCACTTCAGCCAGCGTCATGTCCGGCAGGATCGTGGGCAGGCGCTTGGCTAACATCGTTTTACCGCTGCCCGGAGCGCCGATGATGATCACATTGTGCCCGCCGGCGGCAGCCACCTCAAGGCCCCGTTTAATGTATTGCTGGGCTTTTACTTCGCTAAAATCCAAATGGCTGCGACGGGAATTTTTGACCAAAAGCCCAAGATCTGTTTGCACGGCGGCCAGCGTTTGCGGGTCATTCAAAAACGCCACCACCTCGTTCAAATGCCGGGCAGGAAAAACCGGGCAGCCGGCCAGGGCCGCTTCTTTGGCATTTTCAAAAGGAACAATAAGACCGCGGCATTGGCTTGAGGCCGCACTCAGCGCAATAGACAAGGCACCCTGCACGGGCTGGATGCGTCCGTCTAAAGAAAGTTCTCCTAAAAAAGCATACGGGTTTAAAGCATCAACGGGTATCAGGCCTTGGGCTGCCAAAACGCTTAAGGCAATGGCCAGATCGTAACAAGGCCCTTGTTTTTTGGTGTCCGCGGGTGCCAGATTGATCGTGATCCTCTGAAGAGGAAATTCATACCCGCTGTTTTTGATGGCCGCGCGGATGCGTTCACGGCTTTCTTTGACGGCATTGTCCGGAAGGCCCACCACGGTGATGGCGGGCAGTCCGGGGCTTATATCCGTTTCAATGGCAACAGGATAGGCTTCCAGGCCGCAAAGGCCAAACGAAGAAATTCGGGCTAACATAGGAGGATCCAGTACGATAGGGGGAGTTAAGGGCCAAACTACATTTGCTTGAGGGGGTCAAGCAAGATACGCAATTGCTGTTCTAAACCTTCACTTGCTTTTTTGGGGAGCAAGCTTATAATGTAGCCTAACACAAAGAGGATTTTCCGTCAATATTTCATGCTAGGCCTATATCCACATTCGTTTTTCCCGGAGATCTTTCAAAACCGGATCCTTTTGATCACCCTGGTTGTTTGGGTCTTGGCCCAACTGATCAAGGTCCTTGTGGGGGTCTTAAAGGAAAAAAAGTTTAATTTCCGCTGGCTTATCGGTACCGGCGGCATGCCTTCCAGCCACGCGGCCGGAGTATCGGCTTTGGCAACATCAGTGGGACTGGAATATGGTTTTAACTCACCCCTTTTTGCCGTGGCTGCCAGCTTTGCCATCGTGACGATGTTTGATGCCCAAGGGGTGCGCCGTGCCACCGGTTACCAGGCCACCATCCTTAATAAAATGATGGATGATATTTACTTGAAAGGCCAGGTCCAGGAGCAGAGGCTTAAAGAATTAGTGGGGCATACGCCCATCGAAGTGCTGGCGGGGTTTGCTTTTGGCGTAGTTTGTGCCATGATCTTATATTAAAGGAGAGTTATGGACCAGAAAGTTTTGATCGGTATTATAGCGGCCATTGTATTGGTCGCGGGTGGTATCGTCGTGCATCAGCACCACAAGGCCGCTGTTGCCTCCAGGGTCTCTGACGAAACAAACGTCCCTGTTAACCAGCTTTTGGCTGAAGCGGCCAAATACGAGGCCGAGGGGGACAAGCTTAAAGCCAAGGAAGCGTACGATCAGATCATCAGCAATTATCCGGATTATGACAAGATCGAAGAGGTGCAGGACAAGCTTGGGAATTTGAACATTGACCTTATTTTTTCTCCGGCCCAAATGCCCCAAACGGTCCTTTACGAGATCGTCCCCGGAGATTCTCTGGGGAAATTGGCCCGGAAATATAACACGACGCCCCAGCTGATCAAAATAGCCAACAATCTCAAGAGCGATGTGATACGTACCGGCGAGCGCCTGCGCATATGGACGGTGCCGTTCAATGTCCTGATCAACAAATCACAAAATGTGCTCTTCCTTAAGTCCGGCGAAGAGGTGCTTAAGATCTATCATGTGTCAACGGGAAGGGACAATATCACACCCGTCGGGGCCTTCAAGATCGCCACCAAGATAGAAAAACCGGTATGGTTTAAAAACGGAGGCGCCCCTATCCCCTCTGAAAGCCCGGCAAATGAATTGGGCAGCCGGTGGATGGGCTTTGATACAGACCCGCATTACGGCATCCACGGCACCCTTCACCCTGAAAGCATCGGGCAACAGGTGACAGACGGCTGTGTCCGCCTGAAAAACGCAGATGTTGAAGAGCTTTTTGACATCATTCCCGTCGGGACCAAAGTGGTCATCCAAAACTAACTATGGCCATCCTGGATTTTGAAAAGCCGATCCTCGAGCTTGAACATAAGATCAATGACCTGCGCCAAATGGGCTCCAAGCGGGTGACCCTTGAGCCGGAGATCAAGCGCCTGGAATCCAAGCTCGAGAAACTCAAAAACGATGTCTATAACAAGATGACATCCTGGCAGCGCATCCAGATCGCCCGCCATCCCAAACGCCCCTATACGTTTGATTATATCCGCATGATGACCGATGAATTCCTGGAATTGCACGGGGACCGGCTTTTTGCCGATGACAAGGCCATGATCGGCGGCTTTGCCAAGATCGACGGGCAGAAGGTGATGGTCATCGGCCACCAGAAGGGCCGTGATGTCAAAGAAAATGTGTTGCGCAATTTCGGCTGCGCCCATCCGGAAGGCTACCGCAAGGCTATGCGCCTGATGCGCCTGGCGGAAAAATTCCATGTGCCGGTCATTTGCCTGATCGACACGCCGGGCGCCTATCCGGGCATCGGGGCGGAAGAACGCGGCCAGGCCCAGGCCATCGCGGAAAATTTGCGTGATATGGCCGGCATCAGGACACCTATTGCCGCGGTGATCATCGGCGAGGGCGGCAGCGGCGGGGCCCTGGGGATAGGAGTGGCTGACCGTGTTTTTATTTTACAGCACGCCTATTATTCTGTCATTTCCCCCGAGGGTTGCGCGTCCATCCTTTGGCGCTCTTCTTTAAAAGCCCCGCAAGCCGCGGAAGCCCTGAAGCTGCACGGGGAAGACCTGATCAAATTCAATATTGTGGACGAGATCATCCCTGAACCTTTGGGCGGCGCCCACCGGGAGCCGCAGGAATCAGCGCTTCTTTTGAAGGCAGCGCTCATTAAATATTTTAAGAAAGCGTCCACGTTAAGTCCCAAAGAGCTTTTAGACGCCCGCTACAAAAAATACCGTGACATCGGGGAGTTTGTTGAGAAGTAAACATTGTCATTCCCGCGAAAGCGGGAATCCATAAACGTGACCCCTCATCCAGATATACGTGATTTGTCTTTGGAAGAATTGACGGCGTACTTGCGCTCTGTTGATGCAGAGCCTTTTCGCGCTGACCAGGTCTTCCAGTGGATCTATCAAAAAGGTGCTTGGGGTTTTGACGCGATGACCAATGTCCCTAAAGGATTAAGGGACCGTTTGAAGAAAGACCTTGTCCTTAAAACCAATGAGATCGCCCAAAAGCTGGTCTCCGAGGACGGCACCACCAAATTTCTCTTTGACCTTCATGACCATGAGAAGATCGAGAGTGTCCTGATCCCCACCGCAACCAGGACAACCGCGTGTATTTCGACCCAGGCCGGCTGTAAGTTCGGCTGCAAGTTTTGCGCCAGCGGTATCGGCGGCTGGAAGAGAAATCTTAGCTGTGCTGAGATCGTCACCCAGGTTTTGCATGTCAAGGAAGAGGCCTTGAAACATAAGAGGCCGTTGACCAATATCGTGTTCATGGGAACGGGGGAGCCTTTGGATAATTTTATTAATTTGATGAAAGCAGTGCGCATCATCAATGCGGACAAGGGCATTAATATAGGGGCGCGGCATATCACGATCTCCACCGTCGGAGTTGTCCCGAAGATCAGGGAATTGGCCCAAGAGGGCTTGCAGGTGGAATTGGCCATTTCCCTGCACGGGTATGATAATCCTTCCCGCGATGTGCTCATGCCGGTCAATAAAAAATACCCGTTTGATGAATTGATCGCGGCCTGCCGTGACTACGTCCGCAAAACCAACCGGCAGATAACGTTCGAGTATATCCTCATTAAGGATGTCACGTGCACGCCGCACGCCGTGGCGAGTTTGAAAAAAGCTTTTAAAGGGATCATCTGCAAAATGAACCTTATCCCCTATAATCCTGTTTCAGAATTCGGGCACCAAACACCTACCGGCAAGGAAATGACTGCCTTTAGAGACAGCCTTGAAGACAGCGGTGTCCATGCCACTATCCGCACGCCGAGAGGCAAAGACGTGAACGCCGCCTGTGGCCAGCTAAGACATGCGCATCAATAAAATATTCTTACGCTGCTTGGCCCTCATCCTGCTGGGACTTTTGGTCTACGGCCAGACCTTCCGATTCGGTTTTGTTTTTGACGACAATCTCTTCATCGTTGCCAATCCTTTTATCAAGAATTTCAGCAATTTCCATATGATGTGGCATACCTTTCCCTTGACCCGTCTGGTGGGCATGTATTCCTTCGCGTTAAATTATTATTTCAACCAGCTTGATGCCCGGGGATATCACATTTTTAATTTTATCGTGCATCTTATCGCAACGGGATTAGTGTGGGCCCTGGCAGACTTGCTTTTTAAGATCACTGCGCGCACTGTCATTCCTGCGCAAGCGGGAATCCACAAAGATCTTCCTTTCATAATCGCTCTCCTTTTTTTGGTCCATCCATGCCAAACCCAGGCCGTGACCTATATCACCCAGCGTTTTGAATCCATGGCCGCTGTGTTTTATTTCGGGACAATATATTTTTATCTGCGCGCGCGCCTGTCAACGGTCAAGACACACCAAATGGCATTATTTGGGCTGGCAGGGCTCGCAACCATTTTAGGGGTTTTAACCAAGGAAGTGATCATGACTGTGCCGGTGATGGTCCTGGCTTGCGAATGGATATTATTAAACACTGTCATTCCCGCGAAGGCGGGAATCCATAACAAACATTATTTAACAATTCTCGCCGCCGGATTTTTATTGTGCCTGTTGTTCTCAAAAATGCTGCATTTACAGTTGGTTGATTTTTCAAAAACAATCCCTTCTGAATCTCACGATGGGGATGTCTTTACCACGGCGCATTATGTGTTGACCCAGATGAGGGTTTTTTTGACCTTCCTTCGCCTTTTGGTCTTGCCCATCCATCAAAATGTGGATTACGATTATCCGGCCTCAACCGGTTTTCTCCATCCGCCGTTGACCTTGGCAGGATTAGGCGTGATCTTGGGGTTTATTTTCCTGATCATCAAGCTGCGCCGCAGCTTTCCTTTAATAGCGTTTGGCTTGGCATGGATGCTGATCACATTTTCTGTCAATTTAGTGCCCCGATTCAATGTGATCTTTGAGCATAAATTGTATCTCATCTCATTTGGCTTCATTTTGGCCTTCGTGTCTGCCTTGTCCGTTTTGGTGTGGAAAAAACCGGGACACATTGACTTTTTGGGTATACAAAAAGTCAATGTGTCCCGGTTTTTTTTATACTGCCTGGTCTTTGTTTTGGCCTTTATGAGTTTTCAGCGCAATAAAGTCTGGGCCAATGAGTTAGCGCTTTGGGAAAACAATATCAAGGAGTCGCCGGGCAAGGCCCGTGTGAACGCGAGTTTGGGAAGGGTGTATGGCTCTTTAGGGCGGCTAGACGCGTCTATTTATTATTTAAGCCGTGCCATTGCCATCAGCCCTAATAATATTACCTATGAGAACCGCGGGATCATTTATGGCCAGCAAGGCCGGACCGCCCAAGCCCTGGAAGACCTAAATAAGTCGATCGCCATGGACCCCAATTATTTTTCAACCTATGTGAAAAGGGCGTGGGTATACCAAACCCAGCATAATTATAAGGAAGCCCTGGATGACCTGGGGCGCGCGATCGCGCTTGAGCCGCAATTTGAGGATGCGTATATGGAGCGGGGGATGTTGTGGATGCAAGCAGGCCGCGCGCAGGAGGCCCTCAAAGATTTTCAGCAGGTCTTGAGCATAGACCCGTTAAACCCCGAAGCCGCCAGGGACATAAAACTCTGCCGTTTAGCAAACGGCCGCCACCAGTAATTAAGGCATATAACAACAATATGTTATTTAATATTGACAAATAACATAAATATGTTATTCTTTAAACATGGACTTTCAGCGATTATTAAAGTTAGAGCATATTTCAGGTTCGTTTTTTTTGTTTGGGCCGCGCATGACGGGAAAGACCTATTTATTGCGCCGTCTAAAGGCAGATCTATTCGTTGACCTTTTAGATCCTGAAGAAGAACTTAAGTTTAAACGCTCACCAAAAGAATTTTGGGAACAATTAAGGGTTTTAAAGAGCGGTCAACTGGTCATTGTGGATGAAATTCAGCGTGTTCCCGTGCTTTTAGATTATGTTCAGAAGGGGATTGAAGAATTAAAATTAAGATTTATCCTTTCCGGCTCAAGTGCCAGAAAATTGCGGCGTGGAAGCGCCAATCTTTTAGGAGGCAGGGCCCTTGACTTGAGGCTGCATCCTTTGACCAGCATAGAAATCGGCCGTGATTTCGATATTGATAAGGCATTATCTTATGGGACATTACCGCTCATAGTCTCTTTTCTTTTAGAGGACAAAGAAGAGGACGTTCGACGCCGTTTAAAAACTTATGGTACGGTTTATATTAAAGAAGAGGTCCAGGCTGAAGCGTTGACCCGTAATATCGGCGCTTTCCAAAGGTTTTTAAATGTAGCAGCGCAAATGAATGGGGAGACAATAGAGTTTTCGTCTATTGCCCGTGATTCCGCGGTACCCATGAGCACGGTCAAAGAATATTTTTCTATCCTGGAAGATACTCTTTTGGGATCGTTTTTATGGCCATGGGACCGGAGTGAACGTAAAAAAGCCCGTCCCAAGTTTTATTTTTTTGATTGCGGGGTCGTTCGTGCGTTGCAAAACCGTTTGGTCGATCCGCCGACACCGCAGGAAAAAGGGCATTTATTTGAAACATTTTTTTATAATGAATTAAGATGGCTGCGGGATTACTATGAAAAACCCGATGAAATTTCTTTTTGGAGAGAAGGCAAGCAGGAAGTTGATCTGTTGGTCACCGGCCCTAAGGGGCCGTTGATGGCATTTGAATGTAAAACATCTTCAGAGACCATATCTGAGGCCGCAGTAATGGCTTTCCGTAAAAGATTTCCTAAAGTTAAGCTTTATATAGCGTCTCTCAGAGAAACCAGTTCCCGTAAATTAAAGAATGATGTTGTTGTTCTTCCCTGGCGTAAAGCTTTGGAGACTTATTGTTCCCTGCATTCGGAAAGTTCGATTTCAAGGGAACATTAAAAAGGGAAGGGAATGTTTGATTTAGAAATCTTCGACTTTCCTTCAACCCGTTGCGTGCCGAAATGCAGGACGATAATCGTTATCGCTTTTGGGGCAAAATATCCCAGACGTCGGACAAGTTTTTACGGGTCGTGACGCTTAATGACAAGACAACGATACATAATGCCTTTTTTGACAGGGGGTTTAAACTATGAAAATTAATTATTATTCAGACACAGACTCGCTTTATATCGATCTATCCTCAAGAGCCAGCACTGAGACGCGGGAAATATCTTCCGGTGTCAATCTTGATTACGACAAAGACGGTGAAATCGTCGGGATCGACATTGACAATGCTAGTATAAAGCTCGACCTTAAAGAGTTGTTTTTGAACCATGTTCCTGGCATGGTTCACATTCAGCAAGTCTAGACAAGTATTCATTATCTTCAATACGGATAAATACCCATTGTCAGGTTTCTGCTTAAAACTCCCCTAAACACGAAAATCTCACTACTTTAAGAAATCCTTAGATTGTGTAGCTTTCTGAATTTTTTTTTATATAATTATATTGTTAGATAATTGTAGTTTGAAATAATGCAATAATTATATAAAAATCAAGTCACTGTCTTTACATTCATGGCAAAAAATAAACCCACAGAACGGATGATCAAAACTTCTATTGATCTGACCAGCGATCAATACCAGTATCTCAAGATCAAGGCCCTCGAGCGGAAAATGCGCGGGGAGGACCCGTCTTTTGTCACTATTCTTAGGGAATTAATAGAAGAAGACCGTAAAAAATGGAAAGAAAAACAAAAGTAACGTAACAAAATGCCAAAGAACAAACCCACAGAGCGGATGATCAAGACTTCTATTGATCTCACACGGGACCAATACCAGTACTTGAAGATCAAGGCCCTCGAGCGAAAAATGAGGGGGGAAGATCCGTCTTTTGTCACGATCTTAAGGGAATTAATAGAGGAAGACCGCAAGAAGTGGGCGGCAAAACCAAAATTAATGAGCTTGATCATCGCTGGTTTGCTTTGCCTTGCGTTTGCCTTGCCCGCGTCCGCCTCATTCATGCCTTTTAACACCAGCGTTCATATGAACGTGGGCATCGGCTCCGCGACACCCGGCCAGACGCTCGACGTGCAAGGCACTATCCGCTCAACGGGCTTAGCAGTGAGCGGTCAGGGAGCGGCTCCCGGCTATGTGCTGACAGCGACCGACAGCACCGGGGACGTGACCTGGTCAACAGCAGGGGGCTTAAGCGGATGGACCACAGGCACCGGCCTTGTCTATTCCACGACGGGAAGCAACAATATCGGCATCGGCACATCAACTCCGCAGGGTGGGTTTGTTGTAACCAACGGCAATGTAGGCATCGGCACGTGGGCGCCAGGCAAGATACTTGATGTGAACGGCAGCGTAAATTTTGGCCCACAGATGCTTCTTAATAACCAAGTTGCCGTGGATGATCTAGGGTCAGGTTTATTACGGCTCGGCGGGGGTTTTAGTTCCGTGCGTTCCGCCGATCCGTTTTATCCATCGAGCGATAATGTTTACGATTTAGGTAATACAGCGACGCCATTGCGATGGAGAAGTATCTCGGTAGGTACTAATGCAAGCAGTTTTGCCGGCAATGTCGGCATCGGTACCACGACCCCGCAAGGTGGTCTTGTCGTGACCAACGGTAACGTGGGCATCGGCACCTGGGCGCCGGGATACGCGTTACAGGTTTATGGAGGAGGTTCTTTTGACCAAGGTAATTTCGTTTTCTCAACAGATGCGAGTATATGGAACCGTGTTATCGCGGGCAGTAATGGCGGCGGGACGGCGGGTGCTCCCATATTCACTTTTGGTGGCGATACAAATAACGGGATGTTCCGTCCTGCTTCGCATACTTTGGCTTTCAGCACCAATTCTAATGAAAGATTGAGAATAGATTCGTCCGGCAACGTGGGCATCGGCACCACGACACCTGGCGGATCGCTGATCGTCCTGCCGGGCAACGTTGGTATTGGCTCCAATGCCCCTGGCCAAGAGCTCGACGTGCAAGGCACGGTGCGTTCAACGGGCTTGGCGGTGAGCGGGCAGGGTGCGGCTCCTGGCTATGTGCTGACAGCAACCGACAGTACCGGCGACGTGACCTGGTCAACAGCAGGGGGCTTAAGCGGATGGACCACGGGCACAGGACTTGTGTATTCAACGACGGGAAGCAATAACATCGGTATCGGCACCTCAACTCCGCAGGCCGGCTTCGTGGTGACCAACGGTAACGTGGGCATTGGTACCTGGACGACGCAGTATCCTATAGACTTCAGAGCGGCTGAAGGTGATTTTGCCATGAGATCAATGACAGGGACCAATCGTGTCGGGATACAGGAAACAAACACCGGTGGAACATTGGTCTTGGGGGTAGAAAGCAGTGCCGGTGGAGGTTTTATTACTGGAGACTTACCTTACGCAAGCATTATTGGATTTCAAACAAGTTCGAATCCGTTACAGCTGGCCACTAATAATGCCGTCCGAATGACCATTGACAGCAACGGCAACGTTGGCATCGGCACCCTTACCCCGCAGGCCCCTTTACATATTTCCAACGGCGGCGGCGGAAGAATGATTTATGACGATACGTCCAGCACTCATTTTAAGTGGCAGATCGGCAACAATATTAACCTGAATAACGCTTTTGAGATCACCCCTTCAACAGTCACAGCCGGACTTACGTTTTCAAGCCCAGCCATTGTGATCAGGGGAGGGGACAGCAATGTGGGTATCGGCAATGGAGGTACGATACCTCTTAATAAATTGGATGTTAACGGGTCTGTGGGTATCGGCGCGTACGCCGGGTTGAATACTGCTCCTTCCAGCGGTTTGATCGTTTCCGGCAGTGTCGGTCTAGGCACGTTCAACCCGCAATATCCTCTTCAAGTTTCAGGAAATACCGCTATCGGAGACTTTACGAACACAGGCAATGCTTATGATTTGAAGGTCCAGGGTTCAAACGATGGCGTGAGCTTGGGTGTGACGGTCTATGGCAGGGCAGGCATCACGAATCTTGGCACAGACGCTTATGGACGGTTAGGGTACTCAGGATTTGTGGGCAGTAGTGGTTTTGGTGTATTTCCAAATGGGGCTGGTGGCATACAGGCGTTAACTGTTTTGACAGGCGGTAATGTGGGTATTGGCTCGACAGCCCCCGGCCAGAAACTCGACGTGCAAGGCACGGTGCGCTCGACGGGATTGGCGGTGAGCGGCCAGGGCGCGGCGCCCGGATATGTGCTGACAGCGACTGACAGCACCGGAGACGTAACATGGTCAACCGCAGGCGGCTTAAGCGGATGGACCACAGGCACCGGCATTGTCTATTCTACGACGGGCAGTAACAATATCGGCATCGGCACCAGCACCCCGCAGGGCGGCCTGGTGGTGACCAACGGCAATGTGGGCATCGGCACCTGGGCACCGAGCGCGGCATTGGTTGTGCAGGGTGGCAATATCATTTTATCTTCGGCCAATAGTTTCCAATGGGGCAGTTCGGGAGTTGCTTCGCCGGACGCGTATCTTTTCAGGGATGGCGGCAACAGCGTTGCCGTCCGGTCCAACAGCACGACCACATTCAGCGTCTACAAGACATACACGGACGCTTCAAATTATGAGCGCTTGGTAACCGGAACAAGCGGAGGCAATCTCATGATCAATTCGGACGCCGCCGGCACGGGCACGGTCCGTTCGCTTGTGCTTCAAACCGGCGGATCGTCAGCGCTTGCGATCGACACGGCACAGAATGTCGGCATCGGCTACACGTCCGGCCTCAGCGGCAAATTGGTAGTCAACGGCAACGTAGGTATCGGCACGGCGGTGCCTGGGCAATTGCTTGACATCAAAAACAATGGGGATGCTTACATAAGGGTCCATGCGCAATCAGGCAATGACGCCATACTCCAATTGGAAGCGGAAAACGCGGGCGGGGCTGATACGGGAATACAATTCGGAGACGCGACAACGATGAATAAGGGAAAGATCGCTTATTCCATCAATAACGGCGCTCCGGATGATAATGCCATGGAGTTCTATACCAACAGCACGCGTGCCATGACCATCAGCAGCGGGCAAAACGTCGGCATCGGCACCAACACCCCGCAGGGTGGGTTTGTGGTGACCAACGGCAATGTGGGCATCGGCACCTGGGCGCCGGGAGGGCAACTTCATTTGGTTGGTTCGAATAATACATTGATCACGGATGGCCTGACAAGATTGGCTTTAGTTTTTAGGGTTGCCGGTTCAGATATTGGGTACGGCGGCAGTGGCAATTACACTTTTACCAACGGAAGCTCCACGGATTTCGGGTTTACAACCGCCGGCGCCACCAGTCTGCTGTTGGGCACGAACAACGCCGAGCGCATGAGAATAGATAACACCGGCAACGTGGGCATCGGGACAACAAGCCCTACAGGCGCAAAACTTACTGTATTTGGAGATACATGGATGGATAGTACAGGCAGCACAGACAGGACTCTTTACTTTAGGAATCAATCTACAGTGGGGACTGTTGAAAGTGACCAGGCATTGAGATTTTCAGCGGGAGTTGGCGGATCACCTACCGAAGCGATGCGCATCGCAGCGACATCCCTCAACGTGGGTGTCGGGACAGTGACGCCGGCAGCCACTTTGGAAGTCCAGCATTTGGTAGGCGGCCTGCCTGCCAACAGCGGCACGACCCAAACTTATGGACTTCTGCGCCTAAGAGGCAGGGATGGCGGGGTCCTTGACTTTGGAAATTATTATTCTACAGGTGCGTATTGGTTACAGGCAACAGGCTACAGTGATTTATCCGCGACTTACAATATTTTGTTAAATCCCAACGGCGGCAACGTGGGCATCGGCACGACGAATCCGGGCAGAACATTAGATGTTGACGCGAGCAGCACAGCTGGTCTGTATTATCCCATAAGGATAGCGGCAAGTAACGCTACGACTGGAAACGGTGCGGGTATTTTGTTCTCGGAAGACAGTTTTGACGCCAATCGCGGCAAAGGCGCGATCACGTATACGACAACAGGGTCTTTCAACCGAGGAGAATTTGATTTCCTTCAAAACAGTACGGCCGATACTTCAAATCCGACTCTGAGTAATTCTGTGATGACTATATTAAACACCGGCAACGTGGGCATCGGTTCTACAGCCCCCGGCCAGAAATTAGACGTCCAAGGAGTAGTACGCTCAACAGGCTTGGCGGTAAGCGGACAGGGTGCGGCTCCTGGCTATGTGTTAACAGCCACGGATAGCACCGGGGACGTGACCTGGTCAACAGCAGGCGGCTTGAGCGGCTGGACCACAGGTACCGGACTTGTCTATTCCACGACGGGCAGCAACAATATCGGCATCGGCACCAGCACCCCGCAAGGCGGCCTCATTGTTACCAATGGCAACGTGGGCATCGGCACTTGGGCACCGGCTACGGTGCTGCAGGTAAAAGAGTCATTTGCAGGGAATTTACGGTTTGATGTGTCTAACATGAATGCTGGAACCACTGGTATTGCGGAAGTGTCAGCAAGAAATGATCAGTCCGACCAATCTGCCCTGTACTCTTACGCCTCGGGATATTCAGGAACGCTTTACGGACTTAACCGGGCACGGCTTTCAGAAGTTAGATTGGACGGGTCAGGAGGCGGAATGGTTGATACCGGCTCCGGGAGCGGCAACATTTATTTCGGCACAGTTGGCGGCTCTCCGGACATGACAATCGCTTCTGGCAACGTGGGTATCGGCACGACAGTGCCGGGTGCCGCGCTTGATATCGTTCCCGCTGTGTACACGCTTTCTGGAAATAGTGCCACTCATTATTTTAACTATTTCGAACAGCCCACGGTCCAAACCACAGGCACAGGATACACATTAACGACAGCCGCGACCTTGGATCTTGAGCCGTCGTTCAGGTCGGGAAATGGCACCATTACCAATAATATGATTTTGCGGCTCGGCAATTCAGTGACAGGAGGCGTGGGGACAAATTATGCTTTAGCATCTGATTCAACGGGAGTCTCCTATTTTAGCGGCAATGTGGGTATTGGCACGACACTACCGATTTCAAAATTAAACATAACCGGTACCACGAATGGCAGCACTCCCTATATAACTTTTACTTCTGCTTTTGCAACCGCATCATATCTTGGCGTATCCACACAGAATAATGACATCGTTACCCATGACGTGTTAGGAGATGAGGTCATTGATTCCGGGAATAATTTCCTGCTCACCACCGGTGGAAATAATTTGCGGATGTATATTCCAAGCACCGGTAACATCGGTATCGGCTCAATCGCTCCGGGTGCCACACTCGACGTGCAGGGCAATATCCGTGCCAGCGGGACGATCACGGGAACAGTTTCCGCCAGCGGCTGGACGCTTTCAGGTTCCAATACAACAACGAACGATAACGTCGGCATCGGCACCACCACCCCGCAGGGTGGTCTCGTCGTGACCAACGGCAATATCGGCATCGGCACCTGGGCACCGACGTATGACATTGATATGGAAAAATCAGTCCCTGGCAGTGGAATGATCTTCCTGATGAAGAACATCAGCAACACATCGGGCTCTTATGCCGCTCTGCAGCTGACCACAGGTGGTGCCAGTGCGTATAACCCTGTGGTCGTTTGGAGCGTTCCCGGCCAGCAAAATTGGTCTGCAGGGATCGATAACGCGGACAGCCATAAATTCAAGATAGGCACCAATGCCGACATCCCCAGCGCTCCCAAATTGACCATCCAGACGGACGGCGACGTGGGCATCGGGCAGACAGCGCCGCTGGCAAAATTAAGCCTTGTGGGAGGCAGCACGCTTCGGTTCGGGAACGATGGCGACAGCGGGGACAACACTATTTATCTTCGCGGCGGGACAACGGGGGATAAATCTGTCATAGATTTGAATAATTATGGGTACAAGGACTGGTTTATTTCTTCAGGGGGAGCAGGTAACGGGAAATTCTCAATAACAGGCACCAGCGGAGGGGCTGGCAGCGACGGCATCGTAATGGACACAAGCGACAATGTCGGCATCGGTTCTGCGGCTCCCAGCAGTAAACTATATGTTTATAACGATGCGAACAATGGTTTTATTTTAGAAGGCAGCACCAGTGCGGTCAGAATGGCCAAGATCACCAGCACTTCAACGGATACCGGGTTGACCTTAAGCAATACCAGCGCGGCGGGCAGGGCGTTTACCTTGTTCTCCAACGGCACAGGCAGCGGGATCGGCTCCGGCCTTTTCACTATTTATGATGAGACTGCCAGCGCTGCCCGGCTTGCCATTAATGCCTCCGGCAACGTCGGCATTGGCACGACAGTTCCAACGATCAATGGAGGCGGTCTCGAAATTGCACGAAACGGCCAGTCTGCGGTGCGTGTTACCGATACAAGCGGATCAAAAGCTGAATTCGGAGTGGATACAACAGGCGGTTTTATTCAAACGATGGATAGTGGTGATAATTTTAGAGTTTATACCGGGAATGAGACTGAAGCGATGAGGATCACCAGCGCTGGTAACGTGGGTATTGGGTCCGCGGCGCCGGACAAAAAGCTGACAGTTGATATTGGGAGTACTACAAGCAGCGGAATTAATGTACGCGGATCAAGTTCCCCAACAATTTTTGTGACGTCTACTGGCACACCAGTGACCGCCACTCTTGGAGCTGATGATAGTGCAGGATACTTAAGTACTGCCACCAACCATCCGTTGGTTTTGAGAACAAACAATACGGAATATATGAGAATAACAACCGCTGGCAACGTGGGCATCGGCACGGCGGCGCCGGGCGCCCTATTGCAAGTCGCTGCCGCTTCCAATACGGCGGCGGTGAGAGTTCAGCGAAACGCTACAAACATTTGGGGTGAAATAAGGCAGTGGGGTGACGGCACATACAATGGTTTGTCAGTCCAGGCCAACGATCAAAATGCAGGGAACCCGGTCATTGTATTCAAGACTGCCACCGATGGATCAACCTATACAGAACGCATGCGTATCGACCAAAACGGCAACGTGGGCATCGGCACGACGAGCGCCTATACGCAAGGCGGAACGACGGGGTTATTTAATGTAAACGGCGACAGCGTTTTGAATGGCCGCGTGAACATTTTTGGATCGCTGGGGCAATTGCAGCTTGCCGATCGAACGACCTCAACGAACCTGTGGACGCAATACGTTTCCGGGAACAATCTCTTGTTTGATTACAGTGGAACGAAGATGGCTATTACATCAGGCGGTAATCTGGGTATCGGCACTACGGCCCCGACCAGGATATTCGAGATCGCTTCATCTGCCGGGGCTGCGGCCACTGTCCCTGGCATCTTATTGACGGACACGGTGGGAAATGCCAACAGCCGCCGTTGGCAAATTTCAGATGGCTTGAGCGCGTACGGGAGTATGGATTTTCAGGTCAGTTCCAGCGCTACGGCCCTGCCGTCAAGCGTTAAGATGTCCATTGATCTCAACGGCAACGTGGGCATTGGGACGACGACTCCGCAGGGAGCCTTTGTCGTGACCAACGGCAACGTAGGTATCGGTACCTGGGCGCCGGCCGGCGCGCTGGACATGGGCAGTCAAAAGATCGTTAACCTTGCCACACCCACGGCGTCCACTGACGCGGCGACTAAGGGGTATGTGGATGCCGCGGCTGCTACTCCCACAAACTGGACTTGCACGATAAGGAGTGGCAATACCAGCGCGTCTTGCAGTGCCGGTGAGGTGATGATCACGTGGTCATGCTATGTACTCAACGGTACCACTTTCGGTGACGCGCAAATGAGCGGACAAGGCATAACTTGCAACAGCGCGGCTTATACGGCATATGTTAATTGTTGTAAATAATAAAGGTGACGGACACATTTAATGACAAATTTCTGGGATAAATAGTATGAAATTAAAAAGACTAAGGACTTTCTTAATCTTATTTATCTTGTGCTTTGGTTCAGGAGTCACTCCCATCAAGGCGCAAGAGGGCAAGCCGCTGGGGGACAATTCCGGCAGCTGCATTACCACGGTTGAATTAAAACAGGTGCGTGGATATTCTTTAGCTCCTTTGATCTATCCCGGTGAGACGGTAAAGTTAGTTTATGGATACTATAACTGCCATCCAGTCGAAAGGGGGGACATCATTGCCTACAAATACACGGGTCGTGACGCGCCTATTATCAAGCTCGTTAAGGCAGTTGGCAGGGACAGGTGGAATCTTAAGGAAAATAAGGACCAAAACAGCTGGCGGATCATGGTTGATGATAAGCCCTTAAAGAATTCCCGGGGCGAATTTTATCAAATCTCCCGGTCTAATATCCGGATGCTTGAACTTTATATTAAAAGCTATCCCGTGCTTCCGGAAAACACCTATCTCATCATGGGTAATCAGGTTTCCGGCAGCTTGGATGCAACCAGGTTTGGCCTCATTGACAAGAGAGATATCTTAGGAAAAATTGAATTTAAGGGACACAACAATGACCTTGCCACATCCACGGCGTTCACTGATGCGGCGGCTAAGGGGTATGTGGATGCCGCGGGTTCTACTCCAACAAACTGGACCTGCACGATAAGGAGCGGCGCCGGCAGTGCGTCTTGCAGTGCCGGTGAGGTGATGATCAAGTGGTCATGCTATGTATCAAACGGCACCACTTCCGGTGACGTGCAAATGAGCGGGCAAGGGATAACTTGCAACAGTGCAGGTTATACGGCGTATGTTAATTGCTGTAAGTAACAGAATTAAGGGGACCAATGTTTGAAAAGGGCAGGTCTTTGAAGGGTGATGTCAAGAAATCTTTATGAACACCGTGCGTAAAATAATCTTGGGTCTTGGGGTGCTGCTGGCTTTGACGCCTGTGGCGGCCGCCTCATTCATGCCTTTTAATACCAGCATTCATATGAATGTCGGTATCGGCTCCGCATCGCCCGGCCAGACGCTGGATGTGCAAGGCACGGTGCGTTCGACGGGCTTGGCGGTGAGCGGCCAGGGTGCGGCGCCAGGGTATGTTCTGACAGCAACGGACAGCACCGGGGACGTGACCTGGTCAACAGCCGGCGGCTTAAGCGGATGGACCACGGCTGTGGGGATCGTTTACTCCACGACGGGAAGCAATAACATCGGCATCGGCACCAGCACCCCGCAAGGCGGCTTGGTGGTGACCAACGGCAATGTGGGCATTGGCACGTGGGTGCCTCAGGGTTATTTGGATGTGAGGCAAAATGCCAATGGTAATACCGTTCTCTATAGCCAACGCAATACTAATGCCAGCGGCGGCACAGGTTATTTTATAAATTTCAAAGACGCAACCCCAAGTGTCAGTCAATTTGCGGTAGATACTACCGGAGCGATAATCGGCGGAAGGATACAGCTAAACCCTGCTAACGGTAGCGGTTCTGCCGGAGTGACGTATGTATTGGATGCCGGTGATGCTTCGACTATCCAAAACACTCAAGGTTATAGGTTCAGGCAGTACGTTACTACAGGTGGAACGATCCCCATTTTCAGCATTGAGCCAACGTTAGCAGGCGGAGGGACATACACTTCATTTTTAGTCAATTCAACGGACACAAGCGCAGGGGCTAATTCAAAATTGATGGATTTACAGGTGGGTGGTACAAGCAGACTTAGCGTTCTTGATACCGGCAATGTCGGCATCGGTACTTCAACCCCGCAAGGCGGATTTGTCGTGACCAACGGCAATGTGGGCATCGGCACATGGACAGCGGGGTATAAATTGGATGTAATGGGTAATATTGCCATAGGTGCTAATACCTCCACTAATGAACAGGCATTCCTTGTCCGCAACGACGGACCAGGGGTTTTTGGGGTTTATAAAGATTCTCAAGCGGCAAACTACAACATTGTGGATAACGGGTATGTCGTTGAAGTTGGAACAAGGGGAGGGTCTCCCTACAAAAGCTTGGAGACGAGAGGACAAACAATTTTGGCAACACAGACTGGCAATGTGGGCATCGGCACCAGCACCCCGCAAGGCGGCCTGGTCGTGACCAACGGCAATGTGGGCATCGGCACTTGGTCACCGGCGGGGGCGCTGATAGTGATGAACGGCAACCTGGGTATCGGGGTAAATAACCCGAGTCAAAAACTTCAAGTGGCAGGAGCTATGGTTATAGATGGGCTTAACGCAGGTACGGGCGTTTCACTGTATTCTGATGCTTATAATGCCGCAGCCGGTCAAGACACCTTAACAATAGCTCGTTATAACACAGCTAATCAAGCATTCGCTTTCAGGACAACCAGCGGTTCAGAAGAATTTCGGATGATAAATACGGCAAAATTTGGGTGGTCTTCCACGAATACAAATGTACCATCGACCACGGATACAGCATTTTCCCGTCTTTCGACGGGCGTTGTTGGTGTAGGAGTTGGAACAACTGGAAATTATAGCGGTGTATTAGTTGCTACGAATGTTGGCATAGGAACATTTAATATCTCTAATGGAGCTTTGATAGTTACTGGCGGCAATGTGGGTATTAGCTCGGTATCTCCCGGCCAGATGCTTGATGTGCAAGGCACGGTGCGCTCGACGGGCTTGGCAGTGAGCGGGCAGGGTGCGGCACCAGGATATGTGCTGACAGCAACGGACAGCACCGGGGACGTGACCTGGTCAACAGCAGGTGGCTTAAGCGGCTGGACCACGGCTGCCGGACTTGTCTATTCCACGACGGGAAGCAATAACATTGGCATCGGCACCAGCACCCCGCAGGGTGGGCTTGTCGTGACCAACGGTAACGTGGGGATCGGCACATGGGCGCCAAGCGCAAAATTTGTTGTGAGTGGGAATATTTTCGGCTTGGGCGATACCAATGCTTTAGGCAGCCGTTCATCGGTCTCAACTTCGATTGGCCTCAACTTGATACCAGAGCTGGATGTCTCGAATGGGATCGGTGTTTATGTTGATGCCTATGATACCGACAGCACTCTTGATAATACTATTAGCGTTCAAGCTGAGTCGCATGTTGGCCATGGAGGAAGCCCGAGCAGCTTTGGTAATGTCTATGGTTTCTACGCCAAGGCGCCGGTTGTGAATAACGGTGCCAGTACGATCAATAATTACTATGGCTATTACGCGGACACTGTTGGGAATTCGGAGGTCACCAATTCTTACGGCTTGTATTTAAACGCCTTTGCCGGGACCAATAAGTACGGCGTATATGTGAACGGTGAAGGTTCGGATTACTTTAGCGGCAACGTCGGTATCGGGTCCGTAAGTCCAGGGGCGGCCCTGGATGTCAACGGTATCATACAAAGCAATGCTCGGTTGGTTTTGACAAATCCTTCTTTGCTGATCTGGGGGACGGACCGGGTCATTAGCGGGGCCCCAAATATTGAAAGTGAAAATACCAACGGGATGGAACTAGGTACAGCTTCCGGCGGCCCGTTGGTTTTGGAAACCAATGAAGCTGAACGTTTACGGATCACCCAAGCCGGCAGCATCGGCATCGGGACGACAACGCCTGGTTCAGCTCTTGATGTAGCGGGCTCGGTCACCAGCCGCAACGAGATCAATATAAACCATGCCGGTGGAACTACAAGAGTAGCCAACATTGGCGCAGATGACGATATTGGTTCAGGACTGCTAAACGGCAGTGATCTTTTGATCAAGTCAGTCATCTCAGGCTCGAATATCGGGTTTGAAACAAACAACAGCAATTCCGCAAGTCTTTTTATCGCCAGCGGCGGCAACATAGGCATCGGGACGATTATTCCGGTCGGGATACTTAATTTAAGCGCCTCTGCCGCCGGCATAGGGAACGTATTGACGATGTCACTTTCCGAAGGCACCAAATACAATTGGCGTATCGGCGCAAACTCTAATATTGATAATGGTTTCGAGATCACACCTTCTACTGCTACAGGTGGTTCCTCTTATACGACACCTGCTATAACCGTCCTTGGTTCAAGCCGTAATGTCGGTATCGGGTCAAGCTATCCCGGCCAAAAATTGGACGTGCAGGGCACGGTGCGATCGACGGGCTTGGCGGTGAGCGGGCAGGGTGCGGCACCAGGATATGTGCTGACAGCAACGGACAGCACCGGGGACGTGACCTGGTCAACAGCAGGAGGCTTAAGCGGATGGACCACAGGCACCGGCCTTGTCTACTCCACGACGGGAAGTAACAATATCGGCATCGGCACTTCAACCCCGCAAGGCGGGTTGGTTGTGACCAACGGCAACGTCGGTATCGGCACCTGGGCACCGACCCAGTTGCTGACAGTAGGCAATGGCGGTCTTACAGTTGATAGCTCCGGAGACATAACTTCCACCGGTCAAACTTATAATTATGGAACAGGCCCGGTCAATGTGGTTTACGGGACCGCGCCTTCCGCGAACCAATCATTCACCATGAAAATAACGCCATCCAACAACAAGACCAACTGGCAGATCTCCACCAACAGTTATGTCAGCGGCGCATTTGAGATCACCCCGTCAACCGCGGCAGGCGGCAGTACCTTTACCACCCCGGCGCTTACTCTTAATACCAACGGTACGGCGATGGCGATCAACGCTGGAAACGGCACTGCGGCATGGGGCAACTGGGACGCTGTTCAGCTGGGCACCTACGCGGCTTTTTCAGGCCAGGCGGCAGGCGATAGCGCGGACATGACCACTAATATGGATTTCAACGTCGGGGTATGGAATTATATAAACACTGCCGCGGCCACGCACCTGAATTTAAGCGGCGGAGCGTTCACCTTCAAAAATGCCGTCAGTGGAACAGCGGGAACTACAATAACAGAAACCAATCTTATGGAGATCACCAGCGCAGGCAATGTCGGCATCGGGACGATTACGCCTCAAGGCGCCTTCACCGTGACCAACGGCAACGTGGGCATCGGTACTTGGGCGCCAAGGGCGGCGTTCCATGTGACCGCTCCTGCCAACGGCAGTTTTGCCATGATCTTACAAAAGTCGTCTGCCTTTACGGGCAATCAGGCGATTGATTATCAAAATTCATCTGGTACGGAAATTGCCTTCGTTGGATATCCAACAGGTTCCGATGACCGATTTAGTATTTTTAATAAAGTGGCAAGTTCTCCTTTAACTTTTGGTACGGCAGGCAATGAGCAAATGCGGATTGACAGCGCCGGCAACGTGGGCATCGGCTCGACAGCACCGGGGGCCCTGCTCGATGTGACAAATACCCTTAATAATCAGATAAGAGTTAATTCTACCAATGCTGCAGCCCGAATTGCTTTAAATAATACAAATACATCCGGCAAGCAATGGGACGTGCAATCAGTAGTTGCGACCCAAAGAGAAGGTAATTTTGAGGTCCAGGATGATACCAGCGGACATGTCCCATTGAAAATTGATCATAATGATAATGTGCTGCTGGACTCGCTCAATGATGGCAATGTTGGCATTGGCACAACCAGCCCGGTCGCCGAGCTTGAGATCAAAGGATCAACTGCCGATACTTTATCAATAACCAGTTCAGGTTATTCAGGTGGAACAAATCGATCAATTATTGTTACCAACTCGGGTACTTCGACGAATGGTTACGCCGGGGCCTTCAACGCCACCGGGGCCACGACAAACAACTACGCGGGTTATTTTAATGCCACCGGAGGGTCAGCAAATAACTACGGCGTATATGTCAATAACGGCGTTTCATATTTTGCAAGTAATGTGGGTATCGGCTCAACAGCTCCGGGCAAGACCCTGGACGTGGCCGGCACCGCGCGGGTGACGGGCTTTACGATGAACGTTTCACCGGTCAACGGCTATGTGCTCACCTCGGACAATAACGGCAACGGCACCTGGATGGCCAATGCCGCCAGCGGCGGATGGACGTGGTCCGGCCTGCGCATCTACGCCACCAACGGCAATGTCAATGTCGGTATCGGTACCAGCACCCCGCAAGGCGCGCTGACCGTAACCAACGGCAACGTGGGCATCGGCACCTGGTCGCCGAATGAGCCGCTGCAGGTCACCGGGAATATCGGCATCGGCTCGTCCATCACTGATTCAGGCGGGTCCGCAAGATTGACGATCACCGGCACCACCGTGGAGGTCAACTTGCAATGAGAAGAGGGGAGAACAATTTTGAGGCAGGGGATTATTCGATTTCGATGAGGCCTTGTCGAAAATTGAAAGACAAGTTAAATTTTTTCAAAATGTTCAAGCCTAATAATCCGGATACGGTGCTCCGGGGAGGCAGGTTTAAACAGGCGATTTCAACATTCTTAAGAGTGAAACCAAGGAATTGGACACAAGGGACAATGACGACAGGGACATATTCCGTCGCGCTGGCTGTGATGATCTCGATCCTTTTAGTTGACTTGGAGGGATCGATCCCGATGGCTAAAGCAATATCGGAGGGAATACTGGTGATGCTGGCACCTGTATCAACGACCATTTTAATGAGCTTGCCGTTTTTGGATCCGCGAACAAGAACATTGACGACAATAACCGCGTCATTAGTTTTAAATGGTATTGTGGCCATAATGTCATTAAAAAGCTACGGCGTAACCTTTGGGGAGAACATTGTCCGAATAGTCAATAAGAGTAATGCCTTTAGAACGGATGGATTTTTTGTAAATTTCATCGCGCAAGGGGCTATGGGCGATCAAATGGCCGCTGACCGGGGTGGTCGAGCGGACATCCATGCGGTCAATTTTGATCAAAAGCCATTCATGTTTAAATCGGCTTTTGATTTTTTCAATGCGTTCAGATTTCATATTTGGAGTTTAACATCTGTCATCGAGCGTGTCAAGGGCAACGTTGAGGCGTTCCCGCCGCCAATAACAGGGTCTTAATAATAAGGGACAGCGCCCTATTATTTAAACACGTAACTTGTTTTTCGGCAGGGAGTTAAGAAATTTGCAAAGGAAGTTTTTTTTGGTACAATAATCGCACTATGAGGAGTATTTTTCAGTGACGAAGCGATCTCTTATATTTATTTCAATGGATGATGTTTGCGTGACCACTGCATCCACGCCCCCAAACCAAACATGGTTACAGCAACTAAAATTATTAATTCCATTACTTACCTCCTTCTTTAATGATGCGCATGGCTCTTTTTTTTCGCGTTCCAGCGGTCAATTCCCATTAGGA